>JBBRBE010000168.1:0-13502 GCA_038206175.1 Chloroflexia bacterium
GCCACTGATTAAAGAATTACCCACCTTAATATTCTGATTGAGGATCAAGGGCAGCGGCTCGACCGGGGGCGTTCCCGCCGGTAAGATCGTACCGGGCGCAGGCAGCAAATCGTGAGCCTTTTCCCATTCTAAAGCTCGCAGCAACAGCGACACCGTTGCGAACTCCGCCGCCTCCGGGTTCAGGTCAACCCCGTACAAATGCCGTTCCAGAATCCGGCGCGGGTAGTGGGCTACCAGTTCGCCCAGACCCTCAAAGTCAGGCCCAACCGTCCCGTCCAGCCCCGCCTGCAACCACCGGCTATACCAGCCGTGATAAAACTCGGCCAATTCATCGAACGCCCCGATTAAAAACGTCCCGCTGCCACAGGCCGGATCGAGCACCCGTAGTCCGGCGATACCGGCAGGCGTCTGGTTGGTCAGGGTCTGACCCAGCGTATGCCGAACGATATATTCCACGATATAATCGGGGGTGTAGTATGTACCGCTCTGCTTGCGAAAGCGCATATCCTCGCGGGATACCGCCCGCATTACCCCGGTCGGCCCCGGCTCAAAATCAATCCGAAACCCGGCGTACCGCTCGTAAACCGTCCCTAACCGGCGGCTATCGAACTCCCGGAAGCTGAACTGCATGACGCCTTTCATCACTTCGGCCAGTCCGTTCTCGTCGGAGCTACCTGGTATGCCGTAGTCCAGATCGTCGCACAGATGCGGCTCGAAAATAGCCGAACCATAGCGGTTGGCAAACTGCTCGAACACTCCCCGGCGTAGCAACTCGTAAAGCGGTGGCACTTGCAGGGTCAGGCCGGTCAGCCCGGCGTAACTCTCGCGCACGGCCAGCACGTTTTGCAGCACATCCAGGTCGTTCTGCACCAGGTCGTTGACGAAACCCTTATCCTGCAAAATCTGGACGAGCAACAGCCGGTCGAGAACTCGCTGGACGGCTCGTTGCAGCCGTTGCGGGTCGAACAGGCCCGTTTCAGGACTGGCGAGGGCCGGGTTAGACGCATTACGTCCGTAGAGCATTTCGGCCAGCCGTTTACGCCATTCGCGCAGTTCGTCTTCGAGCTGTTCTTCCAGTGGTTTTCGGTCGTAGCGGCGGGCCAGGCCCTTCAATTCGTTAGCGTTTTCGACTGTTAAAGCGGGCCAGGCCAGCATCGCCAGCCGGTCGAGACCTTCCTCGGTCGTCATATCCGCAGCCGAGTTAAGCGCAATCACCCAGCGTTTCACCACGCTATCGTAGAGGTACAGTCGGTCGGTGCAGGTGAGTAGCAACCAGCGCGGCGCATCAGGGCCATAATCACAATAACGAATTTTGTTGTAGAGGTTGCTACCGCCCGTTTTTAGCTTATCGAGGTTGAGGCGTTCACCCGGCTCGAAGTGAGGCAACTCGGAAAGAGCCGGTTTCTTGGCGTCCATAGCGATAAGGTTGACCGGGGCAGGATTAGAGGTCGGATTAGGAGCAGGCCGGGCCAGCAACCCATCCGGGCGCAGCCCGGCTTTGGTGCTGGTACTCAGACTAATATTCTGGCGATACAGGGTAGGCACGTCCACCGGCCAGCCGAGAGCGGTCAAGAGGCTGCCGCCTGGCCCATCAATGTAGAGAGATTGAATATTCTGCTCACTCAGGCCAGGGGTAGCGGCCAGGTCATTCTGGAAGCGACCCAGCACGGCGGTCAGTCGCTCGTGCAGTTTAGCCCGCTCGAAAGCTGGCACGCTCGAACCAGGAAAAGCCGAAGAGAAGGACGAAAAAGAAGACGCCATAAAAGTTTAACGAAGCTCCCAATCGGGTAGAGATTTGAAGATAGAGACACGTCCGACGGCGTAAGCCGCCAGTGCCGTTTGCCACAGAGTTAGCTCAGCCGCCCGCCGCCGCTCGGAGTGTAAGCCAGGTGCGGCCCGGAAGTCGGCCAGCACGCGGGCTGGAATGTCCGCCACCCACTCGGCTCGCCCGTCTACTTCCTCGCCCAGGCTAAACATACTTAATTGTCCGTCGCCATCGCTCGTAGGTGAGGCTGGATTCAGAGCCTCCGCGTTGTGGTTTTGCCAGTAAGTCACCCGCCGGTCAAAAGCTTCCACCAGAGCCACCCCACCTGAGCCGTCATCCACCCAAACCGGGCCGGTCTGGTCGTTCCCACCGGGTGCGCCGGGTTTAGTCGAACCGGCCCTATTCCTGGCGTTGGCCGCTTCCAGCCAGGCCGTAAACAAACCCGGCCCATCGCTAAGAGCCGTCTTGATCTGGTGCAACTCGTTCAATTGCCGACACAAAGTTAGCCCGATGGCGGGTGTCAAGTGCCAGGGCCGTCCGTCTGGCCTGGTGGGCGGCAGACTGGTCGGCTGAAATCTTGCCAATAATTCCGTCAGAGCCTGGCCCAGATCGGGCGGTTCGAGCCAGCCGCCGGTAGCCTCTAAACGGGCGTGCAAAGTCAGCAACTCCCCGAACGGGTCAACTCCTGGTTTGAGTAATCGGTAGCCTGACCCGGCCAGCCAGACTGTCACCAGCCCGGCCAGCACCCGGCCAGCCAGAGTTTCATCCAGTCCGCTTTCGTCAGCTAAGGTGGCCCGCCCCTGGTGCAGCCATCCGGCCAGCCCAAAGCCAACCCCGCCTTCTCCAGCAAGGGAAATTGCGGAAGTGCTACTCAAGTTTTCGTCAGTTTCAACGCTCATGCAAAGGTCTCTGTAAGCTTAAGAAATAATCTGCTAGAAGTTTTGCCCTGCGTAACTACCTATTGAGCCGTCCTAACAAACAGGCTCTTCAGGTATACTAATATAGCACGCCCGGTCTAGCCCGGCAATCTTACTTCAAACACTCAAATCGTGCGGATAGCTAGAGCCTCACACCCATAGTGTCTACAAGACCTGGACGATTGCTTACTGTCCAAAACAGCACAACCACGAAAACCAGGGAAATTGCGCAGGCACCGCCTGCGCAATTTCGTTATAGGGTCAGGATTTGGCAAATGTTCCACGTAGAACGTGTTGCAACAGCAGACCATTTTGTTGCACCAAGAACACCTTGTGCAATTATATATTTAGATACTTAGATACTTTTCTAAGTACAAAAGTATCTAAGTATCTAAAGATTAAACAAGTTTCTAGTTTAGCCTCAAAAGAGCAAGTAGAAGCCGCTAGGCCAGGGTGTAGCGGCGGGCCGGGCCTTTGCCGCTTCGCTTCAGGCTACCACGCTCGACCAGCCCTTCCAGGTCACGGGTCGCGGTACTCTCGGATGCGCCGGTCACTCGCTGGTGTTCCTTATTGCCAATCGAGCCGTTGAGCCGGATGTATTCGAGGGCGGCCCGTTGGCGTTGTTCCTGAGCGGGTAAAGTGAGTGCGGCGGTGGATGGCTCGGAGAGGGGCGAGAGTTGCTCGGACTGAGGCAGCGCAGCGTAGACCTGGGCAGGGGCCGGAGTAGGCGTCGTGCGCCGCACACTTTCGCTGCGCCAGAAAGTCACCACAAATTCTCCTGGTTGGCTAAATTCGGGCTGGGGCAAGCCTGCCGCCTGCATCTGGTTGAGCATAAAAGGCACGCCCGTCCCGACCCGCTCCATGTAGTTGCCCGGCATATCGCGCAAGAGCGAAGCCAGTACCGGGTTGCGCGGTTTGGAGCGACTGCGGCCCGCCTTCAGTTCCTCGATAGCCAGGCCCGGAACCAGCAGGCCAGGGCTATGCACCTCTACCCGGTTGGAGTAGTAAAAAATGCGGATGGCCTCGCCTTTCAAGCTATAGTCGCGGTGAACGACCGCGTTCACGACTGCCTCGCGCAAAGCTTCTAGCGGCAGGTCGGGTTCTTCCACCCGCTGAAACCCTTCGATGCGGGCCCCGACGGGCGTATATAGTTTGAGAAAAGCATAGGCTTCCTCGATCTGCCGGGTAAGCGGGCCGGTGATGGTGCGGCGGTCGTCGTAGCGGCGTACTCCGCTATCGTCGCGGTAGTAGGTGCAGATGATCTCGGCCTGGGGGTAAAAATAGCGGGGCGCGTCGCCAAACATCAGTAGGCCCGCGTTGGTCGGACGCGTCACTTCCTCCCCTGTGCGAGACAGCCGCACAGGGGCTACACATTCCAGCAAGGTCAAGAGTTCAACCGGACTACTGGCCCGTGAAGGCCGTCCGGCTACCGCGCTCAGGTGGTGCAGATAACGCTCGACCACCCGCATATCGAGGTCGTCCAGGGTTGCCCGCAGGTTGGCCTGGGTCTCCCACACCACCAGTCCCTGCCGGTGCATGTACTCGGCTACGTGGGCCGTATCCATTGGTCTGGTCATCGTGCCGCGCCGCAACAGGTACGCTCCCGCCGCCTGGTGTAAAATCCCGTTATTGGGCGACACGCGGCCCACCACCAACCGTTGTCCGTCGAGCATGACAGTCTGCGGGTCAGGCTCGACAAACGCTACCGGCGGGCTGACCAGGGCAGCACCCTTGAGCATTTCGTCAATAGCGGCGGCGGGGTTCGCCACTCCCTTGATTGCCCAGGTCTTGTCCTCAACTCCGATTATCAGCACTCCGCCCAGTGGCGAATTTGCCAGTCCGCACAGCCGTTCGGCCATCTCTGCCGACCAGGGCGCGTTGAGTTTAAACTCTACCGTTGTACTCTCGCCTCCCGCAATCAGTGTGCGCAGTTCTTCTTCGTCCACTCTCCCTCCCCTTCTCGCCTGTTAAGTTGTCTCAAATACCTTCACTAATACCGCCATTATTTCTCAATACCTTCACGAATACCGTTATAATACCATCATTAATACCGTCATAATACCTTCATGAAGGTATCAAAATCCCGTCATACCGTCAAGTGTGGCTGATTAAGGCATCCTGGTGAACAGCAGCTTTTCAAATTCTTACGCACACTTTGAAGCAGGCGATACGATCTAAAAAGTAAATACTTATTTACGTACAAAAGTATTTAATTATATAAGTATATACGTCATGTATGAGCAGTAAGCGGCAACGGCTGTCCAGTAGCAGAGGCAGAACATACTTAAATACGTCCAAACTTATATACTTTTGTACTTTCTTATGTTATTATGTCTATAAGTCTATAAGTCTATAAGTCTATAAGTCTGTAAGTCTGTAAGTCTGTAAGTATATACTTATCAACTTAAATAATTTTGTATTTTAATACGTAGAAAAGTATAGAAGTGCAAAAGGATAAGACTTGTTTCTCAACAGGTTAGTTGCAGGTTTGTAATAGTTTTGTACTTAGAAAAGTGTATAAGTAAGAACGTATATAAGCAGGAGCACGAGCAGATGGATACACAGGTAATTGCCGTCGCCAACCAGAAAGGCGGAGTAGGCAAAACCACCACCGCGATGAATTTAGGAGCAGGGTTAGAACAGCAAGGCCAGCGCGTCCTGCTGATCGACCTCGACCCGCAATACAGCCTGACAAAAGCGATGGGCCTCGACCCGTCAAGCCTGGAAACTGGCTCGTACAGCCTGTTCCGGGGAGTCAGGCCGCAACTGTTCCGGGCAGGCAATCTGGCCGTCATCCCGACCCGGCTCGAACTCTCCGCCGTCAACTACGAACTGGCCTCGAAGGTTAACGGTAACAGCGTCCTGAAGAAAAGCCTGGCCGACTACAACGACCAGTTCGATTACATAATCCTCGACACCCCGCCAAACCTCGACCACCTGACCCTTAACGCGCTGGTCGCCGCCCGCTGGGTTGTCATTCCCTGCCAGTGCCAGTATATGGCCCTTGAAGGATTGAGCATCTTTCTGGACACGCTGGAAGAAGTGCGCGAAGTCAACCCAACCCTCCAAACCCTGGCCGTGATACCCATCGCTTACAATAGCAGCCGCTCGCACGAAAAGGAAGCTCTCGAAGTATTGCGCGAGAAATTCGGTGCGGTTTGCAAAGAACCCGTCCCCTACCGCACCGAATACCCCAATTCGAGCGCCGAACACCGACCCGTAAGCGGCGAGCAATTTCAATACTGGAAAGCTCTGGCTGCCTTCGCTGTGCAATCTTCTAACAGTAGTGTGGAGGTCAAGTAAGTGGCAACCAACAAAAATTACAGTTCAGCCATGCGTAAAACTTTTGGCCTGGTTGCCGAACCCGCACCCGAAGCTGCACCCGCCCTGGCCGAAGTCGCGCCTCCCCAGGCGGTCGTTCCGGCTTCCCCTGCACCTTCACAGACCGTCGCTCCTGTCGAGACTGACCCTGCTCCTGCCACTAGCTCTGCTGTCAGCTTTCCGGCAGAGTCAGACCTCGACCAGGCTCCGCCCAGTACCAGCATGCGCTCAGTTCCCTCCATCGTCGCCACCGACCTGATGCCACTCACCAGTGCCAATTCCGGCCCGGCCCAGGCTACGACCTCCGCCCGGCCCACCGGCAGACCTCGCTCTGCCGTCGAGCGCATCCCCAAAACCCTGGCGGTGCAGGCCGACACCGACGAAAACCTCGACCAACTTGTAGGAGCAGTCCAACGCTGGCGCGGGCGTGGCCGGGGCGTCCCCAAAGTTAATCAGGGCGAAGTAGTAGATTTCGCCGTCGAATACCTGCGCCGTCGTCTGTTCGAGGGTCTCGAAGCCGCCGAAGCCTTCTACCAGCAGCAACAGACCCGCGAAGGTACTTATATACGTAGTTAATTACATACTTTTGTACGTAGATAAGTATAAAAGTAGATAAATACACAAATAAGGTGTCACTAATCTAGTGACACCTCAATTTTTCTTGAAAAAGTTCTAATTAGGTCTAAAATTTGATAGTAGGAGAGTATTTTTTTCTAGGAGCAAACCAATCCTCTCCCTGAAGGCATAGAAAACAGATTTTGAGTACAGGAAGTTATAATCAGGCGGGCTTGGCTTGTCCATTGCTTGATCTATTTTCGTCAATTTTATCGCCGGAAAAGAATGCTCTCCTGGCTGGGGTGATGGAAGCATCTTCGGGATTGTTGGCGAATTATTAAACCCGTGAGCTTAAACTCACCTGGTTAAACATTCTTGAGAAGAACTGAACTGATTAGCCTACTCGCTTGCCCAAACTTAGCTAGTTTAGGATCAATTCCTCCCTAAAAATATTTGCCAACAAAATGTGTTACCTGAACAACCTCAGTAACGTCAATTGAATACTCCACCTGGCCCGTTGCTTACAGTCCCGAATGTTTTGCAGACTAAAAGGCTAAGCTAAGACGGGAGTGCTATAATAATTATAGGTGTAGTCGTTCGTGACCAGCTTTCCTGCGCAAAGTTAGAGAGTAGGCAAGAAAAGCAGCCAGGACAAGGTAAGATAAGAGCAGAGCAGAGCAGAGAAAAAGATGTATCGCACTCAATCCCAGGATACCAGTGTAGAAGCGGAACTTTTCCTCCTTCAGCTTTTGCGCCAGGCCGGCCCCGCCCGTCGTTTTAAGCAAGTCCGTACTCTCACCGCCACTACTCGTCGGATGAGCTGGGCCACCATGCAAAGAATGCAGCCTAACCTTTCCGGTGCCAGGGCCGCCCTGGCCTTTGCCGAGTTAGTTTACGGCAAAGAGTTGGCTCGTTCGCTAATACCAGTCGGCTCGCCTTCCACTCCATCTGCAACTTTTTACCTACAAAACGCAAATCCCAACTGGAAAGAAACTTTTATGCTTTCGCAGGATATAGTCGAAGCTATTATGCCGGTGGTAGCGGTACTGGAAGAACTCGGCGTGCCTTACCTCATTGGCGGCTCGGTAGCCAGTTCTATTTCAGGAATACCTCGGTCTACTAACGATGCCGACCTGGTAGCGGATTTACGTCCAGCCCAGATAGAAGCCTTTTTAGAAGCTCTGCAAGCCGACTATTATCTGAGTGAAATCGCTTTACGCGAAGCTCTCGAACGTAAAGCTTCCTTCAATCTGATTCATCAGGCCACTATGCTGAAGATTGATATTTTTATTCCTAAGAACGAGCCATTTGACCAGAGCGAACTAGCCCGCAGCTTTCGCAACCCTCTAATCGAAGGAGTTGAAACCACTCTGGTTAATGTAGCCTCAGCCGAAGATATGATCTTACGGAAACTGGTCTGGTATCAGGCCGGGGGAAGTATTTCGGAGAAGCAATGGCTCGATGTGTTGGGTATACTTAAAATGCAGACTACGGGTCTTGATTTCTCCTACCTCGATAACTGGGCGAGCAGTCTGGGAGTAAGCGATTTATTGACCCAGGTTCTACAGGAAGCCGGATTGTAGCCTCCGCAGCTCAGGTTAGCGGTTCTGGTTGGAAAAGCTGGCTCTAAACAACATAATATAGGAAAGCCAGGCCCAGAATTTCCCCTTTTCTAAGTTCTAGGCGGTACGGTAGCAAACTTTTCTTTGAAATGATGTGCTGAGCTAACTAAATAGCCTGAACCTCTGGCTAGACTAGAATAGAGAAAGAAGTTATCCAGCTATGCCTGAGCCTGAAGAACCGCTTCTGAACGAATACGAAGTTATCATCACCAAGCTAAAGACCCGCGTAGCCGAATTAGAAAAGGCTCAACTTGAATTAACTCTCCAAAAGGAGCGGGATTCTTCCCCTGAGACATTGAACGCACTGGAAATGTTAGCCAGAGGAATTGTGAGCGATGTCAATAATACTTTGAGTACCATAATAGATAATCTCGGACTGGCTCGGTTAGGGCTAAAGAGTGGAACTGAGCGAGGGCAAGTGGACGAATTACTGGCAAAAGCTGAGAAAGTAGCTTTTCTTCAGACCCGCCAACTAACCCCGCAGCTACTGCCCATTACCAGCGACGACGGACCTCGCAAGGAATGGACAGAGTTAAACGAATTATTACAAAAAGAGGTTCGATTTGCGCTGCGCGGTTCTAGGGTATCTACTCAGTTCAAGTTAGCTCCACATTTATGGCCGGTCGAAATAGACCGGGGACAAATCGCGCAGGTGTTGCACAATCTGGTACGTAATGCCATCCAGGCTATGCCCAGGGGAGGTCGCCTGTGGATTGAGGCTAACAACCTCAACCTTAAGACCGAGGACAGGAATGGGAACGACCAGAACCTGGCTTTTCTGACCCACGGAGAAGAAGAAAATTACGTTGAAGTAAAGGTACGCGACGAAGGAGACGGCATCGAAGCCGAGGTTTTACCTCTTATTTTCGACCCCTTTTTTACCACCAGGCAAAAGAGTAACGGTCTGGGTCTGGCGATAGTCTTTTCGATAATTTCTCAACACAGGGGTTTCGTTACCGCTACCTCCCAACCTGGACAGGGTACTACCTTTAGCTTTTACTTACCCTGGTTCAAGAATGGGCCTGAAAATTAAGAGGAAGGTCTATTACGAACACCCGACGGTTTCGTAAAATCGTTTTTGGCCTTGTCATGCTGGTGGCGATTATTGCGTTAGGGGTTCAAAGTCAAAGCGGAAGCCAATCACACACTACCGCCTCAACCCCGTATCTTGCCTTTCAGGTCTTCACCAGCAGCAACCCATAGCCGCTCTAGCCTCCAAAGCCGCGCTCAAACAACTTGCTCAGAACATCATCGGAAAAATAGACAGCACTGGGAATAAGCCTACCAAGCTGGCTTTTGTAATCGGCCCGTTGGCTTTTGACTACACCAATGCCCAACTGTGCCAGATAATTCAAGATTCCTTTAAATCCAGGTGGCTTTACCTGCCTGGATACAAAACCATCCTGACCAGCAAAACGAGATTGAAGGACTGGTGCGCCAATTAGATCAGGCGGTCAAAGAAGGGTGCTTAGAGGAGGCACAGGGTATGGTAGCATTGGAACAGGTTTCTACGTGCCGAACAATAAAGCTATTTTTAAAAGCAATCTTGATAAGCTCATACCACAAATTAAGTAGAATAAGTGCAGATTGCCTTAGAAACCGGCTTTTAATTAGGCGAGCTTCGTTAGAGAGTCAAAACTGAATTGTACGGATAAAACTGAAATCGGCTGAATCAAACGTAAAAAGTAGTAATAATAGCGTTAGATAAGGCCAGTTAGCCTCCGCTAAGCCTGATTTCGGCTAAGTTATGATCAAAACCAGAGCTTTTGTTCGATACATAGCAACCCATTCGATTGCTACCCGCACCTCTTACTCTGCTCCTTTTACAACTTTGTATATATGTTGACGCAACAATGGCTCACTAATTGCCTCGGCATCCAGCTTGTTCGCGCCCAGAAAGATGACGAAGCGCTCTAGCCCGCGGGCCAGTGCCAGAGCAAAGGCTTCATCCTGACCCAGCGTCGGTTCTTCCAGCCATAAGCCCATTATGACGTAGGTATTCGTTGCCCGGTCAAGTTTGCTGTCAAAGCGGGCTACCAACCGGTCGCCCCACAAAATCGGTAGGGTGTAATAGCCGAACTTGCGCTTAGACGCGGGCTTGTAGACCTCCCATACGTAGTCGAAATCGAACAAAACTTTTGCGCGACCCCTGGCACTGACCGGATCGAGCGGGGCAAGGAAAACGACCTCCTGGGTCGTAGTCGTCTCTAGGGGTGTCCACGCCTCCGGCACACGCCCTGACTTCAAATCGCCTAGTACCGCCACATCGCTACCGAGGGTATAGTCTATCCCCTTCCAGCCTTCCACCTGCACTTCGATAACCTCGCCATCCGCCAACATCGCTTCGAGCAACTTCTTGGCAGCCCGATCTGGTTCCCCACGCCCGTGATATGCCTCAGCACTACGCTTCAGCCGCGCCAGCCCGGAAAAACTAATTTCCTTTTTGACCAGAAAGCGCTCAGCCTCGGCCTCTGTACTTTCGCAAATTAGTTGAGTAGGCGCGACCGTTTCGGTCAGGGCATACACTCGCTCGAAATTCTCACGATGATGGGTCATCACTTCCCCGGTGCGCCACAAATAATACAAAGCTAACGCGCTGTCTTTGCGACCGCGATAACTCTCGGTGCGCCTTCGCTTTGCCATCTCGAAATCCCGATTGCTCAAGTTGCCGCGTTCCTGCAAAAGGGTTCGCATTTCGACGATGGCCTCGGCGTGGTCGAGGGCCATCTGGCGAATTCTGGGGTCTCCATACCCTCCATCGCGTTCTCGGCGCATCACCACCCGCCAGTATGGTAATTCTTCCATTGGTCGGACAGCCAACCAACCCCCCCAGTCAAAGAACTTACGCTGCTGGTAGGCCACTTCCTCCCATCTACCAGGGGTATAATCAAGCACCCGGCTGTGCAGCTGGATGTCGTGGCTGCGAGCGATAATTTGGAGCGGGTCGAGTTGCAAGTATTCCATTGCACGTAAGGCTTGTTGTGTACCCTCGAAACTGCACCAACGTCGCCCAGGCCACAAGCCTTGCTTGCCCAAAATGAAGCGTCGGGCGGTGTCAGAATTGATCGTTAGTAGAGGCATTTCTTTCCTTTAATTTACCCGTCGTAATCGGGCGTTCCTATCTAGGGTATTGTGCTAGTTAGGATAGGCTCAGGTTCAAAATTAAGTTCAATTTATGCTAGAAGAGTTGGTACAGTCCAAAAACTGAACCTAATTTTGTAGCTAGCACAATGCCCTAACAGTTATTGCTTTTAGAGTAGTTTTTTTGTTCAATAAGTAAAATCCTGTTCCATTGCTACCTAGACCCCTCATATAACGTAGCCACTAAGCTTTTGCACTTGATAGGGATAGGAAACTGAGGGCGTTGGTCGGCGCAAATCGCCCCAATTGGGATCAAGGTAAGTAAGTTAATCAGAAATGCCTAGAATTTGAGATAATCGGTGGCGGCATTGTCCAGATTAAGCTTGCGACGCTGGTAACGCTCGGTGGTGCGCGGGTCGCTATGCCCAACCCAGTATTGCACCATATGGAGCGGCGCACCGGCTTCCAGACACAAAGTTACAAACGAGGCCCGCAAACCATGTGGCGTCAGATTGTCTATCCCGATGGCTTTCGCCCTGGCGACCACCACCCGCTCGATCAACTTGTCGCTCACCCGGCGCAGCGGTTTCACGGGCCTGTTCCATCGGTCGAACCCCACAAAGAGCGGTACATCCCCGGCTGGCCTTAGCTCATCCGCCGACCCATGTCCGGTAGACTCCGCATAAGCTTTAATAGCCCGTACCACCGGCACGGGTAGCTTGGCAATCCGGCGTTTGTCGCCCTTGCCATGCCGAATAACGGCGATATGGTGGCCCTGTTCCTCTTGCAAGTCGGCCAGGTTCAGGGCGACCACCTCGCTCCGACGCAGCCCGGTACGTAGGAGTAAATAAATCAGGGCGTAATCCCGCTGGCCGATAGCAGTGGTTGTATCTATCGTCGCCAGGAGTTCACGGGCTTCAGCATCCGTCAGGGCGCGGTGGGTCGTCTCGTTTTCGCTAGCCTTAAAGCCCTTGACACCACTGGCCGAGTTGGTCGGCAATTCGCCGCGTTTAACTCCTTCATCGAGCAACCGTCGCGCCACAACCAGGAGGCGGGCTGCCGTACTCTTGCTATAGGAAGCTTCGAGATGTACCCGATAGCGAATAAAATCCGAGCGGTTGAGGGAAGCCAGGGTTAAGCCTTCGGCCCGCAACCAATCGGCGAAATGACGAGCCGCCCCGGTGTAAATCCGCCTCGAACTGGCCGCCAGTTGTCCGGTCACGTCGGCCAAGATCGCTTCGATTTCAAGGGCAGGCCCACGCCCAGGCCCAACTCCTACCGGCTCAATCGAGTAAGCTCCTTCTTCTATTATATGTAGTATAGGGCTATCGGTTGCCTTATCGCCCGCGACCGGCGGGAGCAGAACTGGTAAAGGTATATCCATTCTGAAGCCTGCTTATTTTCTACCCGTGATTATTTATAACTGGTCTGGTAAGAAGGTCATTATAGCACGGTAGGCCGCCCCTGGTGTCTGAAAAGCGGCATTTTCAGACGTCATAAAAAAAAGGGGACAGAGGGAGAGGGATGATACAATCTTCGTTGCATGTTGCAACTCAGGAACTAAGCCAAGGCAAGGCAAGGCAAGGCTAGCTAACAAACTAACTAAACTGTGTAACACTATGGCGACAAAGCGACCGAATAACTTGCCCGCCAGCAGGGGAGCAGCAGGAAACCTGTACCCACAGTACTTTTAGACGTTAATACTTTTATAAGTTTCTACGTACAAAAGTATTTAATTATGGGTAGGGTAGAATATAGCTGTATCCAGCTGCAATCTGGCAATGTTTGTTTTACACTATCTAACCTTCCCCTTCTTAAAATTTCCTGGTTTAGCTTTTTAGAACATTTGTTTAGGTGAAAATAAAGTTCCGCTTTTCATTTGGGTAACAGAACTTAGCCCTTTTCGAGCATCGTGGCGATTTCGTTTGAGCCTGGGAGTGAAGACAGCTATAGGCCCAGTGAGAACATTGATGTAGTGGGGGGCTTGCGACGTGAAGTCGCTCAAATGTCTGTTTCAGCAGCCATTAGGCTGCGATGAAACCTGTTATTCCACTAACAGTATCCTACCAGGACTGGCGATAGAGGTAACTTGGTGGTCAGATAGCTCCTGGAACAATGTACCCGTAACCGTAAGGTTACAACCGAGCTTGTAAAAGAACGGTTGCTCTGCCAGCATCAAGGCGGATAGGGGCTAGGATTGAATGGTATGGTTAGCCTATGCAAACTCCCGTTAAACGTCGT
>JBBRBE010000169.1:0-13493 GCA_038206175.1 Chloroflexia bacterium
GCTAAGTGTAGCCCCTCCCTGTAGTGTTAGACCGTTTCATCAACCGGCAGTTCGATCTTATTCCTAGCCTGTGGTTTTTAAAGTTGGCTGTGGTCGAACGGATTAAAAAAGGGCTACACTTACAAACGAACAGGCTGGGGTGATGCAACCGTCAAACAGTACAGGTCTTCGTTGGGGTAGCCCGGTCCACGCCCTACGGGTGTGGCCGGGCGGTCTTCGCCAACGCCCGGTCTTCCCCTAATAAAACATCTCTACCCACACGCCAACGCCCGGCCTTCCCCTAATAAAACATCTCCCGCCACGCACCGCCCGGTCTTGCCCTTTTCCAAACCAAAAGCCCCTCGACCGGGTTGAGTAGTCGAGGGGCTTCTGGCAGGGCTAAAACGTACTAGCGGGACGAGGACGAGGACGAGGACGGAAACTAGAACTGGAAATTAGTCACGCGTCCAGCGCAGGTAGAGGGTCTTACCGGCCCAATCGCTGGCGAAGTAAGGCATAAAGTACATGTGAGTGTGTACGCCGAAAGCCTTTGCTTTGCTGAAAACCACACAGTTATAGCCAGAAGTCGAAGCGTTCGAGGGAGTCATAATGTACGGCCCTTGCCTGGCATCCTGGGTGTATACCCCGGCCAGCAAAGTTTTAGGGTCAAGTTTGCTGCTGAAAGTGTTGTAAGCTTCCACGCCTTAAACTTTATAAATAATCTTTTTACTACCAACCAGGCGGTTAAATCGTCTTATTGTATAAGTACCGACATCAATCAACTCCCGTATTTTGTAGCTACTTGCTACACTTGAATGATACCAGAGCTTAAAGTTTGAAACTGTCAACTGCTTTACATTTAGAAAATAAGATTAGAGCCTTCCTGCACATCGGAAATACAACCAGCTAAGCATCGTCTGGCCTTGTGAAGCCCGGTCGAGAATGCTATAATTACCTCTACGCTACAAAGTTGTGGCCCCTTGCCGGGGCCTTTTTAGGCTCTGAAACGGCTCTATTTAGTTAAGGCGAGAAAAAGGTTAGGAGAGTTCCCCGGATGAAACTGGATCGAGAGACTGTAGATAACGTGGCGAGGTTGGCCCGGTTGGGCCTGAGCGACACCGAAAAGGAACGGATGCGGGACGAACTGGCCCCGATTTTAAGCTACTTCGATATGCTGGCCGAACTCCAAACCGACCAGATACCGCCGACGGCCCAGGTCATCACGGTGCAAAACCTGATGCGCCCGGACGAAGTGCGCCCGTCGCTGCCGCCCGAAGCCGCTCTCCTGAACGCGCCCGACCGCGAAGGCTCTTTCTTCCGGGTACGCCCGGTCTTTGGGGGACAATAAAATGGCCGACGAACTCTATTACCTCACCCTCAAAGAAGCTTCCGACCGCCTGCGGGCGCGGGAAATCAGCAGCCGCGAGTTGACCCAGGCCGTGCTGAACCGGATCGAGGCGACCGACGAGCGGGTCAAAGCTTTTATGACCGTCACGGCCCAGGCCGCCCTGACCCGCGCCGACGCGATTGACCAGACGCTGGCCGAAGGCAACCCGGCGTCGCCCCTGGCCGGAATACCCATGAACCTCAAAGACGTGCTGATGACCGAAGGAGTGCGGACGACCTGCGGCTCGAAAATCCTCGAAAACTTCAAGCCGGTTTACAACGCCAGCGTCGTTGACCGCCTCAACCGGGCCGGGGCCGTGATGGTCGGCAAAGTCAATATGGACGAGTTTGCGATGGGTAGCAGCACCGAGAATAGCAGCTACTTTACCACCCACAACCCCTGGAACCTCGATACCGTGCCGGGCGGTTCGAGCGGCGGCAGCAGCGCGAGTGTCGCGGCGGGCATGGGCTTTTTCAGCCTGGGCAGCGATACCGGCGGCTCGATCCGCCAACCGGCCTCGCTCTGCGGCGTGGTCGGCCTCAAACCAACCTATGGCCGCGTCTCGCGCTATGGCCTGGTGGCCTTTGCCAGTTCGCTCGACCAGATCGGCCCCTTCACCCGCGACGTGACCGATTGCGCCCTGGTGCTAAACGCTATCGCCGGGCATGACAGCCTCGATAGCACTTCGATTAACGCGCCCGTACCGGATTATACCGCCGCCCTCAGTGGCGATGTCAAAGGGTTGCGGCTGGCTCTGCCCAAAGAATATTTTGTGGAAGGGATGGAACCGGGGGTCGAAACGGCAGTGCGGGCCGCTGTCGCCAAACTGCAAGACCTGGGCGCGATTATCGAGGAAGTTTCGATGCCGTACACCAAATACGCCCTGGCAACCTATTATATCATCGCCCCTTCCGAAGCCAGCGCGAACCTGGCTCGCTACGATGGCATCAAGTACGGCTTTAGCGAAAAGGAAGCCGCCAACATCATCGAGGGCTACCTCAAAACGCGGGACGAAGGTTTTGGGCCGGAAGTCAAACGCCGGATTATGATCGGCACTTACGCCCTGTCGAGCGGCTACTACGACGCCTATTACCTTAAAGCCCAGAAGGTGCGAACGATGATCAAGTCGGACTTCGACCGGGTATTCCAGAATTTCGATGCAATCCTGGCTCCCACTTCGCCCACGACGGCCTTCAAGATCGGCGAGAAAACCGCCGACCCCCTGGCGATGTACCTGAACGACGTTTGCACGATCCCGGCAAATATGGCCGGTATCCCAGGCATCTCGATTCCCTGCGGCTTCTCGAACGACCTGCCGGTAGGACTGCAAATCCTCGGCCCGGCCCTGGGCGAGGAAAAAGTGCTGCAAGTCGCCTACGCCTACGAGCAAGCCACCGACTGGCATCGCCAGCACCCGGCCCTCTAAGGCCACTCTTACGAACAATCGCCGGGCGCGGGTCATAACCTGCACCCGGCCTTTTTAATATTCGGGCCGCCGATTAGCTCTTACCCCCTTCTTGACAAACCATCTAGCCAACTACATAATAACACCGTATAGGTACATCTATTCTTTTATGCTTGCTCTCGACAATACGGTAGCGCACTGATCTTGTGCTTTTAAGTCAGACAAAATTGGTTATTAGGTTGGTATTATCTTAGGCATCAAGTCCTGGAGGTATAATCTTTGATGCTTTCAAGTAAATACTCTACACGCTAAGGTTATTTGTATAACGCTAGTTTTGCTTTTATTTATAAAGCAAAACCGCTCTTATTATGCCTTGCGTTAAATCTTGAGAGGAGTTTCTTGTGTCAATCAAGGTTAATCTGAGCAATTCTGGGTATATCTATAACTAGCGTCTCTAGTTGAGCTAATATATTGTAATTGAGTTTGTAGCTAAAGTTGGTTAGAGAAAAGTTATTGGAGGGAAAGATGATAGAGATAAACAAGCGTAGATTAGTGATTTTGTTCTCTTTTCTGATACCAACTTTTATGTTATTGTCTCAGCTCTTTAAGCAATTGGCGGCTATATTCTGGATAGGAAGCTTTTTATTAAGTTTGTTGGCTCTGGCACTTGCAGCAAGTGAACAAAATCAGCTCCAGAACAGCCGAGTCTCCAAAACGAACTCGCTAATTTTGGTTTCGGTTCTGATAATGATAGTGGTAGCGATATTTACAATATTATTTCTGGCATTTTCTCATTAGCACTATGTTTGCACTTATGGGGGCTAAGCTGCCAGATAGGTTTGAAGCTGCTGGATACTTTGACCTTCCTTAAACTGTTGTTGTAACCATCCAAGCAAGTTAGTCCGGTGTTGAGCTTGCAGATGGCAACGGCTCTAACCCCAACTGTAAGACTGAGCTTGGCCGTCGCTTTCGCTCTTTTGAACTAGCTCGACCCGTTGTTCGTGTTAGTAGTGCAAAATTCTATCGCCATTATCGGTATAATCCTTACCTGGCTGTTATTTGGACTTCTAACGCCAGCCTCGGCGCAAGGGTCGCCGTCCTATTTAAGCTTTATAGATTGGGGCTATTTTGCTTCCTATTCTAAACACTCTTACCAGCTACACAATGTTTCACTCTTAGGTTTTGCCGTGGCGGCCATCGGCGTTCTGGCCCTGATTATCCTTGCGGGCGATTGGCAGTTGAAGCGGTTAGACTTATAGCGAGACCCTTCAAGGTGTACCTGAACGACGTTTGCACTATCCCGGCGAACATGGCCGGTATACCCGGCGAGCAAGGGTTGTGGAATTAAAGTCCAGACCGCCCGGCCACACCCGTTGGCTCTGGCCGGGCGGTCTGGTTCAGCCTTCCGTGTCCTACACGCAAGTAGCACTGACGGCGGCGAAGGAAGTAAGATTGAGCGAGTAAAGGCAACTCGGAGAGCCAGAAGCCGTCGCGGTTGTGCCGGAAAGCTGCGAGTTGCTGACTTTGACCGTGCCGTTAGTTCGGTAGACGCCGTAAGCACTCGTGCCACCGGAGGCGGAAAGGGTGCTGTTGCTCACCACAATAGTGCTGCCGTTCGCGCTGGCAAGCCCTCGGTTGTTGCTGCTGCCCGTGCCGGTAGCGGTCAAAATACTGTAGCTAACGCTGCTATTACTGGCATTATTGTCCAGGCCAATGTTGGTAGCCGCACCGGAAGCCGTTAGCGTACTATTCGTCACACTCATAATACCCCCGTTGCTAATCCCGCCATTGGTGGTAGCACTCCCGGTGACACTGACGCTACTGTTGCTAAAAGTAAGCGTGCCAAGATTAGAATTCTCGATGCCATAGTTTGTGCCAGTACCGGAGGACGTCGCGGTACTGCTGTTAAAGGTAACTGTACCATCGTTATAAATGCTTTCGGTGAACAGGCTACCCCCCGAAGCCGATAAACTGCTGACTTTAAAGCTGACCGTACCTTCGTTGAAAATAGCATAATCCTGGCTGGAACCGCCCGAAGCCGTCACACTGCTGGCCGTAACGGTCAGAGTGGCGTTGACTTTGTTGTAGACCGTAGTATTGTTTGAACCGCCCGAAGCCGCCAGAGTGCTGTTCGTCAGGCTAAGGCTGTTATTGCTATTGTTCACCAGGGCGTAATTGTTACTACCGCCCGAACTGGTGACCGTGACGAACCCGAAAGAAGCACCAGTCGTACCGGCAGGCGCGACCATCGCGGCCTGATTGGAATTAGTGCCAGAATTGACGATTTTGACCTGTCGCACTTCCTAGTTAGAAGCCGCGATAAGGGTAGCGGTGGCAGGCGGGTTGGTGCCGGAACCGAGGGTAGAGGAAATGACCGTCGTACCTGCGCCGGAGCCTTCCAGATCAACATAAGGTTTGAGAGTGAGAGCGGTGGTGATGTAGTAGTTGCCCGGTTCGACCTTCAAGAGGTAAGGGTTGGCGGCACTGGGACTAGAATTCGAGATAAGCGTCATCGCCGTGATCAGAGCCGTACCGTTCTGGGTCGGGTCGTTGGCGGCGGACGGACTGACCAGGACTGTCCGCAGGTAAGTCGGGTCGCCCTTCGGCCCGGTCGCGCCAGTCGCCCCGGTCGCACCAGTCAATCCCTGTATTCCCTGCGGCCCCTGCGGCCCGGTCGGCCAGCCTCAAGTTAGCGGTGCTGGCCGAAGGGTTGCCTACGCACCCGGTCAGGGTCGAGCCAGCCAGCGCGGGCGTAGAATTACTCTGGGAAAGCGCGGTTGTGCCAGGCACAAAGCCGATAGCCAGACCGCCTAAAAGAGCCAGGCACAACGGCACATAAAAAGAAGGGCGGCGACGCAAACTGTTCATGACGGGTTCCTTTCTGGAACTATTCAAATCGTTAGTCAATCTAAGCGTGTAGCGATAGCTTAATTATAAGTTGGATGGAAAGATAGTCAAGAGAACAGCCAGAACCGGGCCACGATCCGGCAGAGCGAAGGCAAAGCTCGTATGTCACGTCCAGTCTAGCCCTGCCGCGCCCACTCTAGCCCTGCCCTCGCCCACTCTAGCCCTGCCCTCGCCGGGTCACGCTTTTCCGCATCTGCCCTTGACATGTCATTCTGAGAGTAGCGAAGAATCTTCTTCAATAAGCACGATTTTGCTTAGTCAAGAAGATTCTTCACTTCGCTCAGAATGACAGGGCGGCGTAACAGCTAGACTTTGCAATCGCCCTGATGTTGTTAGTGTGAGCAAGACCGAAATTAGGTTGCGATAGGGTGACATAAGGGTGCAATAGAGTAGACCAACGCTGACACCGCTCTATTGCACTCGCCCTGCCCAGAAAGAGTTACTTCGTCGGGGTGGGTGGCGGGCTGCCCAGGCCGCGTTGCACGCCGGTGACGACCGGCGCGACCGTAGCACCACCAATTCCTTCTAGCTTGCTTTTCAGGTTCTGGCCGCTCAGGGCAATCAACAGGCTCTGCTTGCCTTTGAACTGCTCGGCCAGCTTTTTGACAGAGTCGGCGTTGACCGACGAGCCGGTAAGGGCCGTCCCGACATCCTGCGGCACCGCGTTTGCCACCACCAGTACATCGTCAGTGCCGCTTTTGGTGTAAAGGCCCGGCCCGGCAACCCCCGGCAGCGAATTGACATAGCCTTGCCCGGCCAGGTAAGTCGCCGCGCTGGAAGTAAATTTAGTGGGGGGATCGTCCGAGGTAAACATCTGCACGTTTACTCCGTCCAGGCCGAGTTGCCTGGCGTAGTAAGTGCGTATATCGCCGTCCAGCGAAACCTCTTTAACTCCGCTCACGCCGGGAAAATCCAGTTTCACTCCGCCTCCACCGCCAGTCGAAGCCGACGACGAGGCGGGCGTATTATCGCCGCAAGCCACCAGGCCGACCGCCACCAGCACAACCATCATCAGCCCTGCGAGCTTACTCCGCAAGTTGGCCTTCCCCGGCCCGGTTTTATTCAACATCGCTCATTCCTTTCTTATCCTATTACTCGCTTATCGCCAATGATATTTCTTAAAAACTTAAACCGCCCACTCCCCTAATTTAACACTAATTCAGGATTAATGCCGTGACCGTCCTGCCCTGGCACACGCAGCCGGACGAGTACAAAGTCCTACTCGGTTAATGTCATTCTGAGCGTAGCGAAGAATCTTCTTGATTAAGCACAATTTTGCAGCGTCAAGAAGATTCTTCGCTTAGATAGAAGGTATTCATGACCTGTTTTAGCGTCGCTCAGAATGACAGGGCGGAGCGGGGCGGAGCGTGACCGGGCGTGACCGGGCGGGGCGGAGCGTGACCGGGCGGGGCGGGGCATGATAGGACGTGATAGGGCGCGGGAGAAAAGGCAGAACCCCACTTTGCGTTCGTCCTGGCGCACGCAGCCAGGGCGAATGCACAGTCCTTCTCGGCTAATGTCACGTCCGGTCTACCCATGTCACGCCCTACGGGTGTGAGCGTAGCGAAGAATCTTCTTGACTAAGCAAGATCGAGGTAGGTCAAGAAGATTCTTCGCTTAGATAGAAGGTATTCATGACCTGTTTTAGCGTCGCTCAGAAAGACATGGCGGGCGGGGCGGGGCGGGCCAGACCGGATGAGGAAGGACAGGCCAGAACCAGACTTTGCATTCCCCCTGCACACGCAGCCAGGAAAATGTACAGATGCCGGGCTTTTTGTTATTATAGATTTAATCTATAACGGAGCATTGAGCAGGACAGGAGTAGTAAAATATGGACGTACTTACCTCTTTTGAGCTAACCCAAACTATTTCCAGCCATATAACATCTGTTACAGCCCATACTGTAGCCGCCTCCAGCCTGGTTGCGACTGCCGGAAGCGGCGGACTGGCCGGGTACGAACTGCTGGGCGACCTGGTAATGGCAGTCCTGGCGGCTTTTCTGGGTGGCCTTGTGGCAACTTTATTACGGCTGCCGGTCATCACGGGCTATTTGCTGGCCGGAATTGCCATCGGCCCGTTTACGCCCGGCCCGGTCTCCGATGTCGGGCGAGTGCAGACGCTGGCCGAACTGGGCGTAGCCCTTTTGATGTTCGCCCTCGGCACCCAGTTTTCGCTCCACGAGCTAAAAGAAGTCGGCTGGGGAGCCAGCGCGGGCGGCGTGTTGCAGGTAGTGCTGACAATCGCCCTGGGTATTCCGGTCGGGCTGGCGTTGGGTTTGCCCTTCACCCAGGCCCTGTACCTGGGCGGCATGCTGGCGATTTCCAGTTCCATCGTCATTCTCAAACTGCTGCTCAGCCGTAGCGAAGTCGAAGCCGTCCACGGACGACTGGCCCTGGGAACCAGCATCGTGCAGGATATTTGCGTCGTCGTGCTGGTGGTGGTGCTACCGGCCCTGGCAACTAGCGGCCAGAATACCAACCTGGGTAGCCTGCTGGCGACGGTCGGGACGGAACTGCTCAAAGCGGCACTCTTTCTGGGCGGCACGTATATAATCGGTACGCGGCTGATTCCTTTTTTGCTCTACCGCGTAATTAGCCTGGGTCTGCGCGAACTTTTCCTGCTCACTATTCTTACTATCGCCGTTGGCACCGCCCTGCTTGCTCAGCTAATCGGCCTGTCGTTTGCCCTGGGCGCGTTCCTGGCCGGAATGATCGTCAGCGAGTCGGACGCTGCCGACGATATTCTCAACGAAATAATTCCAATCCGCGACGTTTTTGCCACCCTCTTTTTCGTCTCAATCGGCATGTTGATTAACCCGGTGCTGTTGTGGCAAAACCTGGGCGAAGTCGGGCTGCTGGTCGTCACTATTCTGGTCGGGAAGCTGAGTATTGGCGCGGGCCTTTTCATGCTCTTTCGCTATCCAGGCGGTGCGGCCTTCAAAGCCGCCCTCTTGATGGCGCAAATCGGGGAATTTTCGTTTATTCTGGCCCGTAGCGGGGTCGAGAAAGGCGCAATTAGCTCTCGCGTCGAAAATCTGGTGCTATCGGCGGCTCTGGTCACGATAATTCTGACGCCGGTTCTGTACCAACTGCTGCCGCCGCTCGAAGCCCGCTTAGCAGGCTGGTTAGCTCTGCGCCGCCGCCGCCGGGCCAGTCGCCGCCCTTCCACCACCCCCGACCCGGCCCAAACCGCCACCCAGACCGATCCGCCAGGGCCGCTCTACAACTGGACAGGCCGCGACCCGCAACTGGACGCCCTTTTACAGCTCGAAACCGCCACCCGCGACCGCCGCTCGGCTCTGGAACGCTGGCCCTACAAAAAGCACGTGGTAGTTTGCGGCTACGGGCGGATTGGTCGGGAACTGGTCGAAGCGGTGCGCCGCCGCAATTTCGAGGTCGTGGTGATGGAGTTCGACCCGCGCCGGGCCGCCGAAGCCCACCGCCAGGGCCTGGTCGTCTTTCATGGCGACGCGACCCAGGAATACGTTCTCAAACAGGCCAATATTGCTCAGGCCCGCGTGCTGGCCGTCACCACTCCCGACCTGACGACGGCGGAAGCGATCACTCGCATCGGCGGCAAGCTCAACCCCGACCTGGAAATTGTCACCCGTTCCAGCGATGCCAGGGCTATTCGCGCTCTGCGGCAGGCCGGAGCCTCGGCGGTGATCCAGCCCGAAATCGAAGCCAGCCTGGAATTTATCCGGCGCACTCTGCGGGTTTACGGGGTAAGCGGCATCGAATTGCAAGGCTTGATCAACGGGCGGCGCGAGACGCACTACGGACGGCCCCGCAAATAGCCTCAGTTGGCGGGCGGTAAAACTTAGCGTATTCTTTTAAGGTAGCCGTCAGGATTAAAAGTTAGCAGTAATCTCTCACGGCTTCGGTCAATTTCAAAGTTGTGATTAACCTTCAAAAAGTCGTGCAGGGCTTCCATTGGGCCGGGGCCAAAATCCGGCTTGACTGGATGATTGTTAATGTTGCTATCTTCTACGATTAAATAAGAGTCTTTTGTCACCAGCTCGCTATAAATCTCTAATTCACGCGCTACGTGTTGCCTGGAATGATCCGAGTCTAAAATTACCATTATTCTGCTTTTGCCAGGCGTAGCCTTTTTAACCTGCTCTACGATAGCTTCCGCCGTGGACGAACCAAGCAGGTAAGTTATTCTGGGGTGTTGCGGTCGGTCAGGCAAATCCCAGGTATCTACCGAAATTATTTCGCCACCGCCCAGCAAATCACATAAGGAAGCCAGAAATAAAGTGCTGCCGCCTCGCGCCGTACCGCACTCGATAATCAAATCTGGTTTCACCTCGCCGACGATTTCCTGGTAAATCCAGCAGTCCAGGGGGCATTTGTAGGTCGGTACGCCTAACCAGGTGTTCGCCCGCCAGGTCTGGGACGAATTATAGAAGGCGCGATGGAATCGACTTATAGCAAAATAGTCCAGTTTATTATTTACGTTGCGCTGAACGACCGAAGACACTTTTTTTACTCCGGCTCCTGCGATCTGGGCGATGGTTTTCATTACTTTGGTAAAATCCTCCTGAGTGGCTGATTGGCGGCCTTAAACTTGATATGGCTCGGCTTGAACCTATCGAAGAGCCAGGCCCGGAAGCACACAAAGGGTAAGTATAACTTTAAGCCTTCATTTGTCAAACAGATTTTATCCTTCCAGCCAGGGCGATTGCCCTCAGTTCGCCTGACCAGACAGGCGGCGCAGGGTTTCGGCGGTGGCGGCATCTGCCGGGAAGAACGATTCAATCGCCAGTTCCGCCAGCGTTATGTCAATCGGAGTACCGAAAACGGTCGTCGTGCTGATAAAAGCCAGCACGCCCTCGGCGGTCTGCAACTGCAATGGCACCGCCAGTTGAGCGTAGTCCCGGTTGGAGAAGGCGGCGGCGGTCTGCCCTGCGCCGGGCGAGGGGTAGCCGCTGAGTTCGTCCAACAGGGCTTGCAGCACCGGGTCGGCGGTTATGTCAATCTGGCGTTGCAAGCGACTGAGCGAATGAAGCCGCCATTGGCCTAGATTTAGTATGCGCGGAGCCAGTCCGTCCGGGTGCAAACTGAGCCGCAGCACGTTGACGGGAGGCTGCAACAGGGCCGCGCTAACTCCTTGAAGTAGCGGGGCAAGAGCTTTATTAGCGGCGATCAGCTTCCAGTGGCGGTCAACCGCCAGGGCCGGATAGGGTTCGTGTCCGGCCAGCACCAGATCAACGATTTTCTGTCCGGCTTGAAGGTTGCTATCCTCAAGCGGGCGTTCGGGATAGAGCGGGGCGTAACCCGCCGCTACCAGCAGGACGTTGCGTTCGCGGAGCGGAATTTCAAGTTGCTCGGCCAGGCGCAGCAACATCTCGCGGCTCGGCACGGCCCGCCCGGTTTCCAAAAAGCTCAGATGCCGGGTGGATACCTCGACGTCACAGGCCAGGTCGAGTTGGCTGAGGCGGCGGTGCTTGCGCCACTCGCGCAACAAATTTCCAACGGAGGGTGCTTGAATAGTATTCATGGTAGGGCGATTATAGCACGCCAGGATAATTGCTTCCATTACCTGTGAGGTAATTGAGTTCGGCCACTGGGCCGGGTATGCTGAGGAGGTAAACCGTTAGCCGCCAGCCGTTCTTCCAAAAGAACGCTTTAGAAAGAACACGCTGGCCTATTCAAACCCAAAGAAAGGTCGAACCGATTTATGGAAACTCAAACTAACTCTAACAATTTTCAGGCTCTGGTTGACCGCTACCTGGCCGCCTGGAACGAAACCGACGCCGAACGAAGGCGCAAGCTGATTGCCAGCACTTATACCGAAACGGCCCGCTATCTCGACCCGATGATGGCAGGCGAAAACCAGGCCGGAATTGACGCCATGATCGAAGCCGCCCAGGGCCAGTTCGCCGGATTGCGCTTTCGCCAGACCGGGACGGCAGACGGACATCACGACCGGGTACGCTTTTCGTGGGAACTTGTGCCAGCCCAGGCGCAAGGGCCAGCGGTCGTAGCCGGAACCGATTTTGGACTACTCGCCCCGGATGGTCGCTTGCAAACCGTCACAGGCTTCATAGACCTGATGCCCGCCGCCCAGAGTTAGCCCGTCGTTACCAGACTGCCCTGCGCCGCCGCTCTCCCAGGCCCTGTCATTCAGAACGCAGCGAAGAATCTTCTTGAATTGGCCCAATTTTGCTCCGTCAAGAAGATTCTTCGCTGCGCTCACGCCCTACGGGTGTGACAATGGCAAACCTGGTTGTGAAAGGGCAGGCCGGGCGCGGGTGGAGATCGTATTAGCGATCAATGGTTATATAAGGGAAGGCCGGGCGTTATTCAAGACCACCCGGCGTCAAGAATGGTGAGCATCCCCAAAGGCCGGGCGTTATTCAAGACCGCCCGGCCTTCCCTTATACCATAAGCTACAAGTTAAGGTTACTTCGCGTCTGGCCGCCCTGGTTTAGCCAGTCTGCCCGGCCTATCTACAAACCTTGCCGGCCCGACTAGGGAGCAACCTGGGGTAACGTCTCCTTGCGCATTGATGAGGGATCAACCAGACCACCCAGGGCGCGTCCGGCCGGGTCTTGAAACAGGGCGGTGTTCCAACCCTCAGCCGCCGCCTGCGTCGCCCAACGCATAATAAGGACAAATTCGCCATTCTCACCCCGGCCAAGTTCGCGTCCCAGGCTGCCCTCGTATCTGCGGGCAACCCCTTCCTGAATGTCCTTTTCCGCCTGGATCAAAGCTTGTTCGTCGGCTCCTTCGCGAAGTTTATAGCGGGCGATCTCGATAATAGCCATCGTCATTCTCCTTTTTATCGGTTAGCTTGATTTCTTGCTTTGCTAAATGTAAGAAGTTATAATAGTTACGTGCTTGCGCACTCACTTACTATATTATATGTGCTTGCGCACGCATTGTCAATAACTAGAAGGAGATATTTTATGAGCAATTCAAAATTCAGCGGGTCGGAAGGGGCAGCCTGGGGTAAATTGTTAAACGTTCACGCCGCTATGATGCGCAGGCTCGAAGAAATGTTACAGGCCCAATACCAGATCTCGCACGGCGAATTTGAAGTCCTGTTACGGTTGTCGTGGGCTAACGGCCAGCGGATGCGTATTCGGGATTTAGCGGAGGCCAGCGTACTAACCCACAGTGGGATGAGCCGGTTAGTGGAAAGGTTGGTCAGGGTCGGGCTGGTTGGGCGAGAAAGCGCAGCCGAGGATGGCCGGGGAGCTTACGCAGTCCTAACCCCTTCCGGTCAGGAGCGGCTAATTGCCGCCGAAGCCAGTGATATTAGCCTGGTGAAGGAATATTTTTTAAGTCTGTATAGCCAACCGGAGTTAGCGCAAATGGCTTCGTTTTGGGAACGATTTTTAGAGAACGAGAAAAAGTTAACCAGAGCAGAAGCAGCTAAAATTTAAGAGGTACCACTAAATTCGCGGAGAATAGCCCCATAAAACGGTGAAATCACGGTTGCACCTCCCTGCGGGGTCGGCCTTGTCTTTTTGACTCACTCTTTGGGACGGTTGCTTTGCGTGGAGACCCCTTTTCTTGGCAACAACCCTAACTTTGCTCGTCAACTCGATAGATTAAAGTATAGGGAAGTTCTTCGGGGAAAGGAGGTTCAAATATTCTAAACCATTCTTCAAGTTTTGCTTCTGAAATATAAAACGTGCCTGATGGGAGATTGGCATTTCTAGCCACAAGGCGGGATAGGAGCATTTGCTTGGAAGTATCTAAATAATGAATCTTAAATTCTGTCCCTAATTGCTCCGCACGTAAACGATATTCATCGCGTTGAATACGTACCCAACAGCCAAAATCTAAAATTACATCTACACCA
>JBBRBE010000170.1:0-13159 GCA_038206175.1 Chloroflexia bacterium
CCGACCGAGACAGCGCGGGCCTGGCGGGGTGGCTGGTTCCATACCGGCGATTTAGGCCGCCTCGACCCGGAAGGATTTTTGTATGTGCTAGACCGCCGGGACGACCTGATTATTTCGGGCGGGGAAAATATCTACCCGGCAGAAATAGAGGCGGTGCTGCTCTCTCATCCGGCTATCGAAGAAGCCGGAGTAGTGGGCCTGCCGAGCGAACGGTGGGGCCAGGTGCCGGTAGCTTTCGTGCGGTTGCGGCCTGGCCTGGCTCTGAACGAAGCCGAAGCTTCGGCCTACGCCGCCGAACGCCTGGCCCGGTACAAAGTCCCGACCAGTTTCTATTTTGAGGCCGAAGCTCTGCCGCGCAATGCGGCGGGCAAACTCTTGCGCCGCGTCCTGCGCGAACGCTTACCGGCTTGAGCCACGCAGGGCAGCTAAAATCCTGGCGACTGCCGAGGTTGAAGTTGGCCCGGCTTTGTGGTACAATTCGCCTTGCCTTCCGGGAAGGTAGCCAGATTAGAGGGGAGAGGTCGCATAGCTGGTCTAGTGCGCCCGTCTCGAAAACGGGTAGGGCGGTGACGTCCTCGAGGGTTCGAATCCCTCCCTCTCCGCCACTTATTCCGGCTCGATAACATCGCTAACCCACCGGGGGAGGTCGCATAGCTGGCCTAGTGCGCTCGCTTGGAAAGCGAGTAGGGTGTCAAAGCCCTCGAGGGTTCGAATCCCTCCCTCTCCGCCTTTTACTTTTTATTTTAGCTTTTGGCCTTTCTTTGGAATTGACGCTCGGTTTTCCTCCAGGCCGCCTTCCTCATCAGGGTAGCCCGGAACCCGGCCCTGCCCGCTCCCAACGTCAATTCCTTCATCGCTAAAGGCTGGCTTGCGCTCGTAGCTCAGTGGACTAGAGCTTCGGTCTTCGGAACCGAGAGTCGGGGGTTCGAATCCCTCCGGGCGCATCATTCCCCTACTTGCTTACTCGCTCTAATTCACTTCACCAGGACCAAAACCCTCTACCCAGACGCTCCCAAACTAGCAACTTAAAAGCTACAAATTCGCCCAATTCTCTATAGTATGCTTGATCAAATTGAGGCAATCCTGGTTGCGCGTATCTCCGCGGTCGGGGCGGGTGAGGAATTCGCACAGGTTCATCAGATCGAGAAGGCGGTAAGTCCGTCGCCACTCAGGAGGCAACAGGCCGCCCTCCTCCGCATAGCCGCGCAGGAAAGCCGGTTCAAATGCGGCTGGTAAGCGGTCGCTAAAACGGAGCAAAATAGCAATATCAGTCAAGGGCGTTCCGGCGTGGCTCCACTCCCAATCCAACACCGCCACCACTTTACCCTCTCGCATTAACAAATTTGTTGCATTGTAATCGCTATGCACCAGCCGTCGCTCGTGGGCAATTGCCTCGATATAGCCGATTTGATCACGAACGAACTGCCATAAGCGGTCGGCCAGGGCGGGGCCAAGTCGGGCGTCCGCTCCTTTCTGGAACAGACAGTTTTCGATGAAACCTAGAAAGAACTGGGGCGTGGTGCCGAAAGGTTGATAAATTTGCAAACCGGGGCCGAAAAAACCGGGCCGCTCGAACTGGAAAGAGCCTATTCGGGCCAGGGTAGCCCCAACCGAATAACCTAGCTCGTCCGCCTGGGCTGCCCCGGCTTTGGATAAAGCCACACCGAGGCCATCTCCTTCGACCCAGCGCGAAAGGCTGTAGGGCTGGGAGCTATCTGGGTCGGCATAGAGCAATTCGGGAACCGGCACACGGCCATGCACCAACTCGTATAGCTCGCGCTCCTGGCGACAAACCGTCGCCCCGCGCTCGTACAGCCGCAACACAAACGGCTCAGGCTCGTCTTCTACCTCGATCTTGTAGTTGGTATTAATATTCCCTGCGCTAAGCGGTTGAGCCGAGACGACCCGTCGCTCTCCAAAAACCGGCTCAACCAGTTCGCTTAGCTGCTCTAAATCTTGCTGCTTGAAATCATACGAACGCTCCCAGTCCTGACTCATTTCTTATTCCTCAGACCAGTATTTCGCCGGGCAACCGCTCGCGGAGGGAAGCCAGGGCCGGGCGAATGAGCGGCCAGCAAAGGCGGGCCGTTAGAAGGTAAACCAGCAGTCCGGCCCCACCACCCGCCAGCAGGCGCAACAGGTTCGATAGGTGCAAGGCCGACCCCGCTAACCCAACCACCAGCACCGTCCCGACCGTTGCAACGCTCAGCACTAGCGGCAGACGTGCGGCGGCGATTAGCGGCACCAGACCCGGCTTGAGAAACCGTCCGGCCAACCAACCCCAGGTTAGCGAAGTCAGGCCGGAAGCCACCAGCATCGCCCAGGCCAGCCCGACAAAACCAGCCTGTACCCCGACCAGAATTGCCCCAACCGTCAGGATCAGGCTGGCCGTGTTTAGCCCGGCGTAAAGACGGCTCTGACCGAGAGCCAGCACCAGCGAAGTGCTGGGGTGAAAGATTACCCAGAGAGCTTGCAACAGCAGCAGGGGTAGCAGTGGCTCGACCGTGCCTTGCCAGCGTCCCCCGAACAGTACGCCAATCACTTCCTGCCGCAGAAAAATTGCACTGAGAAAAAGCGGCAGACTTACCGCCGCCAGCAAGCTCGTCGCGCTCAACCACAGGCGGGTCAGGCGTTCCCGCTCGGTCTGCAAACGAGCAAACGTCGCGTAACCGACGTTATCGAAAAAGGCGTTTATAATCCGGGCCGGTCGGTCGGCGGCTTCCCAGGCTATCCGGTACACTCCCAGGCCCGCCGCCCCGATTTGCAGCCCGCCGATGGCGTAATCCAGATTGAACCGGGCGTATTGAGCCAGTTCGCCGCCACTGGCCGGCACGCCAAAGCTCAGGAGTCGCTTCACCGTCGCCCATTCGGGCCGCCGTCCGCGCCGGGGTCGCCTGGGAACGACCAGCCAGGCAATCAGGCTATTCAAAACCGCCCTCAATACGGTGTACAAAATCAAGCTGTAGACTCCCAGACCGAGCCAGGCCGCCGCCACCGCTGGCCCGGCAGCCAGGATGATCGAAAGCGTCTCCGGCCAGAGCTTACGCCGGAAATCCAGGTCGCGGGAGAGCAGGGCGTGCGGCACCGTCCCCAGCGCGACGGCCAGGATGCCCGGTGCTAACAGAGCCAGCAGAACTACCTGCGCCCCGTCGTTGTAGAGCAGAGCTATCGGCAGACCGGATAGAGCGCATATAGCGGCCCCGGCCAGGCCCACCGCCAGCGAAAGCCAGACCGTAGCCTGAGCCAGTTCGTCCCGGTCGCCCGGCGTCCGCACCAACGCCCGGATCAAGCTTAGTTCCAGCACCAGGGTCAGGCCGGAGGAAACGACCGTAGCAATCGTAAAGCGGCCAAAATCTTCTTCGCTGATCAGCCGCGCCATCGGAATAATCAGTAACGCCCCGATAGCATAGCTAATTATGAAAGAAGCCGTAGCCCAACCGCCCGCCGCCAGAGGGCTTCGGCCTCTGGCGGGGGCGGAAGGCTGGACAACCGAAGCCTGAAAGGAGGGGGCGTCTAAACTCGACGACTTCTCTATTTCTCCTTCCAGGGCGTCCTGGGGCAGAGGGCTATTACCTTTCATGCTTGCTTCGCGCCTTCACTCTTTCAACCTTTCCCCTAGCTCACGCCTAGCTTTGCAAGGAGATCGTAGGTCGGGCGGTAGTTCTGGTCGTCCAGCAAAGCCTTTTTAAGCTGGCTGATCGCCTCATCCTTGCGCCCGGTATTTGAAAGAGCGTAAGCGTACTCGTAACGAGCCTCGGCATAGATTTTAGTCCGGGTAATCTCGTTGGGAGCAATTTTAATCACCTCGGCGTAGTTGCCCAGCTTATTGTAGCTTTCGACCGGCCAGAGTTGATACCACAAAAAGCGGTTGTAGGGGCCGTTATCGGTAGGCTTGAGCAATCCCCGCAGATGATTCTCCCACACGCCGATAGCCGATTTATAGTCCCCGGCGGCGTAATAGAGGTAGCCCAGATTGCGCCAGGCATCAACATCTTTGGGTTGTTTCTCGCTGTACTTCTGGGCCGCCGCCGTCGCCCGGCTCATATTGCTGGCGGCATCAAAATCATCGCCCAGGATGGCCCGCACGGTCGGCTCCAGAGCAGCCGTATAAACCGGGAAAAAGCGGCGGTCGTAGCCCTTCCAGAGCTTATCTTGAAAGTCAGCGTCTACTACCGTATTGGCTTTGCGGTCGTAAGGGTCGTTATAGATAATAACATTGGTAGCCGTATCAAAGCCACGGGCGACCCGGTAATGGCCGATGTCGTCGTCCTCGTGCAACCACTGCTGGGTAATCACCGGCACCCCCGCCGAGAGCAAGGCTCGAAGCTGGTTCATGGTGCCATTCTCGCGAATGATCGTCTTAAAGCCTTTGCTCTTGATAAAGTTCGCCAGTTCCTGCGGCTGAACGTGCTTGTCGCCGGGTTCTTTGGGCGTATCGGCACTGGCCGGGCGCAAAGCCTTTGCACATTCTAGCTGGGTCAGCTTCAAACCGTAGTAGCTCAGAGCCATCATTGCCGAAACCGGGGCGCAATTATTCCAGGTCTGGGCCTCCCAGGTCATCGGTTCTAGCAGCACACCCTTCTTGATCGCCGGGCCGGACGCAGCCTTTGGCGTAGAAGCCGCCTGAGCGACGGTTGTTTTGGCCGGGGCAGTCGTGGGGGCGGGCGCAGTTGTTTTGGCCGGGGCCGAAGTAGGGCTGGCCGCACTCGCCGTAGTAGATGAAGTCGTCGCGGAGGCAGGACTGGCGTTAGCCGCCGCCGTGGTAGCACTGGCGGTCGTGGCCGCATCGGACGCAGTTGAGGCCGTCGCAACCGTAGTGGCAGAAGCCTGCGTCTCGGTTGGCTCCGCCCCTGCCCCGGCAGTTACGCCCGGTTGGGAAGAAGCCGTCACGATCTCCAGATTCGACGGCGGGCTGTTATTGCCTTTATCGTCGCCGCAAGCGGCCAGAAGAGCCAGGAGCGTTAGAATTAGAACTAGATTGAGGTAAAATGCTTTGGTTCGCACAAAAATTAGTCCTTCCCTGGCCGCCGAAATCTTTCGCCACGAGGCGGCGTTCGGAGCCAGTCCTACAAGTAAATGTACTTCTTGCTGTATAACTAACCAATTCGGAAAGAGCGGTAGCTCGCTATCGGCCCTATTTAACAACAAAAAGGCTCTCTTGTAAAGTTTGTGTAAGGCTAATCAGTAAATGGCTCGGAGAATTTGCCGGAGCCATTGTGAGTATTTGGAGAGTTGAAGAATGGTTCAAACAAAGGTATAATTGTCGTTATTAGCTCTACTCTCATACATATCTACTCTAAAACGCTTTCTTATAAAAACGCTTTTTTCGAGCAAGAACGGGAAATTAAGATAAGAAAATGGCAAAGCCTCGCCGGTTGATTCGATACCCTGCCTTACCTTTGCGGCATAGCCTGGCCGGTCGAATTTTGCTGAGCTTTATGCTGATGGCTTTTCTAAGCCTGGTCGTAGCGATAGCCGGTATATTTTATACCGGACAGGCCAGTTCCAAGCTGGTGGAGCTACTGGAGCAAGACCAGAAATTTACCACCAGCGTGCTGACCATGCAGCAAGCCGCCGAACGCCAGAATAGCAGCGTGCGGGCCTTTTTCAGTCCCAGCCAGGCCCAGGAACTGGCCGATAGCGAACTGGATAATTCGATCAAAGCTTACGAAGCCGCCGACGCCCAGCTACGTCTGGTGCTGGGTAAACTCAAACTGCCGCCGGAGAAATACGAGACGGTAAGCTTTCTTTACAGCGATTATAGCGAAGCAATTCGGAGCGTGCGGCAACTAGACCTGAAAGATTATCCCCGTGCGCCTGCTTTTATCTGGGAAAGTACCGGCGAACGCAGCGGCCCGGCGATCAAAGAGCGGCTGATCCAGGCCCTATCCGACCTCCTCACCACCTATCGCAGCAGCAGTAACGAGCGCATTAACGACGCCCGCAACTCGGTTTTTAACGTCACGGTGGTAGCCCTGACCTTGATCCTGGTCGCCGGGGTGCTGGCCGCTTTCGTGACGGTCCTGATCACCCGCACGATCACCCGCCCTCTCCGCAAGCTATCGGCGGTAGCCCGCGCCATTCGCCAGGGCGAACTAGAAGTCCACGTCCCGATTATGAAGGGCGAAGACGAAGTGGCAAGTCTGGCCGGGGCGATGGCAAGCATGGCCGAAAACCTTAGCACTTCGCGCCGGGAACTTGAAAATTCGCTGGAAGAAACCAGCCGTCGCAACCGCGAACTGTCGGCGGCTAACCGGGTGGCAGCGACAATCGGTCAATCGCTCGACCTGGATCAGGTGTTGCACGAAGCTCTCGACGAACTTATGACAGTAGCCGAAACCGAATATGGCTCGGTCTTTTTAATGGAACCCGACGAACAGACGCTACGCCTGTGGGCTTACCACAACCAGACCGAAGAATATGTGCGAAATTTCAACCGGGTGGCCGTGGGCGATCACTTCACGGGCATGGTAGCCCAGACCGGCGAAGTGATGATGCAGGAAAGCCCGGCGGACGACCCACGGGTGACTAATCCATCGCTCAAGCAGGAAATTTACAAGCAATTCTACCTGGGGGTTCCTTTCAAGAGTAAAGGCCGGGTGGTGGGGGTGGCAAACCTGACCAGCCAGACGATTCGCCATCTGGAACAACGCGACCTCGACCTCTTGCGGGCTATCGGCAACCAGATCGGCATTGCGGTGGATAACGCCCGGCTTTACCAGCAAGCTTCGCAGGTGGCCGCCCTGGAAGAGCGCAACCGATTGGCCCGTGACTTACACGATTCGGTTACACAGACCCTCTTTAGCATCACGCTCACGGCGGAATCGGCCAAAGCGATGCTCACGCGCCGCCCGGAAAAGGTGGAAGCGCAGGTTGACCGGCTGCAAAATCTGGCGCGGGGTGCGCTGGCCGAAATGCGTTCGCTGATTTTCCAGTTACGCCCGGCGGCTTTGCAAGAGCAAGGTCTGGTGGCCGCCCTGGAAAAACACGTCGCCGCTTTGCGAACTAAAGAAAATTTCGAGATCGAACTGACCATCGAAGGAGCGCGTCGCCTGTCGGACGACCACGAACAGGCTCTTTACCGGATCGCGCAAGAAGCTTTTAACAACATCAGCAAGCACGCCAGAGCAACTAAAGCCTGGGTCAAACTGGTGATTGACGACCAGGGGGCGACCCTGACGATCAAAGATAACGGCCTGGGCTTCGATGCCGCCAGCGTCCTCGCCCGGCGCGACCGCTCCTCGCTGGGCCTGACCAGCATGCGCGAACGCACTGAACTGGCCGGGGGAACTTATAGCATCGAAAGCAATCCCGGCGAAGGAACAACCATTTGCGTCAGTTTGCCGCTTTCTATCGCTCCCCGCCCGGTTGGAATGGGTATTTATAGCTAGGGCCTGGCTCTTTCTGGCCTGGGAGAAATTACCCCGGCCTGGTGCAGGAAGTATGGAAGGGCGCTTGCAAAGTCCGATCCTAGCTTCCTGTCATTCTGAGCGACGCTAAAGTAGGTCTTGAATACCTTCTATCTAAGCGAAGAATCTTCTTCAATAAGCACAATTTTGCTTCGTCAAAAAGATTCTTCGCTTCGCTCACACCCGCAGGGCGTGACAATTCAGCACCGGGCCTGACTGGTCAAGACAACAGCGAACGTGAGAATTCAGCACCGGGCGTGTGATAAGGACTTTGCCTTCCCCCTTGGGAGTGTGGAAGGGCGATGGTTATAGCCAGGTGGTATAAGTGGTATAATATCAAAGGTGCGCTGCGGGCTGGCCCCGGTGCACCTTTTTTAGCGGAAAAGTTGGACGCTGGCAAAATTAAACTTTGGAACAAAATGAGTTTTAAGTATACCCTCTTAAAGAAATCGGCCCAGAGTGAAGCGCGGGCGGGAATTTTGCAGACTCCGCACGGCCTGATCCAGACGCCTGTATTTATGCCGGTCGGAACCCAGGCGACCGTTAAAACCCTCAGCCGGGACGAACTTCTGGAAGCGGACGCCCAGATCATCCTCTCCAATACTTACCACCTCTACCTGCGGCCTGGCTCCGACCTGATCGCCGAGATGGGCGGATTACACCGCTTCATGAACTGGCCGCGCCCGATCCTGACCGATAGCGGCGGGTTTCAGGTCTTTAGCCTGGGGCCACTCCGCAAGATTGACCAGGAAGGGGTAACGTTCCGGTCGCACATTGACGGCAGTAGCCACCGCTTCACGCCCGAAAGCGTGATGAAAACCCAGGAAGAGCTAGGGGCCGATATTATTATGGCCTTCGACGAATGCGCTCCTTACCCTGCCGACCACGCCTACGCCCGCGCCGCGATGGAGCGCACCCACCAGTGGGCTGAACGCTGCTACCGGGCGCACCGCGAGAGCGGTCGCTGGGAGGAGCAAGCCTTGTTTGGAATAGTGCAGGGCGGTTTCTACCAGGACTTACGCGAGGAAAGTTTACGCTTTCTAACTCAGGGCGAACTGGATTTTCCGGGCTACTCGCTGGGTGGCCTGAGCGTGGGTGAGCCGAAAGATATTTTTTACGAAACGCTGGCCTACACTGCCCCCCACCTGCCGAGCGGCAAAGCGCGTTACCTGATGGGTGTAGGCTCACCGGAAGACTTGCTGGAAGGGGTTTACCGGGGGATAGACATGTTTGATTGCGTGCTGCCAACCCGGATTGCCCGTAACGGAGCGTGCATGGTGCGGGGCGGTCGGCTGAACTTACGCAACGCGACACTGGCCCGCGACGACCGCCCAATCGAGGAAGGCTGCGGTTGCTACACCTGCCGCACTTACTCGCGGGCGTACCTGCGCCACCTTTTCAAGACCGAAGAAATTCTAGGCTTGCGACTTGCCAGCATCCACAACGTTTATTTCCTGATTGACCTCATGCGCCAGGTGCGCGAAGCTATTCTGGAAGATCGTTTCGAGGATTTCCGGCTTAACTTCCTGGAAAATTTCAAGATCATTCCTCACGAAGTGCGCCAGCACAACCGGGAACGCCGCCAGGCCAGCCTGCAAGCCCGAAAATAGAGCTATAGCCAATCAAGATTATGTAAAATAGACTAAACCGGGAAGTATAAAGAATGCTTCCCGGTTTAGTCTATTTTACAGGGGCGTTGGTTAATAAACTCTAACCCCCATAACTAATTCGGTAAATCGCCCCGGCGTTATCGTCCGTAACATAAAGTGCGCCGTCAGCCCCGACCAGGGGAGCCACCGGGCGACCCCAGTAATTCTGGCTACCAGGATTGATCCAGCCTGTTGCAAAATCCTGCACCCCTTTTTGAAGCTTGCCCGGTCGGGTCGAGACAAACCGCACTCCGTCGCCGTAAACCGTGCTGCGTTCGCCGGGGAACGAACCGTGCTGCACTACAAACAGGCCACCCCGGTACGGTTCGGGAAAAGCCGTGCCGGTGTAAAAAGTTAAACCAAGCGGGGCGGTATGGGCCGGTAAGGTTAGAAGGGCGCGGTCAACCGTGTTGGCACAAAAGCTCTCCTTGCCCGCCCCAAAGTCAGGGTCAGGTTTGGGCGGGTTCGTGCCGACGCAATAGGGCCAGCCGTAATTGCCGCCATCGCGCAGAGGGGTCAACTGCTCCGGCGGGAAATCGTCGCCAAGCTGGTTGCGGCCATTTACCGCCGCCCAGAGCAAATTTGTGGCCGGGTCGAAATTGATTGCCACGGCGTTTCGCAGTCCGGTCGCGTAGGGCCGACCGCCACTACCGTCCGGGTTGAATTGCCAGACCGCCGCCCGGTAAGGGTTCGTCTCCAGGCAGGCGTCGCAAGACGAGCCGACCGAGAGATACATTTTACCGTCCGGCCCAAAAATAATTGTGCGGGTATTATGGCCGTTCAGCACCCCGCTCTGGCCCGCCGGAAGGTCGGCAATAATCGTCTGGGCCGGGCCACGGGGAATGGTATCGCCCGCCAGGTAGGGGTAGCGAAGAACCTTCGTTTCGAGAGCCAGGTACAAATAACCTCCGTAGAAAGCAATTCCGTGGGGAAAAGGCCCAAGACCTTCGGCATAGGTCAGGGTCTGGTCGGCCACGCCGTCTTTATCACTATCTCGGATGATTTTAATCTTGCCAATGCCCGCGCCGTTGTTGTTTCGCTCGGTGACAAAAATATCGCCGTTGGGCGCAAGGGCCATCAGGCGCGGGTCGTTTAGCCCGGCCACAAAAACATTGATCTGGAAGCCCGGCGGCAGCTTGAGGGTACGCTCGGTGGTAAACTGGCCGGTACGATATTGGGCCGGGACAACTAGCGTACTCGGCTGACTGGCCGGGGGAGTATCGGGGTAGAAAGGCCCGCCCACAATGGTATTACCCAGCAGACCCAGCAGCACCTCGTACTGAGTACCCCTGAATTCGGGATGATACTCGAACCGCGCCCGCTCGAAATACTGCGTGGTGTAAACCTGCCCGTCAGTTTTGCTTAACTCTGAAAATTCCTGGGTGATCGGATAGCCAAAGAGAGCCAGGCCGCCATGGTTGAGCCAGTATTGGCGGAAGCCGTTCGCCAGGCTATGCCCGGTCTCAGGAAAATAGTTCAAGTCCGGCCCAAATTGGGCTTCTACCGGGCGAAAAGGTGCCTCGTTCTCGCGCCCAAGTGTTTGCTGGCGTCCTAAAAGGCCCAGCAGCACTTCGTAGCGCGTACCTTTAAGTTCAGGGTGCCACTCGAAGCGGTTGCGCTCGAACCACTGCACAACGTAAACCTTCTGGTCGGTCGGGTTCATCTCTAAAATTTCGGGCGTGATCGGGTAGCCGAACTGGGCCAGACTTCCGTTGTTACGCCAGTAACTTAAAAAACCGTGTTCGTCCGAAAGGGTCTGGCGGGTCGCCTCAAAATAGAGCGACTCGGCGGCCCGCGCTGTAGGGGGCGGGTTGCCGCAGACACCCAGACTTAACGCTCCGGCCAGCAGCACTACCCAGACCAGACTCAACCGCTTCCCATAACTTGAATTCATTTACTTTTCAGCTTTCTTTCCCCGACCTGTTACAGGCTTTAGCTCAATTCTACCTACAACATTAACGTATCATCTATTAGGAAGTTACTAGCTATTATTAGCTCAGCCTCAGCCTGATTTTCGGCAGCGCAAGAAGTTTTGCAAGAAGCTTTGCCGGGAAACGATATGGTATAATTGAGCGGTAGAAACACCGGCCAGGGCGGGCTATCTAAATTAACAATCTGAGCTGACAAGCGATCAAAAAGGGCTGTCCACCGAAAGTAAAAGAAGCTTTTAAGGGCAGGCAATCCAGATAAGATAAGATAAGAATCATAAAAAATTATGTACAATCCACTATTAGAAAGACTCGACAAAGAGGTATTGCTGGCGGATGGCGCGATGGGTACCAACCTTTTTAGCCAGGGCTTTCCCTACACGGTCTGTTACGAAGAACTAAACGTCAGTCGCCCGGATATTATCAGCGATATTCACCGCAGTTACATTGCTGCCGGGGCGGGCATCATCGAAACCAACACCTTCGGAGCTAACCGCTACCGGCTAGGAAAACACGGTTTCGAGGGCCGCGTGCGCGAGTTCAATCTCAAAGCCGCCCGGCTTGCCCGCGAAGCGGTCGAAATTTCCGGCGAGCCGGTGCTGGTGGCCGGGTCGGTCGGGCCACTCGGCCAACCGCGAGGTGGAGCCAGTTGGCAGCCCAACGGGATGCGGGCGGCTTTCCGCGAACAGATCGAAGCTTTGATGGAAGGCGGAGTTAACTTTATTCTGCTGGAAACTTTTTACGATTATCAGCAGATGGTTCACGCCCTCAGTGTCGCCAAAGCCATTACGGATTTGCCCGTAGTAGCTCAGATGACCTTTAGCGAGGAAGGCCATACCTTTTCCGGCCACACTCCCGCCGAGGTGCTGGCAATGCTCAAGCTGCGCGGCGCGGACGTGATCGGCCTGAACTGTCACGTCGGGCCGCAAGGGTCAATGTCCGTTCTGGAGCAACTGGCCGAGGCTCAACCTACTTTCCCCTATCTTTCGGTGATGCCCAACGCCGGTGCGCCCGAACGAGTGGAAGGGCGTATCTTCTACCACGCCACGCCGGATTATTTCGCTTCCTACGTGCCGCGCTTTGTCGAAGCCGGAGCTAGAATTTTGGGCGGCTGCTGCGGCACGACCCCCGAACACATCGCGGCCATGCGTAAAGCTCTCGATAACTTACAGACGGGCAGCGAAAGGAGCAAAACCTTCCAGCCAGGGGCCGGGACACTTATGTTCAGTCCGCCTCACGGCGGCACGAGCGAGGGCGCGGCGGTGGAGCGGGTCATCGAGAAGGCGACCGGCCTGGTGCCGACCCAGATCGCCCAGAAGTTAGCCCGTGGCGAGTTTGTCGTCAGTATCGAAATGCTACCGCCCCGTGGCATCAACCCGACCAAGATGTTGCAAGCCGCCAGCGCGATGGCCGAACTCGGCGCAGACGCAGTTAACATTACCGATAGCGCGATGGCTCGCGTCCGCATGGGCAGCATGGGTTGTGCAATGCTGGTGCAGCAATCGGTGGGCCTGGAAGCGATCATCCATTACACCAGCCGCGACCGCAACCTGATGGCTCTGCAAAGCGATCTGCTGGGCGCCCACGCCAACGGTATTCGTAACGTCCTGGCTCTGACCGGCGACCCGCCCCGCCTGGGCGACTATCCGGGGGCCAGCGGTATCTGGGACGTGGACGCTATCGGCCTGATCGGTATCTTGAAGCGACTGAACGAGGGTCAGGACTGGAACGGCACGAAGATCGGCACCGCCGCTAATTTTCATATTGGAGCCGCTTTCAACCCGACCGCGACCGATTTACCGACCGAGATCGAACGGTTGCGCCGTAAACTGGCCGCCGGAGCCGACTTTATCATGACCCAACCTGTATTCGACCCGGCCATTCTGCGTGAAACTCTGGAGCAGGTCGGCCAGATCAAAGTACCGATCCTGGCCGGAATAATGCTGCTGCACAACTACAAGCACGCGGAGTACATGCGCCACGAAGTGCCGGGCATCGTCGTGCCGGAAGCCGTGGTAGGCCGGATGCACGAAGCAGGCGAAAAAGGCATGACCGAAGGGCTTAAAATCGCCACCGAAATCCTTACCGACATTCACGGCCTGATCCAGGGCGTCTACATCATGCCCTCGCACGGCAAGTACGAAGCCAGTGGCGAACTACTCAAGCTGCTCAA
>JBBRBE010000171.1:0-13159 GCA_038206175.1 Chloroflexia bacterium
TAACGCCCGGTCTTATCTGGAAGAATTGGAAAGGTAATTTTATGTCCGGGTAAAGCACCCCGCCCATTTGCAGCATGGGGCCGAGAGCCAGCACGAAACCGACCAGAGCCAGACCCAACCAAAAAAGCGACTTCCGCCGACTGTACCAGACCCCAATAGCCGCCAGGACGACCGGCAGCACCCCCAGGAAAATTGCTTTGTTGTGCGAAATTTCGTTCAGGTCTCCGCCCACTCCGGCAGCCCAACTGCCCCACAGCGATTGGCGCGGGCTAGGGATAAAGAACGAGAAAAGATCGGCGGAATAAGCCCGCACAAAGCTGTCGTAAGTCGGAGCCGCCAACCCGCTATTGATAAAGACGTAAGTACGCCAGATCAAGGGCGACGCAATCACCAGGAAGCCCAGGCCGATCAAGCAAGCCAGCAAAAGCGGCTTCCAGGAACGCCGGGCCAGGATCAGGTATAGCGTGTACAACCCGGTAAAGATCGCACAGAAAATGACGTACTGCCAGTCGCACAGCATGGTGAAGACCAGCGAGACGAGAGCAAGGAAGGCATAGAGAGTGCGCTTGCGGCCCTGGCTACTGTTAGCCCCGATCAGGCCCAGGACGTAGGCGGGCAGCCATTCCGAAGCAAACAGGTTCGATTGACCCAGGAAAAGCTGGGTCATGCCATAGGAGCTAAAAGCGTAGATCACGCCGCCTACAAATCCGGCCAGGGCGTTTTTGCACAAGAAAGTAACCAGCCGGTAAGCCCAAAATCCGGCCAGGGTAAAAGAAAGCAGCACCACACTATTGTAAGCGGCGACCGGCCCAAAAACCCACTGCACCGGCAGACTGACCAGAGCATTGAAAAGGTTGAGCGAATGCAGGTAAAGCGGTGTACCGTAAGGCGCGTAAAGGTAATCGGTCGTGAAAGGATTGTGCAAGCTCGTCAGGGCTTTATTCGTCCACCAGAAGTTCCAGACGTTTTGCCAGGCGTCGCCGCCGTCCCCGTGAATACGGGTGCCAAAATGCAGCACCAGCGGGAAAGTCAAGACGAGCGTGAGCAAAAAATAAAGACCCAGAGGCCACAGGTATTGCCTTATAACAGCTTGCCTTCGCTGAACTTTAGTAAGGGGCTTCTCCGGGGCCGGTTCAGGCGACCACAAGATTTGTTTCAGACGGGTACGCCGGTCGCGGGCCGGTTGAAGGGGACGGGTAGGAGCCTCGATCAGGGAGGATACCGGAGAGCTTAATTCAGGCTGGATACTTTCGTTGTGCATGTGCCGGAATATATCACGCAGCCCCAGGAGTGTCAATTTGAGGTGGTTTGACGCTTCTAAAGACGGCCCGTATAATCAGCTAAATTGTAATAAAGTATGAAGTATAACGAGGCAAACCTTTAGTTAAAGCCTGTTTGCAAAAGCGGTCGAACTTGCCAGTACCAGAAGTAGAACTAGAAAATAGGCGAATGAGCTTTGCGGACAGGTAGCGCAGAATGAAGAATATAGAAGCATCTCAGGTGGCCGAGAGCGGGCCAGTTCCTCCGGCTCAATCCTTTTTGCAGACTCGAATTCCCCGTCGATTGCGGCCCTGGCTCGTACCGCTTTTTTATCTGGCCGTCGCTATTGCCTTCACCTGGCCGCTTGTGTTGCACCTGGGCGACCGGATCGTGCTGGCCGAGAGCGGGGACGCCTGGGTACACCTGTGGAATAGTTGGTGGGCCAGGTTTTCTCTCCTAAATCTACACACGCACCCTTACACGACTCCGCTCTTGTTCTGGCCGACCGGCGTAAATCTATTTTTTCACGCGCTCGACCCCTTCAACGGCTACCTCTCGACGCCTTTCCAACTTCTGTTTGGCCTGGTGGCGGCTTTCAATCTGGTTATTTTCTTCGAGCTTACCCTGGCAGGCTATGGCACTTTCTTGCTGGCCCGCTACCTGACCGGCCAGAGCGGGGCCGCTCTCGTCGCCGGGCTGATCTACGCTCTTTCACCCCTGGAGTCGCGTCTGCTCAACCTGGGCCAGCTTGAACTAACCTCGATCCAGTGGTTGCCCCTGTTTGCGCTTTGCTTTATCAAGATGCTGAACCGGGAGGCCCGGCCCTGGCTCTGGCGAACTCTCAGCGTAGGGTTGCTGTTGGTGCTGGCTTTCACCACCTGGTATTACCTGCTTTATGCCCTGCTTTTCGCAGGGGTTTATGTACTGTACCAACTCTTTCGGGAGCGCGGCGAATGGCGCAAACGCTGGCCCGGCACGCTGGCTCTTTCGGTCGGCGTGCTGGCTGTCTTTGGCGTGTTAATTGCTCCAGTGCTACTTCCTACGCTGCGCGAAGCCAGTTCGGGCAGTACCCAGCAACCGCTTTTCGCCGTCATCTACAACTCGGCCACGCTCAAAGGGCTGTTTACTACCGGGCCATCCGCGTTGTGGGGTTGGTTCGGCTCTGGCACAGGCAACAATCCTGAATTTCGGGGCAACTTCCTGGGATACGTCACCTTAGCCCTGGCTCTGCTCGGTCTGGTTTCAAGCTTTCGGCGGGCCTGGTTCTGGGCCTTGATAGGAGTTCTGTTTGGGCTGCTGGCTCTGGGGCCGGTGTTTCATCTTAGCTTCGACCCGGATTGGACGCCCGCGACGGCCCAGAACGGCCCCAGTTTGCCCGGTCGCTTACTTTACAGCCTACCCTTTGGCAATATTGCGCGAGTGCCGCTCCGCTTCGCCCTGGTTACAATGCTGGCTCTGGCCGTCCTTGCCGCTTATGGTCTGGCCTGGGCCACCACCCGCCTCGAACGCCGCCGGACTCGTCAGGACGCTAACTCCCAATCTTCAACCTCTAAATTTTCCCGTTTCGTACTGCATCCCTCATCCGTGATCGGGTTGTCCGCCCTCCTGGTTTTCCTGGAATTTTTGCCGGGAGCGCGGATACTGGCCGATACGAGCGTGCCGTCTTTTTATGCCCAGATACGGGACGAAGGACGCTGGGATGATTTTGCCGTTTTGGAGACGCCCGATAGTAGCGTCTCGGTAATCGGTAAAGCGATGTATTACCAGACCGTCCATAATCATCCAATGGTAGAAGGCTATGTCTCGCGCAAACCGGACTACCCTTTTCAGGATTTTCCGGGCATCAAAGAGCTTCGCACCTTGCCGAGCCGTCCGCAACGCGATATTATCGCCCGCGAGAGTCTGCACAACGCTCTGGGCCTGTTGCAGTATTACAAAATCCGCTACGTGATTCTACACCCGGATTATCTAAAGAAAGAAAATGACCGCTTTAACGCTGCCGACGTGCTGGGGACGGTCTTTGGGGCGGAGGCAAAACCGTATTACCAGGGCGAGGGCTTGCAGGTCTGGCGAGTGCCGGCTTTTGTGGAGGCTCAGGCTCAACCGGACGCTGGCAAACTCCTCCCGCAACTGGCCGAAGGCTGGGGCGAACGCACAGAGGGGTCGGGGGGCATCGAACGGAGCGTTGCGGCTCAGGCGAGGTTGGCTCTCTTCAATCCCTACCGCAAGACTATGACGGTGCGGGTGACGACGCGAGTACGCACCAGCGCAGCCCAGGCCAGCCTCGCTGCGACCTTCAACGGTCAGAACCAAACCGGGCAAAGCGTTAGCCCTGGTGGAGTCGAACTTAATTACAACCTGAGCCTGCCGCCTGGCCTGAGCGATTTACGCTTCTCGACGGATCGCCCGGTACTTTTCAGCCAGTTTAACTTTGCAAATACTTAACACTCTTACTCTGCGCCTGTGCTACAATTAGCCGATTTTTGAAGGAAGGATGGCGCAGGACGAAAGGGCCGAGGGTGATGGAATAAAACGGAAGAAAACCTTAGCTTTTTTATCTCCGACTTTCCACCCTCCCTGCTGCGCCTCCCAGAAATTAAAGGAGTTTGGAACAAATTGTTTAATTTGAAGTTCAGGTCGGGAAGTGGCCTGTGGATGGCACTGCTGCTTGGGACAAGTTTGCTTTTAGCGGCCTGTGGCGATTCGCCGACAACGACCTCTGGCGCGATTGTACCGGGTACGCCTGCGGCCTCATCTAACGCCGCTACCACCGCCGCATCTTCTGCTACCGTCGGTGGTGTCGCCACGACGGGTAGCGCATCAACCCCTGCCGCCCTGATTACCAGTCCGGCCAGTATAACCACCAATGCGGCCAGCAATACGACCACGAGTGCCGCCGGGAATACGACCACTGCTGCCGCAGCCACTGGCGCGACCCAGGTTTCGGCCAACCCTTGCCAGGATACGGACGCGAGTGCGGCCCCGGTAGCCAGCGCACCGCAACCTACCACGACCGTCACGACTCTGGCGGATTTGCCTAATCTGGTTTATACCGGAGCCAAAGAGTTAAAACCATCTGACACCACTAACAAAGGTATTGTAAGCGGTTTTGGCGACCCACGCGGCGAGGTTCTTTACGGCAAGTTTACCGCCGAAAAAGCTCTTTACGCGGTAACGCCAGATAGTTACGATAAAGTCGAAGCTTTTTACCGCAAATTGCTGGATGGAGCGGGCTGGCAACTGCTCAAGTCCGAGTCGGATGCTTCCACCAAAGAAGCTCTGCTGGTGTACCAGAAGGGCGGCAGTAAACTCGCCGTCACGGTCTTTACCGTCGCGGATACAAACGGCTACCCGCCGGAATTCAAGGCCGACCTGAAAGAGGGTAACTCGTTCGTGCTGATTGGCACAGGCCGGGCCGTTAGCGCGGTCGAGCCTACGCCCTTCGCTATACCCGGTAGCCCGGTGGCGGAAGTCAAAGGAAGCCAGCACAAGCTGGCGACAATCGAGCTTGAGAAAGGCGGCAAAATCGTAATCGAGCTTTGCCCAAACCTGGCTCCCAAAACGGTCGAAAACTTTGAGAAACTGGCAACCAAGAATTTTTATAACGGCCTGAACTTTCACCGGGTCGAGCCGGGCTTTGTCGTCCAGGGCGGCGATCCTAAAGGCGACGGCACGGGCGGGCCGGGCTACCAGATACCGGACGAGTTTACGCGGCTCAAGAAGCACCTGCGCGGAACCGTCGCAATGGCCCACAGTTCGGCTCCCAACAGCGCGGGCAGCCAGTTCTACATCTGCCTGGGCGCGGCTCCCCATCTCGATGGCGGCTATGCTATCTTCGGGCAGGTGGTCGAGGGGCTGGATTTGATTGACAAGATCGTTATCGGCGACAAAATGAAGTCGGTGACAATTAGCGTCAAGTAAAGTCACCGCGAAAACCTTTATTTTGAACTCACAAGCTGTTACAATTAACGCACGACATCAGCAAGTTTAGGTGGTCGGCGGTTAGGAGTAGCAGCTTTTTTATTGCTCCACAATCTAATATAAGGAGACGAGAAGATGACACAGACGACCGGCAAGAAGATTGGTTACATCGAGCTTGAAAAGGGTGGCACGATCAAGATCGAGTTTTACTCGGATGTCGCTCCCAATACGGTCGCTAACTTCGAGAAGCTGGCAAAGCAAGGTTTTTATAACGGCCTGAACTTTCACCGGGTAGTACCGGGCTTTGTGGTGCAGGGCGGCGATCCCAACGGAGACGGCACTGGCGGGCCAGGCTACAAGATCAAAGCCGAGTTTAACAGCCGCAAACACCTGGAAGGAAGCCTGGCAATGGCTCGTTCCAGCAGCCCGGACAGCGCGGGCAGCCAGTTCTACATCTGCCTGGCTCCCCAGCGCAGCCTCGATAACCAGTACACCGTTTTCGGGCAGGTACTCGAAGGAATGGATTTAGTCCATAAGATTCGGATCGGCGACAAGATGACGAGCGTAAAGGTCGAAAACGAGTAAGTTTTAACTACTGCACGGGCCTGAACTACCTCATTTCAGGTAGTTCAGGCCCGTGTTGGCGGTTCTGCTAAAATTATGGAACGAACTTATTTAGAAGAAAAAGTAAAATCACTGCCGCATAAGCCGGGCGTCTACCTCATGAAGAATAAAGACGGCCAGATTATTTATGTGGGCAAAGCGGTTTCGTTGCGGAACCGCGTCTCGAACTATTTCGGCTCGCTGACCGGGCAAGCCCGCAAAGTTCAGCTTATGGTCAGTCACATTGACGACTTCGAGTATATCGTGGTGGATACCGAAGCCGAAGCCTTGAACCTGGAAAACACGCTGATCAAGGAGTACCGGCCCTACTACAACATTCTGCTGCGGGACGACAAAACCTACCCCTATATCAAAGTGACGGTGCAGGAAAAATGGCCGCGGGTTTTTATCGTTCGGAAAGTGCTGACCGACGGAGCGCGTTATTTTGGCCCTTTCGCCGGGAACAGTACGGCCGCCCGCACGATCAAACTGCTGGATAAACTTTTCCCGTTCCGAGATTGCGACCTGAAAATTACCGAAAAAGAGCCGCGCCCCTGTTTGCAATATTTTATTCACCGTTGCCTGGGGCCGTGTGCGGGCCTGGCCGATAAAGTCGAGTACGACGCGGCGATAGGACAGGCTTTGCTCTTTCTGGAAGGCAAATCCGACGATATTGTGCAGCAGCTAGAGAGCCAGATGGAGCAAGCCGCCGAAGATTTGCAGTTCGAGCGGGCCGCCAGTCTGCGCGACCAGTTAACGGCGGTGCGCGGTGTGGTCGAGCAGCAAAAGGTAGTCAGCAGTGCTTCGTTCGACGAAGACGTGATTGCCATTGCTCGTAGCGAGGGTGAAGCGGCAGTTCAAATCTTCTTTATCCGACGCGGAAAGCTGATCGGGCGTGAACATTTTATGCTGCAAGGTGTCGAGGACGAAAGCGATAGCGAAGTGCTGACCAGTTTCGTCAAGCAATATTACAGCGAGGCTACCTTTGTACCACCCCGCATCCAGACCCAGACTGCTCTGACCGAAGGCCAGGTAATCCGGGAATGGCTGGAACGCAAAGCTGGAATGCCGGTAGAAATAAACGTGCCACAGGAAGGCGAGGGCGACCGCTACGCTCTGGTGCAGATGGTGGCACAAAACGCCCAGGAAGCCCTCGAACAAAACCGCTTGCGCTGGCTGAACGACCAGCAAAAGACTACGAAGGCTCTCGTAGAACTGCAAGAGTTCCTCCGACTGCCCGAACTGCCGCGCCGAATCGAGTGCTACGACATCTCGAACACGCAAGGAACTAATAACGTCGCCAGCATGGTCGTGTTCGAGAACGGCAGCCCCAAGAAGTCGGACTACCGCAAGTTCAAGATCAAAGGTTTTGAGGGCGCGGACGATTTCGGGTCGCTGCAAGAAGTGCTGCGCCGTCGCTTCAAACGCGCTCAGACGGTCGAAGAGGCCGACGCCCTGGCCCGCGAGGAGGTCGAAGAGAACATCGAAGAGGCTGCCGAAAATTTGGCTCAGGAAGAAGGCGGTTTCGAGGTGCAAGACCCGCACGACCAGCAATGGGGCGTGCGCGGGCATCCTGGCATGACCGGACAGAACGGGGAAGGCGGAGCCAACGCCGCCGAGAAAGCCAACGCCCAGCCGAACGGTTCCAACCCCAAGAAGGGCAAGCGGGCCAAACCAGAATTGTTCGTCAAGAAGAAAGTGGATTATTCCTGGCAGTCCATCCCCGACCTGCTGATTATTGATGGCGGACAGCCTCAACTGCGGGCCGTTTCGGAGGTAATGAACGAGCTAGAACTTAACGATATTCCGCTTTTTGGCATGACCAAAGGGCCGGGCCGCAGCCACGATGAGATCGTGAAACCTTTTCAAGACATCCCGATGCACGTACCGCGTACCAGCGAAGCGTTTTATATGGTGCAGCGCATCCGAGACGAAGCCCACCGTTTTGCGATTACCTTTCATCGCCAGTTACGCAGCAAAGCCACCTTTGTTTCGGCACTCGATAGCGTGCCAGGCATCGGCCCCAAACGCAAACAAGCACTGCTCAAAACTTACGGTACGCCAGCCAAGATCAAAGCCGCCAGCGACGAGGAACTCCTGACTGTCGAAGGTATGAACAAGTCTACCATCGCCAAGCTGCGCGAATATCTTTAGGGAGAGCAAAGCGGAGGCTCAGTTGGAAGCGGCAGCCAGGGACTCCAACCTTACAGGTAAATTCAGAGGCAATGTCTCGGTGAATAAAATGGGAAAATAGCTGGTTTTCCTATTTTTATTGCCAAATTGCCAAAAGGAAGGCAGCTTTATGTCCGCAGAAGCGTTTACGGGTGTACTGGCTCTGGTCGGGCTAGTAATTCTGGTTTCGGCCCTTTTCTCCGGGTTCATAGAGCGAAGCGGAGTGCCGCAAGTAGCCGTCTTTCTAGGGTTAGGGGCCGCGCTGGGGCCTGCCGGACTAGGCGTGCTGGATGTAGGGCTGAATTCGCCTACTTTGCGAGTCGTGGCAACCCTCAGTCTGGTGCTGGTGCTTTTCACCGACGCAGTTTCGCTCGATATTGGCTCGGTGCGGCGTTCGTCCAAACTGGCAATGCTGGTGCTAGGGCCGGGTACGCTCCTATCGGCGGGCTTGATCGCGCTGGCAGGTTGGGCCTTGCTGGGCCTGGAACCGGCGGCGGCGGTCATCGTGGGGGCGGCCCTGGCCTCGACCGATCCGGTGCTGTTGCGCGGCGTGTTGCGCCAGCCTGATATTCCGCCGACTACCCGGCAAGCCCTACGGCTCGAAAGCGGCCTGAACGACATCGTGTTGCTGCCAATGGTGCTGGTAGCAATGGTCTTTCTGGAAGTCCCCGGCTCCAAAAGCCCGCTCGATTGGGCCAGACTGGGGATCGATCTTTTCCTGCTCGGCCCTGCTGCCGGGGTAATCGTCGGGTTGCTGGCCGTGGCGACCCTTGATCTGGTGCGGCAGCGCGTGGGTATCCGACGCGATTATGAGTCGATTTATTCTATCGGGGTGGCTTTTACCGCCTTTGCCGCCGCCGAAACCGTCCACGGAAGCGGCTTTCTGGCGGCTTTCGCTGCCGGGATGACTATTGCCGCTCTGGATGTCGAACTGTGCGACTGCTTTCTGGAATATGGCGAAACGACGGCGGAGATGGCCTTGCTCTTTACTTTCGTCATCTTCGGTGGTTCGCTGATCTGGAGCGGTTTTGGTATCATCGAGTGGCTCATGGTGCTGTTCGCGGTCGTAGTTATTGCGATTCGCCCGGTAGCCTTCCTGTCCACCTTTGCTTTTACCAAATTGCAATGGCGCGACCGCGCCCTGATCGCCTGGTTTGGGCCACGCGGTCTTAGCACGCTGCTGCTGGTGCTGTTGCCGGTGTTCGACCGCGTACCGGGCAGTGATCGGCTGTTTGCAATTTGTACGCTGGTGGTAATCCTTTCGGTCGTGCTGCACGGTGGTTCGCCCCTGATCCTGGCTCGTTACAACCGAGACCGCCCTCCTCCCGCGCCGCCACCCGCCCCGGTCGAAGTTCCGCCCGCTCCACCCAAAAGGTCTTTCGTGCCGCTCCCCTTGCTTCAGCCCTCCGAAAAAGCTCCGGCCCTACCGAAGGCTACCGCCCTGCCCCAAGCTACCCCACAGGGGCAGACCGAAGCCGGAGTAACGCCCCTTCCAGATCAGCAGGGCGAGTTTATAACCCTGCCCCAGATGCAAAGCCTGATCGCTGCCGGTGCGCCGGTGGTGGTGCTGGATGTTCGCACCGAGCGCACCTACCTGGACGACCAGTTCCGGGCCAAAGGAGCAATCCGAGTTTCGCCGGATAGCCCGTTAAAGGCCGTCCGCGACCAGAACATACCCAAAGGAGCCTGGCTAATCGCCTACTGTGCCTGACCAAACGAAGCAACAAGCGCCCGTGTGGCGCAGGAACTTCGGCGGGCAGGTTGGCCTCTCGCTCGCGCTCTGGTCGGTGGCTGGAAAGCCTGGCAGGAGGCCGGGTTGCCGGTCGAACCGCGCACTGCCCAGGTGGGAGCTTAGAAATTGAAAACGGGTTAAAAGTAGAATATGAACGAGACGGATAAACGCGATGCCCTTGACGAAGAAATCTTCTCCTACCGGGCCACGAAAGACGGCAAAATCCTGGTCTACTGGCAAAGCAAACAGGTGATGCTGCTTAAAGGCAAAGAAGCCCAGAAGCTTCAGGTCAAACTGGCCGGAGCGGATGCCAGGCAGACCCAACTGCTTCTGGCAAAGCTGACCGGCAATTTCAAGCGCGGCAACGAACGCACCGCCCAGGAACACACAGACAAAGATCAAGCTTCTTCCGGTAATATGCTATAATACACAGGCTTTTTAAGCAGGGAACGTAGACCCAGAGAATCAAATAAAGTAAAGCAATGTACGGAGAGAGGATGCTCGCAAATCCTTTGGCTAAAATCAAAACTCGGCTCGTTACTTCGGACGATCCACATGCTCTTAAAGTGATAGCCCAGGAGCTAAAAGAGGGACGGCTGGCGGCTTTCCCAACCGATACGGTTTATGGCGTCGGCTGTCTGGCCTTCGATGCGGCTGCCGTCGAAAAACTTTACGAAATCAAAGGTCGCGCCCACAACAAACCTATTCCGATCCTGGTGACTGGCCCAGAGCAACTCGCGCTGCTGGCCCGCGAAATCACCCCTCTGGCCGAACAACTGATTAAACAATTCTGGCCGGGAGCTTTAACGCTGATTCTCAAGCGACGGCCCGAATTGCCCGATGCAATTTGCGCCGGGGGTGACACAATCGCCGTGCGAATGCCCGGCCACGTCCTGACCCTGGCTTTGATCCAGGAAGTTGGTTCGCCCCTGGCGACCACCAGTGCTAACCTGAGCGGTCGGCAAAGCCCGCTCGATGCCCAGCAAGCTCTGCTTAACTTGAATGGAAGAATTGACCTGATCCTGGATGCTGGCCCTTGCCCCGGCGGAATTGATTCGACGGTGGTAGATGCGACCGGCGAACAGGTGCGGATTTTGCGCGAGACCGCAATCACGGCCCGCGCCATCAAAGAGGCTTTGAAGTAATTCATGCGTGTTGACCGAATCATCGTTCTGGCGATCTTGATTGCCCTTACTCAGGGCTTTTTGCTGGTAATTGACCCTACCAGTGGCCCTTTTTCCAAGCTGGTTTCTCAGAGCTATCAGCTTCCCCTGACCGCGCTGCTTCTGGCCGCTCTGGTGGTGATTACCGCCGGGATTGCCGACGCGACAGTTCGCTCTCACCCCCAAATCTACCTGCTCAAGCTCCCGGTCTGGCGAGTGCGAAGTAACCGCTTCGAGTTCGCGCCGTTCTCCTGGATTTTGCCCTCGCTCCTGGTAGTCGGTACTTACCTCTTTCTGCGCCTGTTCGATAACGCTCCGGTGCAAATCCTCGGTACAATCATCTCTTCGATGGTATTGCTGGTAGTGATAATTGCCCAGTATTACACCGTCGGGCGGCAAGAACGGCTCTACGGTTGGGCTAACATCGGCCTGAACCTGGCGACTTACATCGCGGGCTTTCTCATTTTCAGTGCGATCTACGTCAATAAGTGGCGAGCTTTACAAGCGGCTCCAATCGTTGGAATTGTAGCCTTCCTCTTGACCTACGAACTCCTGCGGCAATCCAAAGCTCCCACGCGTCAACTGCTGGTCTATTCACTGGTGGTAGCCCTGATAATGGCTCAGGTGATGTGGCTGTTAAGCTACTGGTTGCTCTCGGTGCTGACCGGCGGCATGGCTTTACTGCTGGTCTTTTATGTATTGGTCGGCATTATGCAAGCTTTCCTGACTAACAACCTGAATCGGGACGTCCTGCGCGAATACCTGATTGTGTCATTCTTCAGTATTGCCCTGATTGTCGTCTCGATTCTGACCAACCCTTACGTTACAAGCTAACCCCCATTTCCATTGTTGAGTCTTTGATTATTGAGCCTTTTTTATTTATTTAGGACTTTCGCTTATCACTCTCTACGGGTGTGAGCGTAGCGAAGAAACTAAAAAGCGAGACCCTTCGCTACGCTCAGGGTGACAGGCTCAAGCGCAAGTCCTACTATTAAGATGAGTCAAACGATGAGTCAAACCAGGAAAGAGATTTTTATGAGCCAGGAAGAAAATAACGAAACTTACGATCTGATGACTGAGCTTGAGCGGTTGGAAAGTCTGCGCGAAGACCTGGCCGAGGTCGGCTTGCCGAGTCTGACCCAGGTTGAAGGAGCCTTAGCCCTGCTTACGCCCGGCCCCGACCCGGCAATGGCGGAACGACATGCGGCCCTGCTGGAAATACGGCAAGAATTACGGAGTCTGGGCTTGACCGACCTCGCCAGCCTCGAAGCCCGGATTGACCAACTCAATAATGAACTGGACGAATTGGACGATGAAGATGACGAAGACTAAAACTTCCCCTTCCATTAGAGCGGGTTTATTGTAAGCGATATGTTAGAATAAAAAGGGTGAAGGCAGTAAAACAGGTGCAGGAGGTGGTGTATGGCGGACGTTGCGAACAAGCTAGAAATTGATCAAGTGGTCACGGCCAACCACCTATCTGGCCCGGCGCAAGGTCAATGGACTTACGATGATTATGCAACAATTCCCTACGATGGCAAACATTACGAAATCATAGAGGGAGTATTGTACATGGCCCCGGCCCCGGGAACCTTCCATCAATCTTCAAATGCTCGTTTTACCTACTACCTGTTTTTGCACGTGGAGTTGGCCGGGCTAGGGCGGGTCTTCCCGGTTCCTTTTGATGTGCAGCTAAGTGGAACTCAAAATGTGGTAGAACCAGACGTAATTGTAGTATTAAATGCTAATCTCAATATAATCACCGATTCAAGGATCGTTGGTTCGCCCGACCTGGTGATAGAAATCACTTCGCCCGGCACAGCCAGCTACGACCGTAAGACTAAACAACCAGCCTACGCCCGCGCCGGAGTGCGCGAATACTGGATTGCCAACCCCCTCACACGGACTATCGAAGTGCTAATCCTCGAAGGAAAAAGCTATCGTTCCGAAGAGGTCTTTCAGGGTCAAGATTTGTTGCCTTCGCAGGGCGTGCCGGGGTTGCCAGTCGAAGTCGAAAAGTTTTTCGCTTAGGGTTGTGAGACTAAAAACAGGCTCAATGATCAGTGGTGATCGTTGAGCCTGTTTTTATATTCCTTAAAAGGACAGGCAATTGTTACTCGACGCCGACCGCCTCGCCCAGGTAGGTGCGGCGGACGTTTTCATTGTTGAGGAGGTTGTCGCCGGTATCTTCCAGCACAATTGAGCCGGTTTGCAGCACGTAACCTCGCGCTGCAATGCTGAGGGCCGCCAGCGCGTTTTGCTCCACCAACAAAATCGTCGTGCCTTGCTTGTTGATGTCGAGGATGAT
>JBBRBE010000172.1:0-12988 GCA_038206175.1 Chloroflexia bacterium
TGTAATGACGGAAATCCCTCAGTGAAATCACCCAGTGAAATCCCTCAGTGAAACTAAAGACTAAAGCCAGGATGTTCAGGATGAAGGGTGTTTTGGCGGAATATCTAATAATCCTGCGGCGACGGCGAGGGCTGTAGCACCGGCCCGGTTTGAAACACCTAATTTTGCATAAATAAGCCGCAGGTGATTTTCGACGGTTTTAGCGCTGATGCATAGCTGTTTAGCGATAGACTTGTTGCTAAGGCCATTTGCGACTAGCTGTAAAACCTGTCGCTCACGTTCGGTTAATTGTTCCATACTTCTCCTGTGTACCGTTGATAGGGCCAGTAAGCCTGTCGAACTAGGAGTGGGAATACAGATTAACAAAACCAACCAGATTTGTATGTATACAATCGTTATTCTTTATATGCTAAATGTAGCATCGAAGCAGACCCAAGTCAACGAGACCTAAACCGGCTCTTTTTCTTTTATTCGGCCAATTTTATGACTCTCTAACACACCGGTTTGCCCCTATAGGCTATAATAGAGAATAATCGAATATTACCTTAAAACTACAAGAACAACACCTGACAACATTAGAAAGGTCACCTCTATGCTTAGAGACCGCATGGCCGATGCCCTGAAAAAGAGCAAGGCCGACTATACCGAAATTCGGATTGAAACCAAAGACACAACTTCTGTGGCCTACCGAGGCAAAATTTTGGAGACGGTCAATACAGGCCGCGACGTGGGCGGGATCGTGCGGGTGCTGCACAAAGGCAACTGGGGAGTTAGTTCTTTTAACAACCTGGAAGAACTAGATCGGCACGTCGCGCTGGCCCTGGAATGTGCTAAAGCCCTCGGCGCGGGCGACGCGAAAATGGCCGAGGTCGCTCCGCACGTCTACGAAATGGCGGCTCAGATGGAACACGATTTCCGCAAAGTTGACCTTTCGACTAAGAAAGACCTGGTGGACGGCTACAATAATTTGATGCTTTCCCAATCAGGACTGCAAGACTCTTCGGTCGGCTACAGCGACCGACTGCTGACGATGTACTACGCCAACTCCGAAGGAGCTTATATCAAGCAGGAACGGCCTTACGGCCAACTGGCCTTTAGCGCGACTGCCCGAGATGGGGCGAACGTGCAGAGCTATTACGATAACGTGCAACTGGCCTGGGATTTTAACCGCATCTACGGCCAGGAAGCCGCCGTGGTAGGGGCGGCTAAACGCGCAGTGGATTTACTTTCGGCCAGTCCGGTGCAAGCGGGCAACTACACCGTAATTCTAAACCAGAAACTGGCGGGCGTGTTCATCCACGAAGCTTTCGGCCATCTCTCCGAGGCCGACCATATTGACGAGAATCCTCGCGCTCAGGAGATGATGCGGCTAGGCCGACGCTTTGGCCCTTCGATTCTTAACGTTAGCGACGGCGGTATTCATCCTAACCTGTATGGCTCGTTGCAATTCGACGACGAAGGCACGCCTAGCCAGGAAACCGATCTGGTCAAAGAAGGCCAACTGGTAGGCCGTATGCACACACGGGAAACCGCCGGAAAGCTGGGCGAAACTCCTACCGGCAACGCCCGCGCCACCGACTACCGCTACCCTCCCATCGTCCGTATGACCAACACCTGCATCAAGGGGGGTGAGACGCCTTTCGAGGAAATGATCAAAGACGTTGAGCTTGGTATTTACGCCGTGGATGCTGTCGGCGGCCAGACGGCAATGGAAAATTTCTCTTTTAGCAGCCAATACGGGTATATGATCCGCAATGGGCAGATAGCCGAAATGGTTAAAGACGTAATCCTGGCCGGAAACGTCTTCCAGACCCTGGAAAACGTCGAGGCGGTCGGCAACGATTTCGAGTGGTTCGCCGGAGGTTGCGGCAAAGGTCAGGGCGGTTCGCTGCCGGTCGGGACGGGTTCGCCCCATGTGCGGATCAAAAATGTGCTGGTCGGCGGCACGGCTCAACGCGGGCCGAGCGCGTTCCAGGTATAGGAGTTTACAAGATGGATCGAGCGATTGAAATTTTAGAACTGGTGCAACCTCACGTCGCCAGCGTTGAAACCTTTGCGGTCAGTGCCGAGTCGGTCAAGGTAGGCTACCGGGCCGGGCGGTTGCGCTCCAGCGAAGTGCAAGAAACAAGCGGAGTTAGCATTCGAGCTATTAACGAGGGCAAATTAGGTTTCTACGCCACCACCGATCTGACCGAGAAAGACAAACTGCTGGAGTCTACGCTGAACTCGGCCCGCTATGGCGGCGAAGCAGTCTTCGAGTTTGCTCGGCCCGCGCAGGGTGAACCGTTTGAAGCCTACAGCCCGGAAACTGCCCGCATGGATATTGCGGAACTGGCCGAATTAGGCCAACGCCTGGCCGCTAAAATCGAGGATCATACCGACCGCGACGAGGTGACGGTCGAGATTGATCTTTCCCGCGTGACTTACGACCAGCAACTCGCCAACTCTTACGGAGTCAACCAGAAAGAGCGACGAAGCGTGTTGAGCGTGTCGGTTTCAGCCCAACGGGTGCGCGGCGACGATGTATTTATGACTTACGAAGGCCACAGCGCGGTTGCCCCGGAAGCAACCTTCGAGGAACTGACCGAGAAGATCATGCGTTACCTGAAGATGTCCGAGCGGTTGGTCAAGCTGGATACGAAAGAAGGTGAGTTGCCGGTAGTCTTTACGCCTGCCGGAACGATGCTGCTCTACTACCCGCTGATTTTGGGGCTGAGTGGCAAAAACGCTCATCTCGGCGTTAGTCCTCTGGCCGGGCGCATCGGAGAGCAGATCATTGACCCGCGCATTAGCCTGATTGACGAACCACTGGTTGCCAACCGACCCAGCAGTGCCGGGTTAGACGACGAAGGCGTCCCAACCGAGCGGCGAGCCTTCTTCGACAAAGGCGTCCTGACCGGCTATTACCACAATCTCAAGACGGCGGGCGAAGCCAAAACGGTCAGTACCGGCCACGGCCAGCGCGGAATGCTCGGTCAACCGGGAGCGTCCTTCTACAACCCGCTCATGCCCGGCGGCGCAACGCCTTTCAAAGAGCTTATCGCCGACATCAAAGAAGGTCTGCTGGTAGACTCGGTATTGGGGATGGGCCAGACTAACATCCTGGCCGGAGCTTTCAGCAACACGGTTAACGTAGCTTTCAAGATCGAGAACGGTGAGATCGTGGGTCGGGTCAAGGATGTTTCGATAGCCGGTAACGCCTACGAGCTTATGAAGAACAATCTGGTAGACCTGAGCCAGGAAGTCGAATTGATTTACGGTGCGCTCCGCCTGCCTTACGTCCGCATTGACGGAGTTAGCACGGTTTCTAACAATTGAAGCTGACTCCTTCAAAGCAAAGCGAAAATCTGGCTGAACCAGAGCCACAACTCAAGCCTGAAAATCAGGAAAACGCGTGTTTTCCTGATTTTCACTATTAGAACCTGCTTCGAGGAACATAAAGGTGAACCAAGAGTTAGCCCGCCTGTTTGAAGAAGATCGCTCGGATGCGCGCACTTTTCGCGGAGTTGAAGCGTTTATTGCCAGCCAGGGGCGGCGGAGTCGGGTCGAAGCACTTCTTAAAACTGGTAAGTTGCAGACCGCCGAGGACTATTTCCACGCGGCTTTTGTTTTCCAGCACGGGGATAGCCTGGAATATTGGGCGCAAGCTCATCTGCTGGCCCGCACTGCCGCCGACCTGGGCTATCCTAAAGCCCGATACCAGGCGGCAGCGGCTTATGACCGATGGCTGATGCGCCAGGGACGACCGCAAAAATACGGAACCCAAAGCGTGGGAGAGGACGGTAAGGTGCGTGTCTGGGACTACGACCCAGGCACTACCGACGAAGAACGCTTAGCCTGGGATGTACCAATTCTGATCGAATTATTAGAACGAGTACGCCCGCTCAATGAGAATTTAAGCTTGAAAGATCATCCCGATAGCCTGATTACAACAGCCCAACTACAAGGCTTGCACCTGTATATTTCCGAACTAACCACCTCGCTTGCCTCTTCCAACCCGCCACCACCATATGGTATTCCAGTTTACCAACCGCTTGGCTCGACCGGGCCGCGCCCTGCCTATCTCCCGGCAGACCTGAGCCTATGGCAATTTGGCTCCTTGTTTTGTGCTAAAGATCGCCAGGGTGCGGTTGTATGTAGCTGGCATCCCTGCCTGTGGCAAATTCAAGCGGATAGCAACCTTTCAATCTCACCAGAAACACTCTCGCCAGAAACACTTTTTGCTCAGTTGAAGCAAAACCCACAGTGGATGAGCCACGAGAAGGCTTTCTGGCATCGTCTAGGCATAGCCACCTCGCCGACACAGTGTTGGTTGGTCGGGGGCAGTTTCTCCCCGGACGATTTAGTAAAAATTGCCCAAACTTTATGAGAATTGCAATGATTGCGCCCTTTGGTCTGCGGACTAAAGGCACGGTAGGAGCGCGAGTGCTGCCTCTGGCTCAGGCGATGGCGGCCCTCGGCCACCGAGTGCGAGTGGTCGTGCCACCCTGGGACGACCCTGCGACTTCGTCTGACCTGGCCTTAAAGCGGCCTCGCACCGAATGGCGGGAAGGGGTCGAGCTTGTGTTTGTGCCGGTTAGACCGGGGCCACAACCTGTCACTATCCCGGCCCGACTGGTGAGCGAAACGCTGGACTTTCGGCCCGCCGTCATTCACGTTTTCAAACCCAAAGCCTTTAGCGGACTGGCCGCGCTGCTGCTGGCCGGACGCAAAAAACCTTTCCTGCTGGATACGGACGATTGGGAAGGAACCGGCGGCTACAACGAGCTAAGTTCCTACTCTTTTCTCCAAAAGCGGCTATTCAACTGGCAAGAGCGGGACCTTGCTCGGCGGGCCAGAGCCGTCACAGTCGCCAGTCGCACTTTGCAAACCCAGACCTGGAGCTTTGGAGTTCCTCCTGACCGAGTTCTATACTTGCCCAACGGCATCTCAGCCCATAAATATGCGGGTTGGCAAGACCCTTCGCTGCAAGAGCAGACCCGCAAGTGGCGGCAACGGCTAGGTCTGGTTCCGCAAGACCTGGTTTTGCTGGCCTATACCCGGTTTGCCGAGTTTAAAGCCGAAAGATTGTTATATATTACTCAATCTATAATAAAAAGACTGCCTCAAGAGCAAGCTCAAAGGGTAAAACTGCTGGTAGTTGGGGCTGGTTTCTTTGGCGAGGAGCGGCAGTTTCAGGAAGCGGCGGCGCAGATTGGCCTGGCGGAACACCTCGTGATGACCGGCACGCTGAAACTAAGTGAACTTCCCGCCGTCCTGCGCTGTGGTGACATTGCGCTCTATCCGTTCGATGACAATTTAATCAACCGGGCACGTTCCTCAGCGAAATTCCTCGACCTCCTGATGGCCGAGCGTCCGGTAGTCACCGAGGCGGTTGGAGAGTTAAGCCAATACTTGCAAGACGGGCAGGGCGGCTTTCTTGTACCGCCCGGCGACCTCAACGCATTTGTCGAGGCGGTGGAAAAGTTAGTCGAAATGACGGCGGAAGAACGCACCGCTTTTGGTCGGCGAGGCCCCGCCCGACTTGAAGCGCGTTTCAGGTGGGAAACGTTGGTCGAGCCGCTCGAAGAGCTTTATTTCAAGGCAACAATCCAACAGCAATAAGAAGAGTTATTCTTTCGACGGCTCTTCGGCAGCTTGCTCGGTCAAAAGCTTTAACAGCTTTTGCCGCTCCTCCTGGCTCATTCCGGCGATCCAATCCTCCGGTTTTAGCCCGGCCAACCGATCCCCCGGCTTTAGTCCCGCCATCCGCTCTTCCAGCGGCACGTTAGACAACAATTCACCCAAATGAGGGGACTTACGCCTGATCATAATTTTAAAGCCATATTCTAACCCTTCCGCCAGGTCTTTCTCATATTTAGCATCCATTTTAGGCGTGATCAAACCTTCGGCGCGTAACTGTTCGATAAGGTCTTCTGTGTTCATGATATACTCCTTCGGTCTTAACTTGGTAAGTACCTCCATCATATCTTTTCGGTCTTGTCGAACGACAGTCTGAACGTAATCGCGCCAGCGACGGGTTTCGCTGGGAGCAAAATTTAGCCAGGGGTAAAAGCGTTCCTCAATCGGCAAATTCCGGCAGATTACAAACAATATATCTTGAAACCCAACCTGTCCGTGCCACAACCAGGGCTTACCTTCAACCGCTTCCAGGGCCAAACCTCGCCGCTGCGCTTGCTCGAAAAAACGTTGCGGAAAGGGCGATAGTACATAAACGTTTAGAATATCATCAAAATTTTTAGCCTTATCTTGTAAGAATTGCAGATCCACCCTGATCTCATTCTTGACGAACTCAGCCAGGGTAAAAGCATCGTTCTCACTCTTGAATTCTACTATATTTATGGCCCGAAAGAAATCAAACAAAGTGCCTTCAACATTCACACCTGGCGGTACTCGAAAAACTAGATCGGCCCGTAAAGATTGCTGATACTCGGTTGGTTCAACTACCAGCCCAAGTTGCAAAGCAACACTGCGGGTCAATCCCTTGGATAGCACATCCGGTAGGCTAGAGCCAGTTCCTTCGGGCTGCTCCAACGGCTCCGAGCCACTTTCTTCGCTCATTCTCCGCTCTGCCTCTCTAGTGCTTCAAGCTATCGAGCAGGCGGCCTAACTCCTGAGTATTCAAAATTTCTCCGGCTCTGGCTCCGCCGCGTCGGGCCGTAATCAGGCCGTATTCGAGCATTTCCAGGCCACCTGTGGAGTGGGCATCGCTGCTGATTACAAGCTTGACGCCCGCTTCGAGAGCTTCCTGAACATGTTGAGCTTTGAGATCAAGCCGGTCGGGGCCGCTATTGATTTCAAGGGCCGTACCAGTTTCTTTTGCCGCCGCAAAAACTTTGGACATATCCAGGTCAGCCGGTTCGCGGGCATTCAAAATACGCCCGGTCGGGTGAGCTATGATGTCAACGTGTGGGTTGTGCATAGCCCGCAAGAGGCGGTCGGTAATGCGTGGGCCATCCTGCCGCAAACTGCTGTGGAGCGAAGCCACAACAATGTCCATTTTCGCCAGCACCTCGTCCGCGAAATCGAGCGTACCGTCAGCTTTGATCTCCACTTCCGCCCCGCTCAAAAGCTTGAAGTTGAAGCCCTCCCCGGCCAGCAACTCGTTCACACGAGCGATTTCAACCTGTTGCTCTCGCAGACGTTCTTCGGTCAAACCCCGCACCATCCCCAGACTTTTAGTGTGATCCGTCATGAGCAAATAGCGATAGCCTCGCACTGCCGCCGCCCGCGCCATCGTTTCGACCGAAGCCGTGCCATCGCTCCACACACTATGGCTGTGCAGGTCGCCTTTGATGTCGTCCAGCGTCACGAGGTCAAGAGCCATCTCGCCTTTCAGGATTGCCTCGATCTCGCCGTTACCGTTGCGAAGTTCGGGGGGAATGTAGGGCAGGCCCAGGTAGCGGAAAACTTCCTCCTCGTCGTGGGCGGGCCAGATTTCCTCGCCCTTGTGAAAGCCACCCATGCTCAACTCGTAGCCGCGCTTCCAGGCCAGGTCGCGTAGTTGCTGGCGATGCTCCTGGGTACCGGTCGTAAAGGCCAGAGTTGTCGCAAACTGCTCAGGAAAGCAGGCAATAAAATCTACTTTTAAGCCGTTTTTCAAACTTGCTTCGACCTTATAATCCCGACGCTGGTACGCTTTCTCGATCATTGGCAACCGCTTGAAAGCTTCCATCGTCTCGTAAGTATCCTCGGTGGAAGCAACGATGCTGATCACATCTACGGTTTCTTCACCCCGCCGCAAAGCTCCGGTCGGCTGAAACTCGCGCACGTTCGGGTCAACCTTCATCAGGTCGAGCATAAGCTGGCGAGCGCAAGGCAGAGCGATACCCAGCAAAATTTTCTTCTCGCCACGAGCGTGCAAAGCTTCGATGTCTCGCAAGAGGGCGGTTTGCTTTTTCTCGCCCATCCCCGGCACTGCCGCCACCCGACCATCGCGGGCGGCCTGTTCCAATTCACCCAACCCCTTAATACCTAGATGCTTGTACAGCAACATAGCCGTCTTGGTTCCAATGCCCGGCACTTGCAAAAGCGTCACGAGGTCGGGCGGCACTTCTTCTTCCAGCCGTTCCAGATATTGCAGATGCCCGGTACGCATCAACTCGTCAATTTTACCGGCAATCGCATCGCCGATCCCGGCCAGATCACGCACGCGACCTTCTTTCCACAGTGTCGCAACCTCTTCCTGACTGTTGAGAATAGTGTCTCCCGCCTTGCGGTAGGCTGAAATTTTGTAAACGTTTTCGCCTTTTAGCTCCATTAAATCCCCAATTAAGCTAAAAATTCGGGCAAAATCTGCGTTAGTCATCCGTCCTCAAACTTTCTGTAAGGTGTTCCTCGCCCGCCGGTTTGACGAGCGGCCTTGTTTACATTATTATACTACCAAGTACATCGCTAACACTCTTGACACCTTTTTTTAACGAAAGTATAATTTTTGTGGACATATTGAGCAGGGGTGTCGGGGGCCGGTTCGCTAAAGGATGCTGAGGGGAACCACATAGTGTTTGAAAGCGGAGAGCAACCGTTTTCCCGTGGCCGGCGATGATGCAGGAGGATAGTTTTATGGCACGCAACGATCTAACCAACGGGCCAAATTTACGGGTAGGCGCAAGCCCAGGCAAAGTTACTCCCGAACGCACGGCTAAACCCGGTACCCCTAACCTGGGTTGCACCAATTGCGGCGGTGCGCTAGAGCCGGTCGGCAATCGCCTTTTTATGATGTACAAACGCGCCCGGCTACCTCAGCCTAAAGCGGAAGCTTCGGTTTGTTCGCATTGTGGCTGGGTCGAAGGAGATGCACAATTCCAGGCTTTACTGGAAGAACGCATCAACCACCGCTAATTTTCTCGGACTATGGATAATCTGGACGAACCGCAGCCCAACCCAACTGCCAACCCCACCTCACCGCAACCGCCGCGCACTCCGCACGAGTGGAACGAAGCGGCTATTTCGGCTCTCAAGGAAAATAACCTGTCTCTGGCCGTCGAAAATATCGGGCGGGCGATTGCGCTCGAAGCGGGTCAGGCTACCGACTACGCTAATCGCGCTCGGCTTCTGTTCGAGTTAGGTCGTCTGGACGAAAGTTTGAAAGACTATTCACAGGCGATTGACCTGGAACCTTCCTCCGACCTGTATGCCAGCCGAAGCGTGGTCAACCTGGCTCTGGGTAAAGATGCCGCCGCCCTCTTCGACCTTAACGACGCTTACGACCTCGACCCCTCGCTACAAAACCTGCTCAACCGGGCCTCCTTCTTCTCGAATAAAGGAATGGCCGTCGATGCCTACCGCGACCTGAACACCGTCATCGAGCAGCAGCCCGAAAACCCCGACTACCGCCTGGCACGGGCGAACCTGGCTTTCGCCCTGGCCCGCCAGTATCCTCAACTTTACGAACAGGGTCTGGCCGACATCGAAGAAGCTATGAGCTACGATCAAACCGGCACGCTCCAGGCGACGCTCCTGCAACTGGCTGATCAGCTTGAAGCCTACCTGCCCGACAGTCCCAACCCGACCGTCTCGCGCCGCCTGATCGAGCTAATCCGCTCCCTATCTTAAATTTCGCCTGACACTCTAGCCTGAAAACACTAAGTTGAGCGGGGAGCATAGAGAATGATGGCCGCGCCCACCACACACACCAGCCCTCCTAAAATATCCCACTGATCAGGCGGTTGCCGGTCTACCACCCAACCCCACAGGAGCGACAGCAAGATAAACAGCCCGCCGTAAGCGGCGTAAATTCGCCCGAACTGGCCTAACGGTTGAAGCGTCGGGATGAAACCGTAACCCACCAGCACAAAGCTTCCCGCTACGGCCCAAAACCAGGCCGCACCCTCGCGCAAAGTCTGCCAGACCAGCCAGCCACCGCCAATTTCAGCCAGCCCCGCCAACCCGAACAAAGCCGACGACCAGGCGATAGTAGCTAACGACATCCTGCCTCCTTCTATCTCTCCTTCTCTGTATAGACCTGAGCTAGTGGAGGCTGAGAGCGGTTAGCTTGTGGTAAAGCTCCTCGTTGTAGGGTGTCGGGACGCCTAGTTCGTGGCCTTTGCGGGCAATCGCCCCGTTCAAACCGTCGGCTTCCAGTTTGCGGCCCGCTTCCAGGTCGCTCAACATCGAGCTACCGACTGCGCCCAGCGATTCGGCGTTGCGGACTTGCTTCTCAACTATATCGTCGTCCAACTGCACTCCTGCCGCCCGCGCCACCGCCGCCGTCTCTGCCATCGTTGCAATCAGGGCGGGGCGAATCTGCGGGTCGGCCAGCAGACGGTCAAGAGTCGTGCGATGCAGAGTTGTCCAGCCATTAAGCGCACTGTTGAAAACCAGCTTTGTCCATTTCACCTGGGGCAGGTTAGGAGTCGTCTCGCAGGGGAAGCCTGCCGCCGCACACAAGGCTTGAAATTCGGCCAGGTGCGGCACGGGCGTTCCGGCCAGGGTCGTTTGGGCCAGCACCAGGCGAGCAGTATCACCCGGCACGGCAACCCGACCTGGGCCGGTTAGCTTCGCAAAGACATAGGTTATACCGCCCGCCGTCCGTTCGGCTCCTAACGTGCGGGCCAGAATTTCCTCGTTCTCGAAGCCGTTTTGTAGCGATAGCACTACCGTCTCCGGCCCTAGACCAGGTTTCAAAGCCGCCGCTACCGCTTCGGTATCGAACGACTTGACCACAAATAGCACCAGGTCGGCTCCCTCAACTGCCGTGGCCGCATCCTCGCTGACTTTATAGCCGTCCGGCCCAAGTTCGTAAGAACCGTTGCGCGTCTCGACCGTCAAACCTTTGTAGCGAAGGGCTTCCAGGTGCGCTCCCCGCGCTACGAAACGCACCTCGGCTCCTTGCCGGGCGAACCGCGCCCCAAAAAAAGCTCCGACTGCCCCGGCAGTCACAATCGCTATCTTCATCAGGTTTCCTCAATTTTGTAAATTAAGCCAGGAAAATAAATCCGTCGGGCCGGGCCAGGCTATTCAGAGATAACGAAAGCCCGGACCGGAAAGGAAGTGCCGCCTTTGATCATCGGCGGGACGGCAAAGAAACGAAATCCCACGGAGGTAGGCAGCCTGTCCATGTCGCAAAGATGCTCCACAATCGGGATACCCGCTTCCAAAAGAATCGTGTGGGCCGGTCGGCTCTGGTCGGTCATATCGTCAATGTTAGCACAATCAATCCCAACCAGGGCGACCTGGGCCTGGACGAGCAAACGACAAGCCTCGGCACTGAGGAAAGGGCCAGAGCGGAAGTAATCGCTCTCCCAGCGTTTAGACCAGTCTGTTCGCACCAGTACCGCTTTACCCGCTAAATCTAGCCCATCGAAAAGCTGCGGCCCTAATCCACCCTCGCTCAGAGCCGTTACCAGAAGGCCGGGCAGATTGGCAAGCTTTTCGAGCGGTAGACCGGCCAGGTCGGAACCGTTCGGGTGGCGATGGAAAGGAGAGTCCAGGTAAGTGCCGGTATTGCCGCCTATATCGTAGGCGGCAATCTGAAAACTCGTGCCGGGAGCGTAATTCCCACGAGTTAAACTTTCGGCGTGGGTAAAGACCGTCCGAAATTGCGGCTCCGGCAAACCAGGATAAGAAGGCATACCCGGTTCGATCATGTGGCTCAGGTCTATAAATTTACTCATCTTTTGTTAGCTCCACAAACTCTAAGCGATTACCCCAGGGATCGCGGATGAACAGACGCTTCGGGTTGTCCGGCTCAGGCTGAAATTCTCCCAGGCTTACTCCGGCTTTGTGTAGCACTTGCCGCAAGTTGGCAACACTGGTGGCCTGAAAAGCCGCGTGACGGGCACTGGCCCCGTTCAGGTCAATTGCCCGTGATTCGGCACTCAGATGTACTTCTTGACCGTTGCCGCAGCCCAGCCAGAAGCCGGGCGCACCGTTATCGGTCGCGGTAGGTCGAGTTAATTCGCTCAGTCCTAAAATCTCAACGTAAAAGCGGTGGGCCTGAGCCAATGCTTACGACCCCGGCGCAATCGTCAGGTTGACGTGCAAAATTCCTTCTACTAAATTCATTGAGCCTCCTTCTTCGTTTGCTGTACACAGGCTTTGAACCTATTATAGCACCCGCCGAAGGCATGTATCCAGCCTACCGATGCGGGCAGACATGGTAAATGCAAAGTCGAGTTCTGACCTTTTCTTCCTCGCCCGGTCTCACCATGTCATTCTGAGCGAAGCGAAGAATCTTCTTGGCAAGGCACAATTTTGCTTTTTCAAGAAGATTCTTCGCTTTGCTCACACCGCAGGGCGTGACACCTCGACTTTGCACTCGCCCTGATGCGGCCACAGAGGGTAAATGCAAAGTTGGGATCGGCCCTGTCGCGTCCTATAAACGAAGAAAGAGGTCGCTTTTGGTGCGACCCCTTTCTTCGTTTATATGTTAGAGCGAAACTACTGGCCGGTAGCCGTGCGTACCACTTGCAAAACCGGGCTGGCTCCATCGCGGGCCATATTGAGAGCCAGGTCGGGGAAGATACCCAGCAGCAAAAGCGCGATGCAGGCGATAACCACACTCAGGCCGATCATTCTTGAGCCGCTCGGCTTCAAGCGGGCCTGGGTTTCCGCCGAAACCGGGTTGAAATACATCGAGTAGATTATCCGCAAGTAGAAGAAAGCCGATATTGCGCTATTGATCACCCCGATAATCGCCAGCCAGGTGTAACCGTTATCAATCGCGGCCCGGAAAACATAGAATTTGCCCAGGAAGCCGCCCGTTGGCGGAATGCCGGTAAGTGAAAGCAAACAAATCCCCATCCCAAGAGCCGCCGCGGGTGCCCAGGTTCCGAGGCCATCGAAATCTTCCACATCCGCGCCACCCTGCCGGTTCTGCACATAGATCAAAATGGCAAAGGCTCCGACGTTCATAAAAACGTATATGAGGGAGTAAATTAGCACTGACGAAATCGCGTCGTTCTGCCGGTCGCGGGAGGAGGTGCTAAGGTAAGCCGCCAGACCGACCATAATATAGCCGGTATGGGCAATCGAGGAGTAGGCCAGC
>JBBRBE010000173.1:0-12849 GCA_038206175.1 Chloroflexia bacterium
TGGTAGTAGGCTTACTTAACTGCAAGGGCCGTTGTGATCTGGCTCAGGTCCGCCGGGAGATGGAGTATGACCCTAATCTCGCCCTCGAATTATTGCTTACCAACCTTTTGTCAAGCAAATGACTATGCAACCGCCCTGTTATTGTAAGCATACCAATTGACACTCGGCCCGCAATGAGACATAATATAAGAGCTACTAGCCATAACTGTAAAGTACAAACCAACCTGCCAGAAAAAACAACTTAGCCAGAGAAGAGTAAGGTTTACTGGGGTGAGCGACGCGAACGCTAAACAATTAGCCGAGGCTGTGCGGCCCGTGCCGATTGTCGAGGAGGGAGAAAACGGCCCACGCTGCGGCATTTGCGAGTACCGTTGCGAAATTGCGCCCGGCAAAAACGGTATCTGCCGGGTACGCACGAACCGAAACGGTACGCTGGTGGCTCTCAACTACGGTTTGATCAGCAAAGCTGACCTGGAATTAATCGAGTCGCGGGGCTTCTATCATCTTTTCCCCGGCGTGAAAGTCTTTAGCCTGGGTGGTTACGGCATGAACTTTCCTTCGACGATGGGCCAGGAAACCTACGTCGAGTTACCTACGGACGATTCGTCGTTACGTTCTCTGCCAATTGAACGCATTGCCCGCTTTGCCATCGAGCAACGTTGCCGGGGTGTCATCTTCGCCTACAGCGAGCCGACTATGTGGTACGAATACCTGATTGACGCTTGCAAAAGCATCCGGGCTAACGGTATGTTTACTGGCATTGTCACCAACGGTTTTATTACGACCGAAGCGATGGAGGCAATTGGGCATTATGTGGACGGTCTGCTGGTCGAAGTTAACGCTTTTAATGAACGTACTTTTAGCGTCCTGACCGGCCAGACCCATTTTCAGAAAGTGCTGGAAACAGCCACTCGCGCTCAGAAAAAGTACAAAGCTCATATCGAGATAATTACTAACCTGGTGCCGGGAGTGAACGATTCCGATCAGGAGATGAGTTTGCTGGCGAACTGGATCAAGGGGGTGCTGGGCGAAAATACCGCCTGGCATCTGGCTTGCGCCCTGCCTGATAGCGAAGATGAACTGCGTCGGGTCAAGAGCGTTGGTGAGAGCAATGGCCTTAACTACATCTACATTCGAGGAGCTAAAACTGTCACTGACCTGGACGAATCTGCCGCCGCTCTCTTTGATAGCACTGTCAATGGCAACACCTATTGTTTTCATTGTCATAAACTGGTGGTTGACCGCCGCCAGACGGATGCCCGTGTAGTCGGGTTGGATGGCAATAAATGCACTAATTGCGGTACTCCTCTTGCCATCCGTAATACTTTGTGGAAGCTTTGATCCCACAATTCGAGCCGATAATTCTTCATAGATAGAAGCTTTGATAAGTTAGACAGAAGTTTTGACAAAGGGCCTATAACAAAACCTCTCATTGGTTGTTAAAGAATAGACGGTACTTTTCTCTCATTAGAAATAGGTTAAAACGGATGTATTGCAATACGCCCTCAATAGCCTTATAATCAACCCATTCTAGTAACTGCGTAAGATCAACCCTGGTTCGGATGTTCGTAACTGCGCCTAAAATCAAAGTTAAGACTGCCGCACCCTATCTCTTCCAAATACTCGCTCGCTTGTCGGGACACAACCGGGTCTGGAAGCCAATATAAGTTCAGGCAATATAAGTATGATTATTAAGAAAATTGGCACATCTCAACTGGGCAAATCCGGCGGTGAAGCCGACCGCACGGGTGGCAAGCGCGAAGACGAAACTACTTCACTCGAAACTTTGCGTACCAGCCTTGGAAGCGGTAATACCCTCGGTCGCGGTATTCTGTTAGAAGGCCGCTACGAAGTCGAGCAAGTGATCGGCTACGGCGGCATGAGTACGGTTTACCGGGCGCGTGATACCCGTTTCTCCCAGACGGTTAGGGTGTGTGCGGTTAAAGAAATGTTTGATATTTCGACCGACCCCAACGTGCGGCAAGATAAACTCAAACGCTTCGAGGAAGAAGCAAACTTCCTGGCTTTGCTCAATCACCCCTCCATTCCGCAGATTTTCGATTTTTTCCCGGCTAACGAACGCCGCTATCTTGTTCTGGAATTTATCGAAGGCAAAAACCTTGAAACGCTGCTGGAAGAGCGCGGCGCACCCTTCGAGGAAAAACAAGTGCTGGAATGGGCCGTAACTTTGTGTGAAGTGCTGGCTTATTTGCATAATCATAAGCCTAAACCGATTGTCTTTCGTGACATGAAGCCCTCGAACGTGATGGTGCGCGAAGATGGGCGATTGGTTTTGATTGACTTTGGCATTGCCAAAAATTTCCAGAGCGAAAAAGGCACTATGATCGGCACCGAAGGTTATTCGCCGCCTGAACAGTATAAGGGATTGGCTTTGCAAGGCGGTGATATTTACGCCCTCGGAGCTACGATGCACCAACTTTTAACTAATAGCGACCCACGGGTAGAAATTCCTTTCACTTTCCACGAGCGACTGCCCCAGGCCCTCAACCCTAAAATTTCGCTTCAGGCTCAGACGGTCATAATGAAGGCGTTGGAGTTTGATATTGCCCGGCGGTACGCTTCGGTCGAGGATTTCCGGGCCGCTCTGCTAAATGTGCTGGGCCGCAACGAGACTGCCAGCCCGACCCTCAGTTCGGCCAGTGCAGTGTCGCTTCGTCCGGCCATAGCCGGAGTCGGTACACGCGACCTGAACAGTGATTATGAGCGTGGAACCGGGCTGAACTTTCAAACCAGTGGAATTGCTGCCGCCCGGAGTGCCGGAGTAACAGGCATCAACCCTACCACGGCCGGTTTCTTACGGCCCGGCCAGACCGAAGAAGCCCCCACTTCCTCTAACCCGCGACGGGGACCCGGAGGTTCCAATTCAACTCTGGCCCTGGGGGGACGACAGCGCGGAACCGCTTCGGTCGAACCGGAGACCATCGGCCCACCCGAAGATTTGCCGATTGCCACGGAGGTCTGGAATTTTGCCTGCGAAGAAGAAGTCCGAAGTAGCCCGATAGTCCACAACGGCGTGCTCTATGTCGGCTGTTACGACTCGAACCTTTACGCCCTGGACGCTCGTAACGGCTCTTTTCTGTGGAAATCCCCGACTCAGGCGGGGGTCTGTGCCACCCCCTGTATTGCCGATAAAGCCGTTGTCATTGGCTCCGAGGATGGTTCGCTTTATGCTTTCGAGACTATCAAGGGCCAGCAGGTCTGGAGTGTGCGGACAGGTGGGCCGATTCGTGGTTCGGCTCGTTTTTATGCCCCGATGGTCTTTTTTGGTTCGGGCGACCAGCATATTTATTGTGTCGAAGCCCGCACCGGCAAGGTAGTCTGGAAGCAACGTACCTGGCAACCCATATTAAGCACCCCCACGATTGTAGCCGGAATCGTCTACATCGCCAGTACCGACCGCCATCTTTATGCTTTGGATGGCAATACCGGCAACGTCAAGTGGCGGTTTCAGGCTCTGGAACCCATCGTCAGTTCGCCTCTGGTGCAGGATAATTTTGTTTTTATTGGTAGCCAGGACGGTCATCTGTATGCTATTGACACCAGCACAAGTTGGCCCTTGTGGAAGTTTAAGACCGGCAACCTTGTTAACAGTTCGCCCGCTTACGCCAACGGCAAAGTATACGTTGGCTCGGTAGACGGCTACTTGTATTGCCTGGAAGCTAAAAATGGCAAATTGCTCTGGAAGTTCAACACCGGCCATCAGGTGACAAGTTCGCCGAAGGTGGCCGACGGCACAGTTTACTTTGGCGGAGTAGACGGCAACGTATACGCCCTGGATGCTGAGAAAGGTACGCCTCGCTGGTTCTACCCCACCGAAGGGTCAATTTCGTCTTCACCGGCTATCGAGAATGGCATTGTTTACATTGGGTCAAATGATAATCACGTTTATGCTCTCAATGCGAAATAAAACGGTTATTAGATCGCCTTCTAAAAGTCTTTTTGGAAAAGCTCGTCAAGGATAAATCAATTACAATTATGTCAATGGAAGAAAAACCCAAACGTCGTAGCCGTACTACCGCTAAAAGTGAAGAACCAGGCGGCAACGCTAAACCGACCCGCAAATCACGTAGCCGCAAAGCTCCTTCGGAAGTAGTTGTGCCTGCTCTGACAATGCCGGTTGCGCCTCCGGCATTAGAACGGTTGGATAGTACCGTTCCTTTGCCACCTTTGCGCAATGGCGGCACGAGTCCCCTCGATAACGGGGGTATTACTACTCTCGGCACGGCCAATCTGGTGGTGCCGCGCCAGATTGTTTGCCAGGGCGTCGAAGCGGCCTACCTGAGCGATACCGGGATGCTGCGCGAAAATAACGAAGACAGTGCCAGTGCTTTCCTGGGTACGGTGCCGCGGTTGGACGGGCAGGAAATGTTGTTTGGCTTCCTGGCGGTAGCCGATGGGATGGGCGGGCATGAGAACGGCGAAGTCGCCAGCAACATGGCGGTTCGCAAGATTACCGAAGGAGTGCTTAAACGGTTTTACCTGCCAACCGTCGAAGGTCGGCAACCGGGCCGCGATGGAGAGTCGCCTCTGGAAGTGTTGAGCGAACTGATCTTAGACGTAAATCAAACTATTTTACAGGAAGGTTATCAGCAGCGGACTAAGATGGGGACAACCCTGACCTGCGCGATTCTGGTCGGCCAGACGGCTTTTATAGGCCATGTGGGGGATAGCCGCCTGTACGTGTTAGAGAAGAGTAGCGGCCTGCTACGCCTGGTTACGCACGATCATTCCGTGGTGCAACGCCTGGTGGATGTCGGCGAACTAACCCCGCAGGAAGCCGCTATCAGCCCTCACCGCAGCATGCTCTACATGTCTATAGGACAGCGCGGCCAGGTCGAACCGGCGGTAGAGGTGCTGGGCCTACGAGACGTAGAATATATGTTATTGTGCAGTGACGGCTTGTGGGAGATGCTTGAAGACTCTCAAATCCAACACATTCTGAAGAGTGCTTCCGGCCCGGCCCAGGCTAGTGCCGACCTGGTGGCTGCCGCTAATAGTGCCGGGGGCAATGATAATGTGACGGTCGTGGTTGCTCACTTCTAGTCAGGATTTAGTATATGTTTGACGATGAAGGCCCGTTGTTTCAAGAAAGTGAAGAACCATCTCCATCTGCCCTACCAGGCAACGATGATTTTGACTTGCCTGCCGAAGAACCAGTCTCGCTTGATTTTGTACCGGCTTTCCAGCTTTTCCCGGCGATGGCCGAGGATCAACTGGCCTATATCCTGATGTTTGTCCGCACGGCTTTGCATAGCCGAGAGTCGAACCGCACGCCTCTGAACGTGTGTTTGGTGCTTGATCAGAGTAGCTCTATGCGCGGCGAAAAACTTTACGCGATTAAGGCCGCCGCCCGCCAGGTGGTAGATCAGCTTACCGTGGCGGATTACTTCTCGCTGATCAGTTTCAACGACCGGGCTACGACGGTTGTAACCTGTCAGCGCGTTTCCAGCCGCGAGACTATCAAGCAATTAATCGACTCTATCGAAGGTAAAGGCGGCACTGAACTGGCAAATGGTCTCTACGCTGGCATTGCCGAGATGCGCCCCGCTACAGCTTTCACTTCTCTCAATTATATCTTGCTTTTGACCGACGGGCAGACTTATGGCGATGCCGACCGTTGTGTGCATCTCGGCCAGGAAGCCGCCCGGCATAAAATTGTGATTCACCCGATGGGCGTTGGCAACGACTGGAACGAAGATTTATTAGAAACAATTGCCGCCAAAAGCGGCGGCTCGTCGGAGTATATCGAGTCAGCCGATGGAATTGTGCGTATCTTTTTACAGAAGATTAATCAGTTGCGTGGCACCCTGACCCAGACCAGCACGCTACGCTTCGAGGGGATGCGCGGAGCGCGACTCAAGGGAATTCACCGCATCACTCCCAATATCAGCGAACTGCCTTTTTTGGAAACGCCGGATAGAGCGTTCGAGGCGAACCTGGGGCCGCTGGGTAAGGGCGTCGAATATTCGTTGCTATTGGAAGTAATCGTACCGCCTAATTCTCCCGGCCCGCAACCGCTCGGTACGATGAGCGTAACCTTTGGAACCGCCGGAAGTTCGGGGGCAGTCAAACAAGTTGAATTACCGCTCGGCCTGACTTTCGCCGATTCGACGAAGGGTGCGGCGGTAGATACCGAAGTAAGGAACGTAATCGAGAAAGTTAGCGCGTATAAGTTGCAAATGCGAGCCTGGCAGGAAATCGCCAGTGGCGATGTCAAAACCGGCACACGACGACTGGCGGCAGTTTCGACCCGGTTGTTAAGTCTGGGGCAGGTAGACCTGGCTCAGGAAGTGCAGCAAGAAGTGCGTAACCTTGAGCAACGCGGCGCAGCCAGCAGCCAGGGTAAAAAGCGAATTAAATACGGTACACGCGACCTCACCGCAGATTTTGCCGACTAAATCCAGCCAGGTTATAGTACACCTGATGACTCTGTGCCTTTAGAAACCAGAAAATAGTTTAAAGGGTTAGTCATTAGTCTATTGCGAGATAATTCAAAAGGCATTATAATATCCAAAACTTTTTATTTCGAGGAAACGAACAATTCAGAACGGGTCATTTCAAGGGGTTGAAAGGGTAGTGTTATGGTATTCTGCCCATCTTGCAGATCACAACAGATGAACGGAACGATATTCTGTGCCGAGTGCGGTACCGACTTGCAAAATCCGGCAGTTCCTACCTTCGATCTAAACTCTGCTCCGGCCCCGGTGCCGCTCAAAACTTCGGCGGCGCATTCCGTCCGCTCGGTTAGCGGTGCGCCGGGCAAAACGCCGGTACCGCCGCCTCGCTCAAACCTTCCTCCATCCTCGCCCGAACCGCCTCGCTCCCCTACCGCCGCAAGCTCTAACGGTTCTTCACGCCGTTCCGGTGGGGCAGTTCTATCTAATTTTAGCCTGATGGTGCTTAACAGTGGGCGCACCTTAGAATGTCCCGACCTGGAAAATGTAATTATCGGTCGGTCGGATGCTATGACGGGCGATAAGCCGGATATTGATTTGACCCCGGATAATGCCATCGAGCTTGGAGTAAGCCGCCGCCATGCCTGCATTACTTTCAGGGATTCTCATCCTTACCTGACCGATCTGGGCAGCACGAATCGTACTTTTCTGAACCGCCAGCAGATGATGCGCGGTCAGCCCTACGAAATTCAGGATGGCGACGAGGTACGCCTCGGTAATGTTATTCTGAAAGTTATGTTTAATCGAACTGGTTCCCGGCGTTAGCCAATCTATTTCTGCACTAATTAATTCTGCTCAACCTTTTTAGTAAAGCTTGTTTTGAATCGAATTGTTTTGAATTAATATGAATTGAAGGAGTTTTATTCGTGGCGAAAACTGTAATTTTGCATATCTTGAACGAAGACCCCGTTCTGGCCGATATGGACGAATTGCCCGACCCTGGCGCGACCTACTTTGCCTGCAACAACCTGCGCAAACGCGACGGCAAGCCGGTCACTTACTTGACCCCCGGTGCTAAAACGGTTCTGTTTCCCTGGAGCCGGATCAACTTTATCGAAGTTATGCGTAGCTCCGAAGAACGCTCGTCGGTAGTAGATTTTTACCGCGAAGGTTAGGTTTTCCGCTTAAAGTCGTAAATAAAGGCTGAGTGCAACGGATGGTGCTGCACTCGGCCTTTTTGATTTCAAGGTTGTTTCTGCTTTACAGCCGCTTTCTAAGCTATTTTGTAACTATTCAGCCCTGTCATGCCCTGCGGGTGTGAGCGTAGCGAAGAATCTAGATTCTTCGCTACGCTCAGAATGACAGCAGCGAGGCTGGGTGAACAGTTACGCTATTTTAAGGCGAAAAAGAGCTTTTATGCGAGTTTAAGCCCTTCGATTTCGCGGTCCTGGTGGTAAGGACGGCCCAGGCGCAGACAGAGCGAGGCTTTGTAGAACTCGCGGCCCAGGTAATAAGCATGGGCCGGGTTATCAATTTTCAAGAGACGGAAAAGGGTGCGCATTCCGCGCTCGTCCGGCTCGGCACTGCCAAAGACAGCGTTGTTGAAAGCAAAGATGCGCTGGCCGTCAGTGTAGATACGAATATTGGGATCGGTCAGACAGGCTTGCATGCGGCGCAGTTGCTCTTCGGTGTAGTAGAGAGGGGTAGGGCGCGGTTCAACGTGCGCTTGCACCAGAGCCGCCATGAATGGCTCGATCTCGCAAAGGTCGGTCGGGCCGCGTACCGCTCCCAGGCCGGTGGCTTCCGCGATCTTTTGCAGCTCCCCACTGGTGAAACCTGGCACAATTAGCTGATCAAAGCTTTGCCCCTCTTCCAGAGAAAGCGTAAGATGGTCGGCAATAAAGCGGCTGGTCATAAAAGCAGCGACGTCAATATTGAGAGCTTTCACCCCCCACCCGAAGCCCAGGCGCGGCCCAAGCTCGGCCAGAAAATCGCTAAGCCAGCTTTCGGCCAGTTTGCCGGTGACAAAGAGAAAACGGGGTGGCGGTACTTCCAGGCCCGGTTCGGCCTCGTAAAGTTTCACGCCGATTTCGTTCAAATCAAGTTCGCGCAGCATTTGGGCCACCGCTATTTCTAGTTCGGGATGACGGTAATCTGGGGCAAGTTCGGCCAGCGGAGCCAGTACAAAGCCTCGCCCGCGCAACCGGGGATGCGGAATTTGTAATCGTTCGTGTGCCAGCGTCAGGTTGTCATAAAAGATAATGTCGAGGTCTATCGGGCGCGGGCCGTTGCGGAAGGTCGCTTCGCGGCCCAGCCCACTTTCGACCTCTTTCAGGTAATCCAGCAGAGCCAGCGGCGTGAGGTCAGTTCGGGCCTGTGCCACCGCATTTAAAAAGCAGGGCTGGTCGGCATACCCGACTGGCTCGGTCTCGTACAGCCGTGAGATTTGTTCGACGGCTAGATGACCACTGGCCCGCAGTCGTTCCAGGGCCAGGGTCAGGTTGGCCCGCCGGTCGCCTAGATTGCCGCCTAGAGCCAGGTAAACCTGATGAGACAATGGCGCGGGCGGGCCGGAGGTGGTATTTGAATTAGGTTCGCTCAAGCTTATTAATCCTTGTTATGGCTGTCGAAGTGCTAGATGATGTTTTAATTATACACTTTCCTGATGATAGTCTGGACTACAAGAAAAGGCTTTGTAATGATGCAGTCGAGGAGTAAAGCGGCGAAAACCGACCAGGACAGGCGGATGTGGTAAAATAGCCTCAATACCAGAGAGATATTTTAAGGCACTTGAACTGAGTAGCCTAACTCGAAGACGAGAAGAGAGGAAGTTTGCAAGATGATTACTGCCGATCCAAAAGCGACCAGTCGGGGCCGCGACGAACTGAACCTGGAGCTTAACGAAACCGAGCGCGAGATCATGGAACTAATCCGCGATTTTGCCAAAAACGAGATCAAACCCAGAGCGGCTGAAATTGACGCAACCGGGCAGTATCCGGCAGACCTGGTAGCGAAAATGGGCGAGCTTGGCCTGATGGGGTTGCCGTTGCCGGAGGAATACGGCGGAGCGGGGCAGTCCTATGTGCTGTTTGCGATGGCGGTCGAGGAATTATGCGCCGCCTGCGCCTCTACCGGCCTGGTAATGGACGTGAACGTGAGCCTGGGAGCCGAGCCGATTTTAATGTTTGGCAACGAGGAGCAAAAACAACGCTGGCTACCTCAGATGGCAAGCGGCCAGAAGCTCGGAGCTTTAGCCATTACCGAACCGGGCGCAGGTTCGGACGCGGCGGGGATCAAGACAACTGCCGTGCGAGATGGCGATAGCTATGTGATCAACGGCTCGAAGATTTTCATTACGCTGGGCGGCGTGGCTGAAACTTACGTCGTTTCGACCCTGACGAACCCCGAACTGGCCGGTAAGCACCGTCATATGACCGATTTTGTAGTCGAGAAGGGTACGCCGGGCCTGTCCTTTGGGCAGCCGTTGCACAAGATGGGTATTACGGGTTCGCCCACGGTCGAGGTCTTCTTTGATAACGTGCGGGTTCCGGCTTCGCATCGCCTGGGGGAAGAAGGCGACGGCTTCAAGATTACGATGGATACTCTCGATGCGGGCCGGGTCGGAGTGGCGGCCCAGGCCATCGGGATTGCCCGCTCGGCCCTGGATGACTGTATCGAGTACGCCACGCAGCGTAAACAGTTCGGCCAGAGCATTACTTCATTCGAGGGTATCCAGTTTATGATCGCAGATATGGCAACCTCGATTGACGCGGCCCGCCTCCTGACTTTGCGGGCGGCATACCTGCGCGAAAAGGGTTTGCCTTGCGCTCGTGAAAGCTCAATGGCAAAGCTCTTTGCCGGCGACATGGCAATGAAAGTTACCACCGACGCTCTGCAAATATTTGGCGGTTACGGCTATATCAAAGAGTATCCCGCCGAACGGCACATGCGCGATGCTAAAATCTGCCAGATTTACGAAGGTACGCAGCAAGTTCAACGCCTGGTAATTGCCCGCAACGTCCTCAAAGGCTACGCCTCGCGTTAAGCTTTCTTTCTTTTTCTTTTGAGTGGCTATTTTAACAAATAAAAGAAGCCTGCGACTACCCAGGGGTAATCGCAGGCTTCTTTCTACTTTGCTTACTTATAAGTCCTAAACCGTAATCGCGTTACCCCGGTAGATGCGGGAACGGTAGCGGCTATCGGCGGCAGTGGCGAGGGGTGCGCTGGTGAGAAGGACGGCGTTAACGAACCGGCTCAACTCCTCCTCTTCCTCGTCCAGGTTTTGAGGCTCCTCGGTGCGGGCGCGGCGGGTCAGGTCAACCTGATTGACCGGGACTGAGTGCGGGTTGCGTTCGCTTTCGACCCCTAGCGTAACCGTGAAAGCGTGGAGGCTGGTCTTGATAAAGTTCGCCAAGCCGAATTCTTCCGGCTGACTGGTGCGGCTCGTTTCAGGCGTAATCAGCACCACCTGGCAGCCGTCCACCAGCGACATTTTGCGGGCTACCCGGAAGTGATGGGTGATATGCTCTTCCACGACATCGGCGAAGTCGCGCTCGTCGAAAACGCCGTCCCAGTTGGCGTCTTTGCTGACCAGTTTCTTGGTCGGAAGTGGCACGAAAGGCGAACTGATACAGGCCGTCGGTGCGCCGTGTTCGCGCATCGCCCGGTCGAGACCGGCTTCCAGGTCGGTGTCAATCGCCAGAGCGCAGAAGCGGCCTTTACGTTCGTAATACTCGAAATGCTGGCAGAATTTGCGGGCGGCTTCCTCGGTGCGGGTTAGCAGCACCACTTTTCCGGCTCCGTGTTCGTCCAGGTAAGTATGACCTAGTCGGGTCAGGTGATGTTCGAGGTACTCGCCGACCAAAAAGATCGTTTTGCCGTGGAATTTCTCCAGCCGACCAGGGCTGGCTTTGCCAAAAAGCTCTCCTTCCGTAACCGTGCGGTCGAAGCGTAACCCGCCTGACGGGTGGAAAGTCTCGCCACTCACATTGCGGTCGCCCAGGTAATAGATCGTCGCCAGGGCTACGTCCTGCTCGGTCGGCATACGGTTCAGGTTGAGCATTCCCAGGGTGCTTTCCTTGATCTTGGTGGCTTCTTTTTCGATCTCAACCGGGCTAAAGAACGGTTCCGCCGGAAGCGGCAGGCTTTCCAACCAGCTTTGGGCGACTTCGGGTTGGGCCACGAACGAGCCGAGCGTCAGGCGGGCCACGAGCTTGCGGGCGATGTTGGCGTTTACGAGGTGGGTGTAGGCACTGGCTCCCGGATTAGCGGCGGCTTTCGCCTCGATATTGGCGGCAACCTTACGCAGACTGGCGGTCGCCTGGGGATGTGCGGCCAGGGTTGCCGGGTTGTTCGAGACCAGCAAGCCCAGCATTTCGTCTACCGACCCACCGTCCCGATAGCTCTCGATCAGGGCCGTGTACAGGTCAGTCAGGCGTTTGCTTTCCATAATAAGCCGCCCGCGCCGTTGATAAAGGCCGGGCTTGCCGCCCTGACCCTGCAACCTGATCCCGTCTACCGGGCCGGGCGCAATGGCGTTGATCTGAATCTCCGGCCCCAGGAAGCGGGCTAACATCTCGACCAGAGCGCGTTGCCCGGCTTTCGAGACGGCGTAGTCGGCCCGGTTGGGGTAGGGGACGGCCACATATTTTTCGCCCCCAAAGTAGCTACTGACGTTCACGATATAGCCGCTTCCCTGCGCTTTCATCATCGGCGCGACCTTGCGGATCAGCGAGTAGTTGCTGGTCAGGTTGCCGCGTAGGGTGTACCGCCAGGCGTCGAGCGGCATATCAATGACCATCTCTTCGGCCCCGCTCATCCCGGCGTTATTGATCAAATAATCAATCCGGCCATAAGTCGCCAGGGTCTTTTCGACCAGCACTCCCAGAGCCGCTTCGTCGCCTACATCGGTATTGCCCAGGATGCTCACGCGCTGGCTGGCGTAGCTGTAGCCGACCTGGATCAGTTCGGCCACGATAGAATCGCGCATTTCGACCAGTTGCTCTTCTTGCCGGGCCGCCAGCATCACCTTCGCCCCCGACAGAGCCAGAAGCCGCCCAATCTGCCCGCCGATACCCGCGCTTCCGCCCGTAATCAAGGCTACCTTGCCCAGGTGCAAGCCGAAAAGCGATTCGGCCCAACCAAACGAAGGTTTTTGCGCCCCGGTCGCGTCGGTAATGCCTTCGGGCAAATACAGATTGATTTCTTTGATATAGCGGTCACCGTTGAGCAGTTTGGCGGCCCAGGCCGCCGCAAAGGAGCGGTTTTCGCTCTCTTCGTTCGAGTAGCGCACGATCTGGTTGGCCCAGGTCGCCCGCTTGCGTCGGCTGACTGCCCGGTCGGTCTCGTCTTCGTGCCGCCAGACTCGGATTAGCTGCTCGACCCCGGCCCGGTAGACCTCGGCAAAGGCGTTACCGTTTCGATTCGACCCGCC
>JBBRBE010000174.1:0-12781 GCA_038206175.1 Chloroflexia bacterium
GGCGAACCTAAGAATGTTAGGCGATCTTAAAAAATGCGTTATAATTTGAACTCAACCCTAGACCAGGTTGCCTAATATTCGGTTAAAAAACTGTCCCTTTTCTGATATAAATTAGGCAAAATTGGGTTCGCCAACAGTATCTAGCTAAACGCATTACTACTGGGCTCAGCTAAGGGACTGGGTGTAATGGACGACTGAGGGTATCAGGTTTGGGGATATATTATAGTTCTTTAGGCTACATTCCAAATGTATAGGCAGCTAAGCTAGGATAGACCGCACGAGAGAGCCAATCGGGTCGCCGCGCTACGAGTCGTTACTGCAAGTTTGCTATAAATTACTGTAAGATGAGCGTGAACTGTGCGAGGGCTTATTGTTAACCGCTCGGCTATAGCCTTATCGGTTAAGCCTTCGGCCAGTAGCCGCAAAACTTCTTGTTCGCGCCGGGTTAGTGCGTACCGGTCAACAGATTTAGAAGGAAATACCTGGCTTTGAACCTGCGGTTTTACGTCCTGGTTGCCCAGTAATTGTTGGGCCTGGCATAGTTCGCCTGTAACTTCCAACAACTCCAACCCGTATTCTCGAAAAGTTTCGAGCATCCTTAAATGCACACTTACTTGCCCGTTACACAGTCGGATTTCGGACTGGCGCAGCATATTTTTTTTCACCAAAGAACCTAGTAGTTCTAATACGGCTGGCCGAGGGTGAGTAAATTGTGACAATGCCAGCAAAGCTTCGCCAAATCTTTCGGCTTCTTCCAATTCACAACCCGCCTTGAAAACAGCCAGTGTCCGAAATAACTTCTGCTCGGTTTCATCAAGCAAATCGTAACTCCAAACTACGTTGTGGCGTAAACTCCGCTGTCGAACGGGCAAATCTGGTCCACCACTGGCAAGGAGTTGCAAGCCTTTGCCCATTTCCAGACGGTTTAGCAGGGTTTGAGGTGGTAATAATCTGAGCCAGGTCGCTGCTAATTCCAGAGCCAGGGGCAACCCGTCGAGCCGGGTACAAATCTGGGCAACGCTGAGAAAGTTTTCGGGGGTAAGCTGAAAATCACTCCGTACTGCCTGTCCTCGCTGGACAAAAAACTCTAGCGCTTCACACCGACTCACGGCTTCGAGGGTCTGGCAGTCAGAGGTAGCAGGCACGCCAAACGGCTCAATACTCATTTCATGTTCAGCCGAGAGATGCAGAGCCAAACGGCTTGTTACCAGCAGCTTGAGGCCGGAACAGCTTGCCAGTAGTTCGGCCAGGCGCGGGGCTGCTTCAATTATTTGTTCAAAGTTATCCAGGACTAAGAGAAGTTGCTTCGGCCCCAAAAACTCTTTAAGAGCTTGCCAGATGTATTGCTCGGCAGTTCGAGGCAAAGCCAGGGTGCGGGCAAGCGTAAAGCCGAGCATTTCTGGCTCGGCCACATTTGCCAGCGACAGCAGCCATACTCCGTCAGGAAAGTGTGAGTGTAAGTCATCACCTACATCCAGAGCCAGTCTGGTTTTACCGACTCCACCTGGCCCGGTCAGGGTCAACAACCGCACCGAAGTTTGAGCCAATAAGCGGCAAGCCTGAGCTTTTTCACTCGTCCGTCCGCATAAAGGAGTGGGAGGGCAAGGCAAATTTGTTTTAGGGGCGGCAAAGGAGCGGTTCGGTACAAGCGATGGATACTCGAAGGAACTAAGGGTGGTTTGCATCTTTTCTAACCTTTTAGTGGATTACAATTGCAAGTACAACAAACAACAGGTTTAGACTAATTAGAACATCCTCGTTAACTTCGCTCGAAACTCCAAAAAAGATGGTAAGGTCAGGCTGTTCAGCCGGTTCCTACATCGGCACTATACTGTTATAATGATTGTAATCCAAGAGCCGCTTCACAAACGCTTCATAAGTATGAAATAAGAACCTGTCTCTAAAAACAGTCTCTCTCAGCATTGTCCCTGGCTAAAAGGTTGGTATTCTGATTTCACCTATTTTTAAGACTTAGACAATGCAATGGTAGCTGCTTCAACACTTAAGATAGGCGTGGTTTTAATAGACGGGGCCGGGACACTACGACACTCAGGGGTAATATAAGTATGGATGGGTTGTTAGAAATTACGACGCTGGGTACTTTAGTGATTAGACAAACCGAAGAGCCGGTGCAATTAAACTCGCGTAAAGCTGAAGCTCTGCTGGTTTACCTGGGACGTTGCAAAGTAGCCCAAAGCCGTTTATGGTTAGCCGAGCTTTTATGGCCGGAGCGCAGCCAGAAACAGGCCCTTGCCAATTTACGTACTTTGCTTAGTCGGCTACGACCTCAACTAGGCTCCTGCCTGCTCGTCACCCGTGACACAGTTGCCCTGGAAACTTCTGCTTATCGGCTAGATGCTAATACTTTCGAGCAAATTTTAAGCTCGAAAAGCTGGGAAAGCCCCCAGGCTGTTTTGAGCGAGGAGCAGGCTCTTTGGGTGGAAGAAGCGGTAGCTCTTTACAGTGGCTCATTTTTAGAAACATTTTATCTTGGAGCCGCACCCGATTTTGAGGATTGGGTAGCTCAGGAACGTGAGAAATTTCAGCATTTGGTCGGAACAGCTTTTGAAGGTCTGGCCGATTACTATGCTCGACAGCAGGATTACTCGTTAGCTATAAACCGGCTCAATCGGCTGCTCCAAATTGAACCGTTCCACGAACAGGCCCACCGTCAAATGCTACGCCTGCTAACACAGCACGGTCAACGCCGGGTTGCTCTCGACCACTATACCTCTTACCAACGCTATCTCTTTCGGGAGTTAGACATCGCGCCGGAAGCCGAGACTACCGATTTGTATGAGGCGATCAAAGTCGGTAAGTTCCTTAGCCTCCACCTGGAAGGACCACCAGAAATACCGCCCACCAGGATCGCTCCTCTCTCGACCACGGAGGCTGAAAGAATACACCAGCTAGGCCGGGTCAGTTTGTTTACCGGCACACCCTCTGATCTACTGGCGCAGATAGCCGAGTTGCTGCAAGAAGTGCAGTTCGGCAAGAATGAAACGATCTTTGAAAAAGGCCAGCCCGGTAGCTGCATGTATATTGTTATCGAAGGCCAGGTACGTATTCATGACGGCAATCACACTCTGAACAGGCTTTCAAGTCGAGATATTTTTGGCGAAATGGCCTTACTGGACGCCTCACCGCGCCTCGCCGCGGCCACCACCCTGAGTGCGGTGCGTTTGTGGCAACTAGAACAAAGCACCTTGTATGGTTTGATGGAAAAGCGAATTGAGGTAGCTCAGGGCATAATACGAGTTCTTTTAGGCTGGTTGCGCGAGCGGGTCGGCGAGGTGGTTCAGCTTAATTCGCAATTGCAAGACCCAAACTCCAGCCCCAAAGACAAGGAAAGGAAGTAACCCTTCATGTCACCTGTTCAACCCACCAGCCCCCTTGGAGTTTACCTGCCCCTTGACCGTTACTGGAGCCTGGTCAGAAACGAGTCTATTCCTGGCTTAGCCGAAGGTGCCGTGCTGTTTGCCGATATTTGTGGCTTTACGCCTCTGACGGAAAAGCTGGTGGCCGACCTCGGCGCAGACCGGGGTGCAGAAGAACTTTCGCACCTTCTAAATCTGGTCTATAACTCCCTGATTGCTCAGGTAGAACTTTATCAGGGTAGTGTAATTTACTTTAGCGGCGACGCCATAACATGCTGGTGGGCGGCAGAGCAAACAAGTCTGTCCGAAGCAATCGAAGCAGCTACTTCTGCCGCTTTTGCGCTGCAAACAGTAATAGCCCAGGTTGGACGGCTTTCCCTGGCCGACAATCGGACGAGCTGCGACCTGGGCCTCAAAGTCTCGTTGGCTGCCGGGACGGTGCGCCGCTTTGTGGTTGGTCAGCCCGAAATTCAATTGCTAGACGTGATAGCCGGTGAGCCTTTAGACCGCCTGGCTCTAGCCGACGGCGCGGCCCGCGAAGGCGAAATTGTAGCAGCTCCCGAAGTTTGCACAGTTTTAGCCCAGACCCTCGATGTAACCCAGTGGCGTACCAGTACCAGCAAGGAAGGCGAACTTCGCCTGGGCGTGCTGGGTCAGCTTAGACGCCCGGCTCCGACCAGAGCCTGGCCGCCGCTACCTGCAACCGACGCCAGTTTACATACCCAGTTACGCCAATGGCTTTTGCCGCCGGTAGCACAGCGTCTGGAGAGCGGCCTGGGCGATTTTCTAACCGAACTGCGCCCGGCAGTAGCTCTGTTTATAAGTTTCGACGGTCTGGACTACACTCAGGACAATACGGAACTTCAGCTAAACAAGCTGGTATGCCAGGTGCAAACCGAACTTCAACGTTATGAAGGTAGCTTGCTTCAACTTACGGTCGGGGACAAAGGTACCTATCTTTACGCTACCTTTGGAGCGTTAATAGCCCATCAAGATGATGCCGAACGTGCCGTGCGTACTGGCCTGGCTCTGCTGGCCGGGTGCGCGTCTTACGGGCAACTTCGCATTGGGGTCAGCCTGGGAACAATGCGGGCCGGTACTTACGGCAGCCGTTCGCGCTCGACCTACGGGGTTCTAGGCGATGAAGTCAATCTGGCCGCTCGTTTGATGCAGGCGGCTCTACCTAACCAGATGTTAATAAGTGAACGAGTTCGTAAGAAGTTAGGAAATCAATTCCAGCTCAGGCAACTACCTCCCTTAAAAGTTAAAGGGAAAGCCCGCCTCCTAACGGTCTTTCAATGTTCCCCGGTTCAGTCTCTTAAAGGTTCCTTAAAATCCGCCGCTCTCCTGACCAATGCCTACCAGCAGCCAATTTGGGGACGACAGGCCGAACTGGAACTGATCCGCCAGAAAATCCAACAGGTGATGGACAGCGGGCAAGGTCAGGTTCTGGAAATAATCGGCGGAGCCGGGATAGGCAAGTCGCGGCTGCTGGCCGAAGCAATCCGTATGGCCGAGGGTCGAGGCGATTGGCGGATTTATGTTGGACAGGGCCAATCTTTCGGCACGCAAATTACTTATCTGGCCTGGCAAAATCTTTTTCGAGAATATTTTGGCCTGGAAGCAGAGTGGTCGGCTCTCCAACAAATCACTCACCTTGAGCAAGAGCTTAAACACCACGATCCGCGGCTGGCTCAACGCCTTCCACTGCTTGGTTCCTTGTTGGCTCTGCCAATCGAAGACAATAGTTTTAGTCGGCATCTGGAACCGGCTATTCGTAAAAGTGCTTTAGAAGAACTAATCGTGGAACTGTTGCAGGCTCCAGGTTTGCCAGAACCGCTTTTGCTTATCCTGGAAGATTGCCATTGGCTAGACCCACTTTCCCACGATCTGCTAGAAGCTTTATGCCGGACTAACCGACTACGCCAGCCTGTCCTGATCCTGACTACGGCCCGACCTGCCGAAGGGCAAAGCGAGGCTGAAGGGCCGACCGAGACAGTGGCTGGTTCCAACCGCCTGTGGCTGGGCGAATTAAAGCGGCCCGATGCCCACTGCCTGGTAAGCACCTGCCTGGAAGAAAGGCTTGGCGCACGTCTAGCCTCGACGCCGGAGGTAGTCGAACGGTTGGTGGGTCGCGCTGAAGGCAATCCATTCTATCTGGAAGAATTAGTTAACTGGCTGTGCGACCATTATCACCCGGATACTGAGGCCGACCTACTCAAGTTGTTAAATAGCCTGGAAACGGTCTGGCCGGAAAGTTTACATAGTCTGGTTTTGTCTCGTCTGGATCGCTTGAGTGAAAGCGAAAAAGCTATTTTAAAGATTGCCAGTGTCATTGGTCGAACTTTCCAGGCTGGCTGGGTTTGGGGAGTATACCCAGGTGTGGGCGAACCAGGCGCAGTTTTGAAGGACTTGCAGCATCTTGAAAAGCTGGACATTACGCCACTCGATCCAGCCCGACCCGAACTGGCTTACAGCTTTAAACACATGATTACGCACGAGGTGGCTTACCAGAGCTTGCTGCACGCCCAAAAAGAAGAGTTGCATCAAGCGGCAGGTGTTTTCATTGAGCAGCAGTACGAAGCCAACTTTTTAGCAGAACAAGTTCAAAATCTGCCTCTGGACTTGCTGGCCTATCACTACGGACGCAGTTCTAACCGGGGTAAACAACGTCGTTATCTGGCCCTGGCCGGTCAGAAAGCTCAGGCTGACTTTGCGACCGCAACCGCCCTGGCTTATTACCAACAGCTTAATACTCTGCTGGAAGCTGAAATAAAACGGGTGGGCGACCCACCGGACAAACACCCTGAGCGGGAACTCCTTCGATTAGAATGGCTGGAAACAAATTATCAGCTTGGCCGGGTTTTTAACCTGGTAGGACGATGGCCCGAAGCCGAAACGAGTTGCCGCCGTGGACTAGCCCGGCTGGAAGAAGGGTTTTTAGGCGATGCAGTGGTGGCTCAAGCTCAGCGCATTCGCCTTAAATTAAATCTGGCCGGTGTGTTGATTATGCAGAGTCGCTATCCTGAAGCAACCCAGGAAATCGAGAGTACTGTGCAAGGTGACGCGAAAGGGCTAGATTTAGCCCACGCTCTTAGCCGTCTGGGTTGGATTTCCCTCATGCAGTGTAATTACGAGCAAGGCCAGGCCCACCTGGAAAAAAGCCTGGCTCTCTATGGTGAATTAAACGACCAGGCTGGGATTGCCAGTGTCCATAAAAATTTAAGTTCGCTTGAAACGAGCCGGGGTAACGGCCAGCAGGCTCATTACCACATCCGACAAGCTCTGGAGTTGTACCGCCGGTTGGATGACCGGCAAGGGGTTGCTGTTGCGCTTAATACTATGGGAACTCTTTTAATCGACTATAACGGTGATTTAGCTCAGGCGAGAGGTTGCTATGAAGAAAGCCTGGCCCTCAATCAGGAAATGGGCAATCGGCGGACGATGGCTTACAATCTCAACAACTTAGGGGTACTGGCCGACCGGCAAGGTGATTACGTACAAGCCCAGCAGTATTATGCGGCGCAGCTAGACTTGCGCCGTGAATTAGGCGACACCAGAGGCTTAATCCTGGCCCTGTACAATCTGGGGGTAATTACGCTTAACTATCTGAACAAGCCGGATTTGGCCCAGGCTTATTTTGAGGAAGGTTTGGTTTGCGGTCAAACTGTCGGCGACAAATTTGGCCGGGCAATCTCACAGTGTGGGCTGGGCTGTGTAGCTTTTGTGCAACAAAATTATAGCCTGACCTGGACTTTCTGGCAGGAAAGCTTGACTATCTGCTCCAGGATTGGCGCAAAAAGTTACACTCTGTCTCTGCTTACCCTGATAGCAGCCCTGGCCCTAAAGACGGGCCAGCCAGATAAAGCCGCCTTGTTGTGCGGCTGTGTGAAAAACCAACTGGAACTATTAAATGTTTCGCTGGACACTCTGCTGGACACCGCCACCTACAAAGTCTACGATCAGACCCTGCAAGTTTTGCAAGACCTCCTGAGCGGAACCAGTTTCGAGACGGTCTTTAACCGAGGCGCGAAGCTGGATTTGGAAGCGGCAGTGCAATTTGCTCTGTCCTAAAATTAGATTTTATTCCCAAACCGCTACCGACGGCACGCAGGTCGGCTCTGCCGTTCGCAAGAGCGTATAGCCTACTCCGGCCAAACCCTGGAAGAGACTCGGTGCGCTAACCTCTATCGAGGTGTCGGCTAAAAAGCGGTAATGGCCGTCATTTTCCCCCGCTCTTTTTATCATCTGCCCGGCCCAGACCCGCGCGGTCGCCAGTAGATCAGGGCGGTTTAATGCTTGAGCCGCCATTGTTAGCAACTCGACCCGGCCTGCTGTGCCGCAGCAAAGCTGATCAAAGGAATGTAGGCCCGTTTTAAGGGTGGTCTGAAGGGCAGTCTGGATCTCTTGCTGGAACCGGAAGCTAGAGGCGTCTTCCGATGCCGATAGCAGGGCCAATCTCGCCAGTCCTATGCCGACTGCGCCGTGACACCAGGCCACCCCATAAAAAGGAGCCGGATCGTTTTCGACCAGCAGCGAGGCCCAATTCTGACGCTCAGGATCAAACCGGCTGGCCTCGAACTCAAAAGCCTGCCGCGCAGCCTGGGCAAAATCAGTTCTGGCAGTGACCTGGGCCAGTTTCGATAGGGCCAGCCCGATGCCAGAAGCACCGTGTGCAAAACCGCTCACGCTCAGGTAGGGGTTATGGGCATAAGTAGCCCAACCAGCCAGGTTTTGCGGGCGGGATAGACGGGTAGCCAGCAGATGGTCGCCACACCGGGTAGCCGTTTCCAGCCAGCGATTGTGGGGACGGACACGATACAAAGCCAGCAAAGCCAGGATTGCCCCCGCAGACCCCAGCATTACGTCGTAACTACGGTCGGCAGCGATCATCGTGGGTGTAATCAGAGTGGCAAAGTGTTGGGCATCGTCGAGCAGGGTGGGGTCGTCGAGCAACTCGCCCACTCGCGTCAGGGCGTAGACCAGCGAACCTACACCAAATGACCCACCAATACCGGTAAAGCGGACGAGCTGGTGCAGAGTGGATTGGCTCTTCAATAAGGAGCGCGTCGCCTGCAAAGCAGCCAGGCTCATTTGCCGGTAGGAAGTTTCTCCTGTTACACGGTACAGAGCTGCCAAAAAGAGGGCAATACCGCTTGTGCCGCTATAGAGCGATTGGCTCAAGACCTTGTAGCTATAGATTTGTCCATCCGGCAGGAGTTCCGGGGCAAGCCAGGTCAGCCCGCCATTTTTGGTCACGACCGCTTCGAGCCTGAGCCGGGAGGCGATATTACAAGCCTGAGCGAGCAAGTAAGATGGAGTAGTCGGCTCGGCCTCAAAGTTTGTTATGGAAGAGCTTACCGGAGCCTGTAAAGACTGAGGATTGGCCTGAACGGTGTAAAAAGAATTCTTGATGAAATGGATTTGCCGAGTTAAATCTTCCTGGCTCAACCCGGCCAGGCGTTGCCGGACAGCTCCATAAGCCGATTGCTCGGCCCAACCAGAAAGGGTTTGCCCGTTCGCCATGTACAAAGCATTTGTGTCGGAAAGACAATTAAAAAGCGGAATGTCGCCACGCTCCATTGCTACGAGTTCGGCCTCTAGCATCTGCCAGAACCGTTCGGTATCCTCGTTTAGCAAGCCTCGACTAAGAACGTCTAACTCAATGCTGCGATCTGCTCCGTTACTCAAAACGCTCGGATGATAAGTGTTATAGAGCAACCCGGCATAAGTTTGAGTTGCCCGAAAAATCAAACGGATTTCGCGGTTCTCGCACAAAGTCAGTGCTCCGTCCGGCTTTAGCATCTCGCTACGGCGACTCATAAATAGACGGTAGACTTCGCAAAATCCTTCCACCACCATCGAGAGGTAAGGAGCAGGCGAGACCGCTACTTCATTCAGGCGAGGCACATTGCTATCCGGCTCGGCAGCGGCAGTCACAGTTTGGTCGATCTTACGCAGCAGGTCGGTGTTAATGTGTTCCCACACCCGCCGGGTGTAGCTCTGGGTCTCGATAGGGCGTCCCAGGCTCAAACCAGAAATGTCGCTGTAAGTACCCAGCCCGTTCTTTACCCAAAAAGGCAGCAAGTGGGTACGTAGAACCGACTCTTCCAGGTACTCGTAGCCCAGGTCTAGCCCGCTTTGTTCCTCCCCCTGTGATAAAGTGAGGGTTTTAACCTGATAACTCATCACCGCTTCGGCATCGATCATAATCGGGTAGGCTCCACAAGCGATAATGTTTTCCTGGTGGCAGTCCACTGTTCCTAGCAGGTAAAAAACGGCCAGCAGCATACCGGCTCGTCGGTAGAAAGCAGCTACTTCGTCTACGTCCTGGCACGGCCCGGCCTGGACAAACTCTACCCAGCCGTGCGTACCTTGATTTAAAATCTGGTAGGTTTTGAGGTCAAGCGAAAGCGATTGCCGGTTTAGCCAGTCGAGAAAGGTCGCATAAGCTTCTTCTGCGCCCAGGTCGCGGGGTTTATAGACCAGTTTTGTGGCGTCCTCGAAGGTTAGAATTACGACGCTACGATGACCGTTGTGAGCGTCCGAAACACTACTCTCATAACCGGCCAGACAGGGAGTAGCCAGGCTAAATCTGGCTTTTAACGCTGGAAAATCAGCTTGCAGATGGGTTAGACACTCTGTTGTCGCCTCTACCCAATCGCTAAGCAGAATGCCTAGCAATCGTGCCAGCACAGGATATTTCTCAAACAGGTTTACCCAGCCATCTCGCAACAGGTTCTGGACGAATTTACGGTAGACCTTGCGCGACGGGATACCGCTCGAAGGTTGCCTGAGCGTAAAAAGTAAGCTTGAAGGTTGGCTAAGGCGATACTTCAAAAATTCTTCACTAAGCACACTGGTTGTCAGAGGTGTCAGATCTGACAACAGGGAAACTTCCAGACCCCGTTGAGCTTGCTCACTTAGCAGGTCGAAAGCCGACCCAGTTTTTTCTTTTAGTTCGCGGAGAGCTACCCGCACGAAACCGGCCAGAACTTCCTCGAACAGAACCGGCTGTTGTGGCTTAATAAAGCGATAGGGTAGCGTGGCCTCTTCCGGTAATCCTTGAAGGTCTAACAAAACGGTAGCGTTTTCGACCAAAGTCGCTTCTAGCAGACCCAGCCATCGAGGGGCCTGAGCGGGCGGGTCAGCAAACTGGAAATCGTCGCTCAGAATGTAGCTTAGTTGGGACAAGCTCAGGTTGTCCTGGTCTAAACGACGTTCAAACTGGCCTGGTATGCCTGCACCTATCAGCTTACTCCATCGCTCAAGTCTATTTAGGCTATCGGCTCCGGCCTGCCAATCGGTAGGCTGCTGATAGTTTCCCGCCAGCCTTTCGTGCAAGGGGGCTGCCCGGTTTAGCAGGCGTTGGCGTAGAGGTGTTTCTAAGGGTTTTGGCTGGTAAAGGCTGATAGTCATGGTTTTCCTCGACGGTTATTACTTGAGGTTTTATTTTCTTTAGTACAAAGTAATTATTCGAGCCGTTACAAGGCGATTTATAGCTTTGCTTTTAGTAAAGTATAGCCCTACTCCTGTCGCTCACAAAGAGTAGGGCTATAGGATGTTGCTCAATGTATGTGAAGAAAGTAGTAAATCGAGACTAGAACTTTATGCTTCAAGCTCAGTTCCCAGGCTGAACTTTTGTGATTTGATAGGTTGAACAGGTACAGAGCCAGGGATATTTCAGTTACCGCCGACTCGAAAAGTTGCCCAGGCCGGACTTGGTGGGGTCACAGCGTCCATCAGGGCCGCTAGTGTTGTGGGTGATGGTGCAGATGGCCGTATTACAAGTACCACCGAAGGAACCACCGCCGCCTGCGACGGTTTCCAACTGCTCGTCGGAAAGCTGAGCTTCTGGCGCACCCGCACCAGCCTGAGCCGAGAGGTATTGTTGAGCTTCGGCCTGGCTAAAATCGTAACCGCTTTCTTTAGCGACGGCCACCAGAGCTTCTAAACCGTCACCCTGACTCTGCTGTAGCTTTTCAACCAGCTTTTCGTCCGACTCCATTTTGCCATAAAAATTCTTTACATTCTCGATAGACATTTTAGGTCTCCTTGCTTTGCATTAGTTGTAAAACACTGTTAAAAAGTCACTTTGGTACTTGGAGGTGGCCTGGCTTTGCGACCTGGCTTGGAAGGAACCTCGTTGCTGTACCTGACACTACTATATCCAATGCAAGGAGCTACGACATCAACTAAATGGTCTATTTGAATTGCTTAGTTACCTAGCTTGTTAAGCGATAATAAGCTTCAAGGGATACAATTAGCTCCCAAAAGGGTTTAGTTGTAAGCGGTCAGAGCCGGTTTACTGGCATGCCCTTTGCTGAACTTTGTTTGAAGCTAAATAGACCGGTGAAATACTCGACCAGCTTTGTCTGTGTTAGCTACCTAAGATTCGTCCAAAAATAGGGTGATTTCACTTTAGCAAAAACGTGGCGGGCATATTGATGTCCTCGCCCTAACCGTACTTTAACAATTTGACCGGTTGCGTTTCATTTCAGACAACAGACCGATTTTACCTCTTTTACTGGGAAGATTATTTCTAAACCTGCATAGTTGCCTGCTTCCAGACTAGCTTCCTTGCAATGGTTCGGTTATTCGAGGAACTCCTGTTTGGAGGGAGGCCGACACAAACGGGATTGAGCAATCATTTACCGCGCTGGCGATGCATCCATCCAGGCTAAAATAACTTATGATAATAACACTTATCAAAAGTAATATGTGCTATAATAGCTTTGTAAGGCGTAAAGGCTCAAGGCCGTGAGGCGGTAAGGCGGAAGGCAGGAGAGCTTACGGCTGAAGGAGGGTCGCCGGACGCACCATTAACCGGAGTGAGCGGTTGGAAGAGGGGAAAGGGAAATGGGAAACGAGCAGCAAAAACCAGGGCAATCCACCAACCAGGAAGTAGTCGAGGCAGTTATTCCAAAGCCACTGATAGGCCAGGAGTTAGCCTATCCTGCTTCAAGCTTACCCGCCTTGCCACTCGACCAGCACCCGGTGGCGGTCTACCTGGCCCGTTTGCGCCCCAACGGACGCCGGGCGATGCGCTACGCCCTCACCACTATTGGCCCAGTGAGAACGTTAGTGCAACCAGGGGCAAAGTAATCATTTGTTCTACTTTTTGCCCGCCAGGGCTTTTAAGAACAAGTCTGTTTTGTGATCAGGCTTAAAACAAGTGCCATTTTTAGAATTGGTAGTGGCACTTGACCACTTTCTGCCCTTTCCTCTAAAACCGCTACTCCAGGTACGCTCAAAGTTGAACTCTGGTATACTGCTTTTAAGATCGAAGTGCCGCCACTGAGTAAAGTCGGCACTTGGCTCACCAATTTTAATATCAGAAAGGCCACCAGGGGCAAAATAGTCGAGATGTTTGCGTTAAAATCTTTTTTAGAACAAACGTTTAC
>JBBRBE010000175.1:0-12677 GCA_038206175.1 Chloroflexia bacterium
ATGAGTAAATTAGTTTTAAGAAACCGCCGGGCCGAAACCTTTTTGGGAGGGCTGACCGTCTTGTTGTCGCTCTTGCTGGCGGCTTGTGGCGGCGAGGTGACGGCTCCGGCTACAACTTCGGCTTCCAATTCCAACCCGCCCGCCCCGGTTTCTTCCCTGGCGTCGGCGGTCGCTACCGTTGCTCCGGCGCAGGCTACGAATGGATTGGCGGCGACTTCCCAAACTACGAAGGCGGCAGCAACGACCGTTTCGGCTCCTCCGGCCCAAATAGTACAGCCTAAAATTGTTCACACCGAAACCGACTCGCTCCGAATGATCCAATTTACCGAGCAACCCAACTTGAAAGACGGCAGCCCAACCCTTTTGTGGTTCGATGCCGTTGGCTGACCATACTGCGCCAAAATGCAACCCGTCGTGAACGGTCTCAAAGAGCAGTATAAAACTTCGATCAAGTTCGCCGACCTCGATTTTTACGACCCGGCCAACCGCCCGCTCGTGCAGCAGTTCCGAGTCGGCGGCCACCCCACTTTCGTCCTGACCAACGGCCAGGGCCAGGCCGTCAAGGTCTGGGTCGGCGTGGTGGAGGAAGCCAGCTTGAAGGAAGGCTTCAATACAGTCGTGCGCTAGACGAAAAGAGGCTAGGCACAATCGGAAGGATCACCGCCCAGCTTTTCCAGGGCGTGCGGGAGAGCCGCGATAATCGCTTCGAGGTTTTCCCTGGCTCCTTTGGGGCTACCCGGCAAGTTTACAATTAGCGTCCGGCCTCGTGTCCCGACCACCGCCCGCGAAACCATTGCCGTGGGGGTCTTGGTCAGACTGTAGGCCCGCATCGCCTCGGCCATGCCCGGCACTTGGCGTTGAATTACAGCCAGGGTCGCATCGGGCGTAACGTCACGCGGAGCCAGGCCGGTGCCGCCGGTCGTCAGGATCAAATTCAGCCCTAGCTCGTCGGCCCAACTCCGTAGCCGAGCTTCGATCAAGCTCTGGTCATCCGGGATAACCTCGTAAGCGACGACTTCGTAAGCGTGAGCCAGTCGCTCGGCCAATCCGTCGCGCACGTTCGGGCCACTGGCGTCAGGGCGTTGGCCCGCCGCGCTACGGTCGCTCAGGGTCAAAATACCAACCCTAAAAACTTGTTCTACCGTTTGCTCTGCCATAATTAATCTTTTAACACTCCAACTGTATTTCTATTTTTGGATTCTATTTCTGGTTTCTATTTGATGAAAACCCTCTCAGGGCCGGGTGGATAGCTCCTCTTTCAGCAGGTGCTTTTGAATTTTACCCAGAGCATTGCGCGGCAGAGCCTCGACCAGAACGACCCGGCGGGGCTTTTTGTAGCTTGCCAGATTGTCCCGGCAGAAAGCGATCAGCCCTTCGACGCTCAGATCGGGGCTGCTCGGCACTACGGCGGCCACGACCTTTTCGCCCAAATCGGGGTCGGGCAGGCCCAGCACGGCCACTTCGCCCACACCGGGGTACTGCTGCAAAACTTCCTCCACCTCTCGCGGGTAAACATTGTAGCCGCCCGTGATGATCAGTTCTTTAGCTCGTCCGCTAATAGTGTAATACCCATCTGGGCTGACCTCGCCCAGATCGCCGGTGCGGAACCAACCTTCGACGTCGAAACTCTCGGCGGTCGCGGCAGGCTGTTGCCAGTAACCCTGAAAAACGTGCGGGCCGCGCACCTCAATTTCTCCGGTCTGGCCGGAACCGAGGAGTTGGCGCGTCCGCACGTCCACCACGCGGGCCTCCTGGCCTGGAAATGGCTTGCCGACCGTACCGGGCCGTCGTTCACCCGCGTAAGGATTGGTCAGGTTCATGATGGTCTCGGTCATGCCGTAGCGTTCGAGAATCTTCTGACCGAAAACGCTCTCGAACTCGGCGAAAGTCGCCGCACTCAGAGGCGCACTCCCGGCTACGTAGAGCCGCAATGGAGGCGGGCGGTCGGCCTGGGTCTGGGCGTAGGCCAGTAGGCGGGTATACATGGTCGGCACGCCGAAGAACATTGTCACCGGCGCGGCCTCGGCCAGCAGACTGCGGTAGACCGGGCCAACCTCGAAGTGACGATGCAATTCGGCTCCGGCCCCGCTTACCAGCGTACCATGAATGCCTACCATCAGGCCGTGGGTATGGAAAAGCGGCAAGGTCAGGAGTAAACGGTCGGCCTCCGTCCAGGCCCAGGTCGTGCAAACCGCCCGGCAGTTAGAAATCAGATTGCGATGGCGCAGCATCGCCCCTTTGCTCCGCCCGGTCGTGCCGGAAGTATAAGCAATCACGGCCAGGTCGTCGCCGCCCGGTAGCCGAGGCGTCGGGTTGATAGAGGCCTGGGCCAGGAAAGCTTCGAGGTCAGGGCTGGTCGTCAGGATGCTTCTCAGGGCAGGCAATTCACCGCGCACGCCTTCAAGTTCAAGTTGGCGTTCGGGGTCGGTCAGGGCCAGGCACACCCCGGCGTCGCCCAGGATATGAGCTAATTCCAGACGGCGGTACTGCGTATTGACTGGCACGACCACTCCACCGGCCAGCCCGACACTCAGGTAAGCCGCCACGAAATCTGGACAGTTTTCCAGAAAAAGCGCGACGCGCTCGCCCGCCTCCAACCCCCAACCGACCAGAGCCGCCGCCATTCGCGCGGCCCGTTCTCGTAGGCGGGCATAGGTGTAGATCTCGCCCTCGAATTTCAAGGCCAGCTTTGCCGGATGGCGTGCGGCGTTATCCATAAATGCCTCTACTACCGAGGCCGCTTGAGTTTGCATCGGAACCTACCCTTATCGCTACATTGCCCGGCCCGGTCGCGGTCGGGCCTGGAAAAGAGTATACCTAGCCAACGGTTAAAAGTAAATTGAGAGAGGGTGCGGTTGCAAAGTCGGGGTCGGCCCTATGTCTCGCCCTGTCATTCTGAGGGACGACGCTAAGTACCCTTTTGCAAGGCTGCGGGCTAAGTCCCGAAGAATCTGCTTGGCCTGACTCGATCTGGCTCAATCAAGAAGATTCTTCGGCCTGGATTTGCCTTTATCAAAATCTCGTCTGTGACGGCCTCAGAATGACAGACCGTCTTTGCTATTACCGTGAGCGAGAGAGGGTGCGGTTGGTCAAATGGTGGTCGTCGCGCTATAATAGAGACTGATTGTGCAAAGGTAGATCAGCAAGCAATTTTGATTTGTAAAAGAGCTAAAAGAGCTAGAGGAGTGTTTTAGTGGCTAAAGTTTATTCCTGCGGTGAATTACGTCTTGAAAACGCGCAGGCCGGGGAAGAGATTACGGTGCGCGGTTGGGTCAACAACCGCCGCGACCTGGGCGGATTAATTTTTATTATGCTGCGCGACCGAAGCGGCCTGTTGCAGGTGGCAATTGACCCTCGCGACAACCCGCAGGCTCACGCCACGGCCAGCGAAGTACGCAATGAATATGTGCTGCGTGTAACCGGCAAATTGCGCCCGCGCCCGGAGGGTTCGGCTAACGACCGTTTGCCGACCGGCGCGGTAGAGTTGGTCCCGACACACCTTGAAATTCTCAATCCATCCAAACCGCTCCCCTTCCAGGTGAACGAAGCCGCTAACGAAGTAGATGAAATGTTACGTCTGCGCTACCGCTACCTCGATTTGCGCCGCCCGGAGATGCAACGCATCCTGGTTTTGCGCCACCGAGTCGTTAAATTCATCCGCGATTACCTGGACGAGCGCGGCTTTTTGGAAATTGAAACGCCAATTTTGATGAAAAGTACCCCCGAAGGTGCGCGAGACTACCTTGTACCAAGCCGGGTTCATCCGGGCGAGTTCTACGCGCTGCCGCAATCTCCCCAGCAACTCAAGCAACTGTTGATGGTGGCCGGGATGGAAAAATATTTCCAGATCGCCCGCTGTTTCCGGGACGAGGATTTGCGGGCCGACCGCCAACCGGAATTTACCCAGCTCGACCTTGAAATGAGCTTTGTGGAGCAAGAAGATATTTTGCAGTTGATCGAAGGGTTGTATATCGGGCTGGTAGACACGGTGGCGACGGATAAAAAGCTGTTGGCACGGCCTTTCCCCCGCTTTACTTTTGACGAGAGCATGGCCCGCTTCGGCAACGACAAGCCGGACATTCGCTTTGGCATGGAACTAACCGATGTTAGCGAACTGGTCAAGGATAGCGAATTTAAGGTCTTTAGCGGGGCAATTGCGGCGGGCGGGCAGGTCAAGGGTTTGCGGTTGCCCGGTTGCGCGGGCTATACCCGCCGCGAACTGGACGGTCTGGTAGAGTTTGTCAAGGGTTTTGGGGCGAAGGGGTTGGCCTGGTTAGCTCTCGATAGCGAAAGCGGCGTCCTGACCAGTAAATCACCTGCCGCCAAATTCTTCTCTCCCGAAGGGCTGGCGGGTTTGGCAGCGCGTTTCGATGACAGCGAAAGAGCGACCGGCGCGGGCGACCTGCTAGTTTTTGTGGCCGACGCCAAACCGGTCGTGGCAAACGCGCTGGGCCGCTTACGAAACGAAATGGGAAAACGGCTTGGTCTGTTGGACAGCACGACCCTGGCCTTTTGCTGGGTAGTGGACTTTCCGCTGCTGGAATGGAACGCCGACGAAAACCGCTGGGACGCGGTACATCATCCTTTCACCGCTCCCAAGCCAGAACATGTTGGTTTGCTTGATACCGACCCAGCGGCGGTGCGGGCCGACTGCTACGACATCGTGTGCAACGGTTACGAGTTAGCCAGTGGTTCGATCCGTATTCATCAGCGCGACATTCAGGCTAAAATGTTCGAGCTACTGGCCTACAGCCCGGAAGACGCCCAGGAGCGGTTCGGCCATATGCTAACCGCGTTCGAGTACGGCGCACCGCCTCACGGCGGCATCGCGCCCGGCATTGACCGCACTGTGATGCTTTTCGCGGGCGAGGACAACATCCGAAACGTGATTGCCTTCCCCAAAACTCAGAGTGCCACGGACGAAATGACCCAGGCTCCTAGCCCGGTGGATGCCCGCCAGCTTAGCGACCTGCACATTGGCCTGGCTCTGCCCCAGAAGAAGGCCGACAAAGAGTAGGTAAGGGCAAGAAAAGTAGAGTGAAACATATCGGAAGCCAAAACGTACTAACTACTAGCCGACAAGATTAAAGCAAAAACTGCCCTCGTGGGCAGGAACGGGTAAGGAGTATGACATGGCCGGAGCGATCAAAGATTTTTTCAATTTCACCAGGAACCGCGAACCGCAAAGCGGCTATTGGACCTGTCCACGGTGCAAAACTCAAAACGCCCTCGGCACACCGTTCTGTCTCAAATGTGCTGAAGACGAAGAGCGCGACGAAACTGGCCGCGAAAAAGTGCGCCTGGAGGCCGATAATAACCCTCTGGTAGCCGCTCTGGTGCAAGCTCTAACGTTTTATTTGCAGGCAGCGCAGGTTCCCTCGCGGGAAGTGGCCGCCGAAGCGAAACAATTAGGGATTGTGATCAACGCTCCGCAAGAAATAGCCCTCGTTCCGGCCCGCGAACTCGACCGCCTGGCCGACCGTTTTGTTAACGGCAACCGTTTGATGGCGACCGGCAGTGGAGCCGTAATGGGTCTGCCAGGCGGTCTTTTGATGCTGGCGACGATTCCCGCCGATATTTCCGCCCTGACCTTTTACGCCTTTCGCATGGTTAGTGGGATTGCCCAGAGCTACGGCAGTGAAACCCGCTCCGAGGAAGGCCGCACGCTGGCCCTGTTGATCTTTGCCGGGGCAACCGGCCTGGAAACGATCAGCGTGGCCGGGTCGCAGGTCGTACTGAGCAGTCTGACCAAAAACGTGTTGACCAAGCCTTACCAGGACTTGATCTTCAAACGGGTAATTCGGGAAGTCGCCAAAGACCTGGGCCTCAATGCCACCCGGCAAGGGCTGTCCCGCGTCGTGCCGGTGCTGGGTAGCGTCGTCGGCGGCACGACCAACTACATCTTTATGTCCAACCTGGCGACGCGGGCCAAGAACCACTACCGCATGCGACTGCTCGAAACGAGCAGCAAGCCCGCCGAACCGGGCGAAGAAAACCCCATCTAACCGCTAAAACCAAAGCAAAAGAGCTGAACACGCCCGTGTTCAGCTCTTTTGCTTTATGAGAAAAAAAGTTTAACCTAAATTAGGTTAAGCGGGAGGCCCGGCCCGGCAGCACCCGCAGAGCCAGCCCAAAAGCACTCGCGGCCAGGAAAGCTCCCCACAGCCCGAACAGAGGGAAATTGCCCACCGACAGCACGAAACCGGAGATTACCGGGCCTATTACGTTACCCAGGTACTGAGCCGACGTATTGAAGGAAAGAACTGTGCCGCGTGCGCCAGAGCTTAGTTCGCTCACAATCGCGGTCTGAGCCGGGAGCCCAAACCACGAACCAAACACCCACAGGCCAAGAACCAGAATCGAAACAGGCACCGCGCCTGTCCAGGGTAAAAGCAAAATCGCCAGACCATAACAGGCAATGCCAAACAGCACCGCCCGCCGGGTTCCGAATTTGCCAACAAAGCGCGCTCCCATCTGGGTAGCAATAATACCTACAATTCCGATTACCATCAAGACCAGGCCGATTTGGTCGCTGCTAAAATTGTACCTCTCGTGGAAGAACTGGCCGACATAAGTGAGGGAACCGCCCGCCGCCGAAGCCCACAGCAGGGTTACGCTGATAACTTTGAGTACAGTACGATCTCCCAGCACTCGGCGTAAGCCTTCCCGGTATCCAACCCTCTGGCTCGACGGCTGCCCCACATCCACCGGCAACAGCCACAAGAACACCAGAGCCGTTGCTGCCACCAGGCCGATAAAGCCAAAAACACCTTGCCAGCCAAAAGCAGTGGCGATAAACCCACCTATCGGCAGACCGATCAAAGCTGAGGCGGGCATAGCAGTCAGAATCATACTCATCATTTTGACCCCGTCTTTGGGTCGGAGGAATCTGCGATATAAGCAAAAGCTGCCGGTACGAAAATAGCGGCCCCTAAACCATTGACGAAACGAGCCACCAGCAAAAACTCATAAGTAGGGGCCAGACCACTGGCGGCCAGGGCCAGGGCAAAAATGGTCATTCCGATAATCATAGCCAGTCGCCGCCCCAGGCGATCCGAAAGAGGGCCGAATAGCGGGGCCAGCAGCGCAAGCGGCAGAGCGTAAGCACTGCTAAGCAATCCGATTACCTGGGGCGAACGCTCAAAATGAGCGGCTAATTGCGGTAAAATCGCTAACAGTCTGTAGTTATCAACCCCGATAGCAAATATACCCAGAAAGGTGACAAAAATCGGCAACACAAATGTCTTCTGAACTTTAACATTGGCATTTACTAACATTCTTTGCTCCTGTGTTTAAGATATTGTTTTATTTCCCTTTTTTGCATTTTCATCTTTCAAATTCGGTCTTTGCCGGGCTGGAATTACTCCGAGGCTCCGTCCCCGCTTTACAAGCGGTAGGTTTAGCATAAAGGCAAGGTGAATGAGCCAGCATCATTTTTCTGGGGTATTTGTAAGTATCAGGAGCAGAAAATTTTAGGTAGAAAAATACGAAGATTGAGTAGAATAGGTGCGATTACAGAAGATGGAAAATAGATATAGGAGATAGAAGGTAGGAGGCCGGTTTGGTCTAGCTGAGGTCTCCTTCGAGGCTCCAAAGCTGAGCCACCTTGAGGGAAAGGGCTTTATGGCTGGTTCCGGCCAGGCCAGGGTCTTCCTCGAAAAGACGGGTAGCCTCGGCGCGGGCGGTTTCGAGCAGTTCAATATCGTTGACTCCGGCCACCCGCAGGTCGGGAACGCCGCTTTGCCGCGTGCCAAAAAACTCGCCCGGCCCGCGCATCCGCAGGTCAATTTCGGCCAGCTTGAAGCCGTCAGTGGTTTCCTCGATAGCCCGCAGCCGTTCGCGCCCGACCTGGCTTAGTTCCTCGCTGGCTAAAAGCAAACAGTAGCTCTGGCCTTCGCCTCTTCCCACCCGGCCCCGGAACTGGTGCAACTGCGATAGCCCGAAGCGGTCGGCTCCTTCGATCATGATGACCGTGGCGTTAGGAATATCAATGCCGACCTCGATCACCGAAGTCGCCACCAGAATGTCGTACTCGCGGTCGCGGAACTGGTGCATGGTCAGGTCTTTATCGGCAGGCTTCATCCGCCCGTGCAGCAGACCTAACTTTAAGTCGGGAAAGACTTCAGCTTGCAGACGTTGATGCTCCTCGACGGCAGCTTTTGCCTCGATTTTATCCGACTCTTCGACCAGAGGACAAATCACGAATGCCTGGCGTCCGGCCTCAATCTGCTTGCGGATGAATTTATAGGCCGCCCGCCGTTCGTTGGGCATCACCCAGCGCGTTTTGATCGGCTGGCGGCCCGGCGGCATCTCGTTCATGATCGAAACGTCCAGGTCGCCGTAAACGGTCAGGTTGAGCGTGCGCGGGATCGGCGTGGCAGTCATCACCAGTAGATGAGGGTTGGCCTCCTGGGGGTTTGCCACCGAACGACTGCCTTTACCGCGCAAAGTGCCGCGCTGCACTACTCCGAAGCGATGCTGCTCGTCAATGATCACCAGACCCAGCCGATGAAACGTCACGATTTCTTGAATCACTGCGCTTGTGCCGACTACGATCTCGACTTCGCCCTCGCGGATCCGCCGGTAAGCGGCATCTTTCTTCTTGATCGAACCAGTTAGCAGTTCGAGCCGGATTTTCAGGCCACGCTCTTGAGCCAGAGGCGAAGCCTCGAACTGGTCGAACAGGCGGCGCAGCCCGACATAATGCTGCTCGGCTAGAATCTGGGTCGGGGCCATCAAGGCACCCTGAAAGCCACTGGCGACGGCCATCAAAAGAGCCGTGGCTCCCACCACGGTTTTACCACTACCGACATCGCCCTGCAATAGCCGGTTCATCGGCTTATCTTTTTGAAGATCGGCTAAAATATCGGCAATAGCTCGTTGCTGGGCGTTCGTCAGGTCAAGCCGCCGAAATTCCTCCTGTAGCTCATCGCTCAGGGGATCTTTGCGGGTGACTTTGAAGCTCAGAGAGTTATACCACTGCTCCAGAAGAGCCTGGTCAAACTGCATCGGCACACCGGGCCGCTCCTCCTGCCACTCGAATCGTTTGAGCAAAACCCCAAGCTGGATCATAAAAAACTCGTCGAAAGCCAGGCGGCGGCGGGCGATTTCTTTGGCAACCCCGTTCGGCGGAAAATGATAGTCCCGCACTGCCACAGGCAACCCACTTAGCCGGTTACGTTCGATAATATCCGGTGGCAAATGTTCAGGTAGAACCGGAGCATAGCGGTCTACGCAAGTTTTGATCAGCTTACGGAGTGTAGCGACTTTGAGTGGCCCGGTAGTGCTGTAGATCGGCACGAGCCGACCGGTGCTGACCAGTTCCTTGTCGGCGGCTTCGTAGGTGGGCGATTTAAAGCAGATGCGCTCGTTCCAGCGGTCTACCCGCCCACTCAACACGACTTGCACTCCCGATTTGAGGGCGTAAGTCATGGCGCGGTTGAAGAAAACGCAACTGAGCCTCCCGGTCTCGTCCTTAACGATCACCTCGATCATTTCCTTGCCGCCCTTACTCCGAATACTGACGGTATCCACCACCTGAGCCAGGACGCTTTCGGTCTGGCCGAACATTAGCTCACTGATCTTCTTGAACGAGCTAAAATCGTCGTGGCGGAAGGGGAAATAATAAAGCGCATCGTGTATGGTGTGCAGGCCGATAAAGCTCAACAGCTTGGCGTAAGTCTCGCCTACTCCTTTTACCGTAGTCAGAGAAGCGGTCAGATCAGCGGCGGAAGGCGGCGAACTTGAAGCTGGTTTGGTTTTGGGAGCGGCAGGCGCAGGGCTGGGCCGGAGGCCGGATTTGTCATTCAGGGTGGAAGGTGGAGAGCTAACCAGCGAACCCTGGGCCGGGGGCATCCGTTTAGCAGGCTGAGTACGCAAGGCTGGCCCGGCGGCAACACTCACCTCCTCGTACTGTTCTTGTGTTTGCAAGGCAGATTCTGGCAACGGAGGGCGGACGGCAGCCGTAAGCGGTGAGCCATTCACAGCCTGCCGACCTTTCTTCGCCCCCGCCGTCACGTCCAGCACCCCCTGGATCGCTTTCGCTCGTTGCAAAACGGACAGGGCGGCGTAATCAATCAAGTCGTCGGCTACCCGCTCGATCAGGCGAGCTTCCTCGGCGGTGGGGCTACTTTTGAGGGCTTCCCGCGTCCAATTGCTAATAAAAGCAGCCAGTCCCCGGTAAACCTTCTGGTCCTTGTAGTTATCGGCGGCTTCCAGCCGGAGGATTTTCTCTAGTTTTTCGATGTCGGCGGCCATGTGGTGCTGCTAAGAAACCTTCGATTTTTGAACACATATACCCAGGGTGCGTGGCCCAACGTGCGCCCCAATGACCGGCCCGATGTTAGATATATAAATATCTTTAAGCGGAAAGACCGGGGCCAGCAGGTTTGCCAGTTCGCCCGCGCCGTCCTGGTCGTCTGCATGCATGATCGAAAGGCGGTCGAGCTTGCCCATGCCCTTGACGATCTCGGCCAGGCGCAAAAGAGCTTTGGAGCGAGTGCGTACCTGTTCGAGCGGTTGCACTTCGCCTTCTTTGAGTTGCAGGATTGGTTTAACGCTCAGGAGTGAACCAAAGAAATTTTTAAGACCACCGATCCGCCCGCCTTTGTGCAGGTATTCGAGGGTATCCACGACAGCCACCAGCTTGATCCGCTCTTTGAGCGAAAGCATCTCCGCCTCGACCTGCTCTATACTGTAACCTGCTTTTGCCATCTCTGCGGCGGTCAGCACATACAAAGCAATCCCGGCGGAAACCATCCCGGTATCAATTACTCGCACCTGGCCGGGCGGAAAATTACGGGCCGCCACCATCGCATTTTCACAGGTGCCGCTCAATTTGGACGATATGTGCAGTGAAATAACCGGCGACCCATCCCGCGTGGCTTCCTCGAAAGCCTGCATAAACATCCCCGGTGAGGGTTGCGAGGTAGTTGGTAATTTGCTGAGAGTGGGCAAACGCTGGTAAAAATCCCGGCTGGTTATGTCAATTCCATCTCGGAAGCTTTCATCTCCCATCAGCACCATAAGCGGCACGACCGTTACATTCAGGCGGCGCAACGTCTCCGGCGACATGTCCGAAGTGCTATCAGTAATGACACGGACGGTCTGTTTGGCAGTGGCACTCATTACTTACTCTCCTCTTCCTCAAATCCTCTTTTTAGTTGGACAGGTGGCAGTCTGGGCCTACTCTCCTGATTTTGGCTCATTATAACATGTCCAGGCAGTAGAGTCGCCTTTTGTCCGTTAAAACCAGGTAGATAGTACGGCTCAGGCTGCAAAAAAAACGAGCAAGCTCTTTTAATCTCATTCTATAAGTGCTATAATTAACTTCAATAGATGAAGAGCCAGCGATAAATAAAAGAAATGCTCTTCTTTCCAGGAGACAAAATCTATATGGTCAATCTTGATCTGCAAAAACTCCAAATCTTTTGCGAAGTGGCTCGTCAACGCTCTTTCACACGGGCTGCCGAAGCACTCTATTTGACCCAACCAACGGTCAGTCAGCAAATTCAGGCGTTGGAGCGGCAGATGAAGGTACGGCTATTCGAGCGGTTGGCTAAGGAAGTATATCTAACCGAGTCCGGTCAGGTGTTGTACGACAAAGCCGCCATCCTGCTACACATGGCCCAGGAAACCGAACTGGCCGTGCGCGAGGCCGCCGGAATTTCGGCCAGCAAGCTTTCTCTGGGCGTAGGCGTGACGCTGGCAACTTATGTTCTGCCCGAACTGTTGCGCCGCTTCAACCAGACCTACAAAAGTTCTCTCTTGGCCTCCGCCGAACATTCCCTCTCGTCCTCGTCCGAATTTAACCCGGTCAAGTTCGATATTTCGCTGGGCAACAGCGAGGCTCTGGCGCATATGCTCCTTAAAAACGAGATAGACCTGGCTCTTTTGGGGTCGCCTCTGGAACCGCACCCCTTGCTGGAATTGCACCCGTTCCTGGAAGACAAGTTGATTATGGTGGTAGACCCGAACGACAAGTGGGCCGTCGAAGCCCGTTCCTCGGTCAGCCTCAACGAGATCGGAGCGCGTCCGCTCCTGATCCGCGAACGTGGCTCGGCTCTACAAGCTTTTGTCGAGCGCATGCTTGAAGCCGGACACGTCCACCCCGATCAATACCTGGTCATGGCAAACCTGGAAGCAATCAAGCGAAGCGTCGAAATAGGCCTGGGAGCGGCGATTGTCCCGGCCCTCTCGGTCAAACGCGAACTTGAAGCCGGAAGGTTGTACGCTCTAAACATCGAAGGGGTCGAAGTAGGCCGTACCTTCATCTACGCTCACCACAAAGACAAAGAGATGACGCGCCCGGCCAGAGCTTTTCTCGAACTGGTCAAAGAATACGGCGTGCTTTTCTCGGTCGAAAACACACCACCCGCCCAACTCAGCGAACCAGTCGCCACCGCTTCCTGACCCTGATCAACCGCAACTTTTCCCCTGAATGGTCTTTACCAATCCTGGCTTAACCAACTCCTGAGTTAAACCCTTACCTTCCAGTTCTAAAACTAATTCTAAAACTACTGGATGCCTTTGCCAGCCCGCCTGATTAAACAAAAATCAAGCCAGGCTGCATTTGTATTTGTAGTAAAGACTTTATGCTCCCCGAAGAAAACGATCAGTGGTCAGTACAATTTATTCAGCTTAAAGCAAACAAATTCTAAGTAATAGGCCCAAAGACC
>JBBRBE010000176.1:0-12648 GCA_038206175.1 Chloroflexia bacterium
GCTGGTGAGTGCTTTTACAGTACTCAGCTTAAATTCTGGCGTAAACACCCGGTTTTTCATTGTCTAACCTCCCACAAATTACTAATCGTATTTTACTCGATTTTGTTTAATTTGTGGTCTGGTAAAACCGCATCATTCCACCCAGACTACGCCTATCTAAAAAGTCTGTTCCACCAACTCCGTTTAGAACTGGACATTAGGGTGCCACATTCTTCCCACAAACTACCTTATGTACCGAGTGAGGAAGAAATCAAGCGTTACTATGAAGTAGTCTGGCAGTCTCAAAACTTCGGCGATATGGTACTTATCAAAACCCTACTCTACACGGGTGTACGGGTGAGTGAGCTATGTAATATCCGATTGATTGAGGTGGATTTGGAGCAATACCAGATACGAATAAATCATGCCAAAGGGGGTAAGGATCGGGTAGTGCCTTTTCCAACCTCTTTCAAGGAAGTATTGGGCCTCCACATGCAAACGCTTCATCAGAAAAAAGCCACTTTCTTGTTTGAGTCACGCTGGAAACGAAAATACAGTGAACGTGGGGTACGGCGGATGTTGGAGCGGTACGCAAAGCTAGCGGAGCTGGCTCACCTAATGTCGCCCCATAAACTACGCCATTTCTTGCTAACCTGGTTAAAAAAGCAAGGGCTGGACGATGCCATGATCCAACCCTATTCCGGTCATAGCAGTCGTAGTTCGCTGGAAATCTATTCAAAACTGGCAATAGGCGATGCTCAAAAGGAATATAACCAGGTGATAGGCCGTTTTCCGGTCTAAAAGCATTATAAATAGAAGAGACCGTAAATAGTACCGCCAAAACAAAGCAAATATGTTCTTAAAAACATAGGTTCGAGGAAGTAGAACATCTGTTTACTACTTTGCCCCTGGTTACACCTTCGCTCATATTGGGCCAAGTAGTTGAGTTGCAACAGCGTGGGTTCAGCCAGACTGAAATCGCCCAGAAACTGGGAACCAACCCCACCCAGGTTAGACGTTACCTTAAAGGGGCACCGATTAAAGGAGGCGGAGTACAGCGAAAGACCAAATTAGACCCTTACAAAGCCTATCTCAAACGCCGTTATTTTGAAGATCACTTCGATAATGTCACCGATTTATGGCGGGAAATCCAGTCGCAGGGTTATAGTGGTGGTTACAATGGTGTTAGCACTTACCTGGTCCAGCTAAAATTCGAGCAGGGGGCAAAAGAACTAACCGGTAAGCCAGTGACGAAACGAGTTAAAGCGCTAGAAGAAAGCTTACCATCGATCCGGCGGTTAATCTGGAGTATCTTTTTAGCAGCCCACCAGTTAAAAGAGGGTGAGAGTGAGCAGCTAAATTTGATTTTACAAGGTGAGCCGAAATTAGCCAGTGGTTACACTTTGATCCAGCAATTTAGAAAGCTGATGGCGGAGCGGAGTGATGTAGGACTATCGCAATGGCTTGATGAGGTAGAAGCTAGTGAATTAGAAGGGTTAAAAAGTTTTGGGCGAGGGGTGCGGCGGGATGAAGCGGCGGTGAGAGCGGGCTTAAAATCGAGGTGGAGTCAGGGGCCAGTCGAAGGATTTGTGAATAAGTTAAAATTAATAAAGAGGAGCATGTTCGGCCGGGCTTCCTTTAACCTACTCCGAACAAGAGTATTGTTGGCTTGATTGGCTCAGCTAAAAGAGCCACCACTAAATATTCGGGAGACCCTCTTTGTGTTCCTTAAATGGTCCAACGCGTAAAAGCGTGGCCGACCAACGCTGTATTTTCCACAAACTCAAGAATGTGACAGATGCGCTCTCAAGCTCGCTTGAGGCTGAAACTAAAAAGGAATTGCTGGGGCAGGCCCGTGGGATTTACCAGGCCACCAGTGCCGAACGAGCACGGGAACTCTTAGCCGGGTGGGTTGTAAAATGGCAGAGCTTAGAACCAAAGGCGGTTGCCAGCCTCCAACGCGATTTTGAGACAACCCTGACTTATTATTGCCTGTAAAAAGCGGTGGGTAAACTAGCTCGGACAACCTCATTATTAGAACGCACCAACCGCGAACTACGGCGCAAATTCCGGCAGGTAGGGGTCTGGGGCAGCGAGCGGGGAGCCGCCGCAGGGGTCTATTTACAGGTCGAACGGCTTAACACTTGGTGGCCCAAAGACAGTTGGTGGCAAAAGAGCCAGCACCTGTTTTTCCAACTCCTGGCCCAAAACCCTTAGCGAAGGATACGTTATCTTCGCATAGCCTTTTCAGAACAGCCGGTCTTTCGGGAAATATCATTATAACTAAACCCCACGCAGTGAGCTTTGCTGCCTGTGCAGCCTTTCCTCTAAGAACTTACGCTTGATGCGGAGATACTGACCCCGGAAATGCACCCGCTTCTTCATCAAGCTGACCGGCTCTTTAAGAAACTTGCGAGGCCGAAAGTAGTGACGTTGTTCATCGAAGGTTGGAGAGCATTCTTTTCCGGGGACAACTTAAGCGGCGCAAAAGGTAGATCTTAAGTGCAAGAAGTTATAATTGGGAGTGCCTATCCACTACCTGACTTACCTTTATCAAATTTGCCCCCGGAAAAGAATGCTCTCCTATATGCCTTTTGCCAGGTGATAATAAATGTCGTTCCAGCGGATCTCTTTTTTGAATTCAGAAAGCCGGGTATCCTTATCTATTAGCAGTAACTCTACTCCGGCGATCCCAGCAAAATCATCCAAATGTTCGGTCGTCAAGTCCAGGCTAAAAGAAGTATGGTGTGAACCCCCGGCTTGAATCCAGGCTGTCGCGGCGGTTTTAGCGTCCGGTTGGGCTTCCCAGAGGGCGCGAGCTACCGGTAGTTTGGGCAAAGGTTCATCCAGCGGTATAGCCTCAACCGCGTTGACCACCATCCGAAACCGGCTCCCGACATCCACAATACAGGCTGCTACCGCCGGGCCGGCCTTAGCGTCAAAAACCAGCCGAACCGGATCGGCTTTTCCGCCTATTGATAGTGGGTGAATTTCCAGTTTTGGTTTCTGAGAGGTGATGGAGGGGCATACTTCTAGCATGTGGGCCCCTAAAATCTTTAGACCGGCACTGGTAAAGTGGTAGGTGTAATCTTCCATAAAGGAAGTGCCGCCGGTCAGACCGGTTCCCATTACCTTCATGGCCCGAACCATCGCGGCACTTTTCCAGTCGCCTTCGGCCCCGTAGCCGTAGCCATCGGCCATCAGCCGTTGGGCCGCCAGCCCCGGTAACTGGTGAAGACCGTGCAAATCCTCAAAGGTAGTAGTAAAGGCTTTGAAGTTGCCGTTTTCCAGGAAATGCCTGATACCAGCTTCCTGGCGCGCCCCTTCCCGCAGCGACTGGTGGCGTTCTCCGCCGGGCCGCAGTTCGGATACAACTTCATATACATCAAGGTATTCATTAATGAGCCGGTCGATTTCGGTCTCGGACACCTCATTTATAACGGCGGCTATATCCCCCACGCCATAGGTGTTGACCGAGAACCCCAGGCGGCGTTGAGCTTCTACTTTGTCGCCTTCGGTGACGGCCACTTCCCGCATATTATCGCCAAAGCGGGCAACTTTCATTATCTGCCAGTCGGCCCAGCCACTGGCCGCCCGTGCCCAGGCGCCGATGCTGGCCTGGACTTCCGCATCCTTCCAGTGACCTACTACCACCTTGCGGCTTAGCCGCATCCGGCTGGCGATGAACCCAAATTCGCGGTCGCCGTGCGCCGATTGATTAAGGTTCATAAAGTCCATATCAATTTCGGCCCAGGGTAAATCGTGGTTATACTGGGTATGCAAATGTAAGAAAGGTTTTTGTAAAGCGTTTAGCCCGCCAATCCACATTTTGGCTGGTGAAAAAGTATGCATCCAGGTTATGAGGCCGATGCAGTTAGGGGTAGAGTTGGCTTCCAGGCACAAAGCGCGGATGCCCTCCGGCCCGGTCAAAATCGGTTTGAAAACTACATTCACTGGGATAGAGGCGGCTTCAGAAAGGGCTTGAGCGATTTCTCGCGAATGGACTTCGACTTTTTCCAGGGTCTCGGCTCCATAAAGGTTCTGGCTGCCGGTAACAAACCAGACATCAAACTGCTTGAGATTTTCCATCTTATTATAATTCTTCCTTGAAATATCAGGCGACCAAACGACTTGACCGGCAACATTGCGGCCCTGGACGAATGAGCGCGGGAGGCTTACTGGCCGTAAACATTGGTGTAGCGGTCGTGTAATTTAACCACGTCTTCCGCCGGAATCTGGTCGGGTGTCCCCAGGGCCAGGGCCAGCCAGACCGTCCGGGCCACATCTTCTACCATTACGGCCGCCTTAACCGCTGCTTCGGCATTTTTACCGACCGTAAACACGCCGTGGTTTTTTAGTAGTACCGCCGGTGATTTGCCAATTGCTGCCACCACCTCCCTGCCAATTGACTCGTCACCAATCAGCGAGAAGCCGCCACAGGGAATCTCACAGCCAAACTCGTCGGCGATTGCCGTTAAAACTACCGGGATCGAGCGGCCGTTCGCCGCGAAAGCGGTGGCATAAGGCGAGTGAGTGTGTACAATCCCGTTCAGGTCGGGCCGCTGCCGGTAAATATAGAGATGGCTGGCCGTATCAGAAGAAGGTTTCAGGGTTCCTTCAAGCTGACGTCCCTCCAGGTCCAGCACTACCATGTGTTCCGGTCTAAGAGCTTCATAACGTACTCCCGACGGTTTAATTACTACCAGCCCGGTCTCAGCGTCTCGGGCGCTAACATTTCCGCCAGTCCAGACGACCAGTTCATGTTTTGGTAATTCCAGGTGCAGCCGGTAAAGTTCTTCTTTTAGCTGTTCGAGCATGGGAAATTAACCTCTTAAGAAACTAGGGATTTTTGATTAGTATCACTGGCAAGTTGTACCGTAGAACCAGTCAGACTGGTTGTCTCAACTTGTAGTTGGAGTTGGCGCAACCGCTTCATTACATTATTCTCGCCCCGACCGAAGTAATCGTACAGACGCTTATATTCGTTATAAAGGGCCTGGTAAATCTCAGCATTGGCCGGGTCAGGCCGGTATACCGTGTCTCGCAGACCTCCCATCTGCCTGGCTGCCTCGGTAATATCCGGGTAGCCTCCCAGGGTTTCGCCGGCGGCTACCGCCGCGTGCATGGCCGAACCGAGGGCCGGGGCCTGGCTGCTGCGGATAATTTTTATCTCCCGGTTGGTAACGTCAGCATAGATTTGCATTAGCAGGGGGTTACGCTCCGGCAAGCCACCGGCCGCTACCAGCATTCGGATTGGCACCCCGTTATTTTCAAACGCCTCGATAATTTCGCGGGTGCCAAAAGCAGTTGCTTCAAGCAAGGCCCGGTATATTTCAGGGGCCGCCGTCGCCAACGTCTGGCCGAGGATCAGACCGCCAAGCTCGACGTCTACCAGGGTAGAGCGATTGCCATTCCACCAATCGAGAGCCAGTAAACCACTCTGGCCGGCGGTAAGTTTAGCCGCATGATCTTCCAGGACCCGGTGTAAAGTCAGGCCGCTCCGCTCGGCTTCCTGATGATACCTGGGCGGCACTCCATGCTCGATGAACCAGGCAAAAATATCGCCCACCCCACTCTGCCCGGCCTCATAGCCGAACATACCTGGTACAATCCCGTCTTCAACTACACCGCACATTCCAGGTACGTCTTTTTGCTCTTCTCCCAGCAAAACGTCACAGGTGCTGGTTCCCATAATCATAACCAGGGTGCCGGATTCGGTACTACCGGTCGCCGGAAGAGTCACATGGGCATCCACATTGGCGACCGCTACGATGGTTCCAGGTTGTAGCCCGGTCCATTGGGCCGCTTCGGCGGTCAATTCCCCGGCTCTGGCTCCAAGCTGCCAGATTTTCCGACTCATCTTAGTATCGACAATATCGGCCATTTCAGGATGCAAGGCCGCAAAGAAATCGGTAGATGGAAAGCCATTTTGTTTTTGCCAGATCGCTTTGTAGCCTGCCGTTCCAATACTGCGGCTTTCCTGGCCGGTCAATTGCCAGACCACCCAATCGGCCGCTTCAATCAACCGGCTGGCCGCCCGGTAAACCTCTGGCGCTTCGTTGAGTATTTGTAGGGCTTTGGCATAAAACCATTCAGAGGAGATTTTCCCGCCGTACAGTTTTAGCCAGTCTTCGCCGCGTTCGGTCGCGACTGCATTGATCCGGTCCGCTTCGGGCTGCGCGGCGTGGTGCTTCCACAGCTTTACCCAGGCGTGCGGCTTGTCGCGGTACTGGGGTAAGAAGCAGAGGGGCGTGCCATCCTCTGTGGTGGGTAGCATGGTGCAGGCGGTGAAATCTATCCCTATGCCTATCACGTCGCCGGGCGATACGCCGCTTTCGGCCAATACCGCTGGGACGGTGCGCTTGAATACCTCGATGTAGTCCTGAGGGTCCTGCAAAGCCCAGTATGGCTCCAGCCCAATGTTTGTACCCGGTAGCCGTTCGTCTATAACTCCATTGGAATAAGGGTGTATGCTGGTGGCAAGCTCCCGGCCATCCGCCACGTCCGCGATAACCGCCCGACCCGACTCGCTGCCGAAGTCCACGCCGATCACGTATTTGCGAGCCCCGGATTGATCTATGGACACGTTGGGTACCTCCATCCTCGATTTGCAATAGCTGTCAGTAGTGACTCAATACCGGGGAGCCGAGCTACCGGTGCAAGCTCCCGTTGTGTTTAATGGCCGGTGCTTGCAATTGCCGGGTGCTATCGCGAACCACTAACTCGGTCTTCAGGGTCTTCAGGTGTTCGGACGCGGTTTCCTGCTCTCCCTCGATCTGGGCCAGCAGACTTTTCACGGCGTATATACCCAGTTCGCGTAACGGGTGCTTGACGGTGGTCAGGGCCGGCGTAAAGTAGGCCGCCTCCGGCAAATCGTCAAAACCGACTACGGCAAGGTCCTCTGGCACCCGAAGCCCATGGGTAGAGGCGTAGTGCAACACTCCCAGGGCCATTTGATCGTTGCTGGCAAAAACAGCATCTATATCGGGATACTTTACTAGCAACTCGGCAAAGGCTGTCTCGCCACTATGGGGCGACCAGTTCCCCATTGACCAGTGCTGTTGCGAGATAGTCTCTCCAGCACTCGTCAGTACGTCGGCCCAACCCTGCCAGCGTTCACGCGACTCCCGCCAGTCCAGCGGCCCGCTAATCAGGCCGATCTTCTTCCTGCCGATCTTGAGCAGGTGTTCGGTAGCCTGACGAGCCCCATCGTAGTTGTCAACCCCTATCGTCATGTGCCCTTTACTGGGCTGACTCTTCAGGAAGACAATCGGCGGACACACCACCGGAAGCTGGGCCTGAACGGTTTGCACATTGGTTCCAATCTCTGGGGCGGCGAAGATGATACCTTCCACGTGGTTCGAAATCAGCGATTTTATGATTGGGACGATGTCCGTTACATCAAAGCTAGCGAGTTCTTTAAGGAGCAGCGAGTAGTTAAAAGCTTCACAATGCTCCGTAATGCCGTTCAAAGTCAGCGAAACTCCGCTATATTGCAGTCCTGCGGTGATAACTCCAAGTGTATAGCTACGTTGTTGCACCAGGCTACGGGCCAGCGCACTCGGCTGATAACCCAGTTCGGCAATGGCCTTTTCTACTGCTATCCGGGTTTCCGAGGCCACGTCCGCCCGGTTGTTCAGCACGCGTGACACGGTTTGCGTCGAGACTTTGCACATCCTGGCAATATCTTTGATCGTCACTTTTTGAAGACGTGAGGGTGCCATCTTTAACTCCAGTGGCAGGTTGCGTTATCCCGCCCGGTTTAGCCTGCCTGCCCATAAAGTAACCATAGCCTCGCGTCCCTGCTCTCGCTACGCTCGAAAGCAAGTCCTAACCCTTATTTTTGTTTAATACATCAAAGAAGACCGCGAACAGGAGTACCAATCCTTTGATGGACTGTTGCCAGTCAATGCCGATGCCGACGATTGACATACCGTTGTTCATCACGCCCATCACGAACGCCCCGATCACCGCGCCGATCACCGTGCCAACCCCACCCGAAGCCGAAGCACCCCCGATGAAAGCCGCCGCGATCACGTCAAGCTCGAAACCGTTACCGGCTTTGGGCGTGGCCGAGTTAAGGCGAGCGGCAAAGATCATGCCAGCCAGTGCCGCCAGTACCCCCATGTTGACGAAGGCATAGAAGGTAAGCCTCTCGGTGTTCACGCCTGAGAGCTTGGCGGCCCTTACATTGCCGCCCAGCGCATAGATTCGTCGGCCAATGACTGACCGCTTCGTGATGAACGTGTACAGCGCGATCAGGACAAAGAGGGCGATCAGCACATTGGGCAGGCCATTGTAGGAAGCCAGCAGGTAGCACAGACCCATGAGGGCCGCCACGATCAGCACATTCCTGAGAATAAAAATCGGCAAGGGAGTGATTGCGACGTTGAACTTGCGCTGATTGTTTCTATCGCGTATGTCCAGGTAGACAATTAACCCGGCCAATATCGCGCCGATAGCCACTGTAGTAATATGCAGTTCCCCCGCGCCCACAAAATCAGGAATAAATCCAGAGCTAAACTGCTGGAACCCGACCGGGAAAGGCCCGATTGACTGGCCTTGCAGCAGCACCAGGGTAAGGCCGCGGAACACAAGCATACCTGCCAGGGTCACAATAAAAGCCGGTATTTTCATGTAGGCCACCCAGAAACCCTGTACCGCCCCAATCGCCGCCCCTATAGCCAGGCAGGCAATCGCCGCTAGGATGGGAGGCAGCTCCATCTGCACCATCATGACGGCCGCCACGGCACCGGTGAAGGCCGCCACCGATCCTACAGAGAGATCAATATGACCCGCCACGATCACCAGCAGCATACCCAGGGCCATAACCACAATGTAGCTGTTCTGGAGGATCAGATTCGTGATGTTTAACGGCTGCAAAAGCGTGCCGTTGGTCATGATCTGGAAGAAGACCGTAATAACGACCAGTGCAATGAGCATACCCTGTTCGCGAATATGCTCTTTGAAGAACCTGCTAATGGCCGAGACCCAGGAAAACCCAGTTGTTCGCGCCTCACCCTGATAGATACTCATCCCGTTGGAGCCTCCTTTTGCTACTACTTTTTGCGCTATTCCTTTTTGTACTGTTTCTATTGTTGCATGATGCTGGTCATGATGGCCTCTTGAGAAGCCTGGGCGGCCGGCATTTCAGCAATAAACTTGCCTTCGCTCATCACGTAGATGCGGTCACAAAGCCCAAGAATCTCAGGTAACTCCGAGGATACCACCACAAGACCACGACCCTCGCTCGCCAGGCGATTAATGATGGTGTAAATCTCGTATTTTGCACCAACATCTATGCCGCGGGTCGGCTCATCGAGAATCAATATCTCCGGGTTGGCAAAGAGCCATTTGCTGAGGACAACTTTCTGCTGGTTGCCGCCCGAAAGATTTAAGGTCTTTTGTAGTACGCTGGAGCATTTGATATTAAGACTCTCCCGGTACTCGTTTGCGACGTTTAGTTCTTTCGGCTGGTTGATAACGGCGTTGTGGGAAACGGCCTTGAGGTTGGCAAGCGTAGTATTATTCTTCACACCTTCGATAAGCACCAGGCCGTAAGTCTTGCGGTCCTCGGTAGCGTAGGCAATCCCGTTGGCAATCGCCTTGCTGATCGTGCTTACATCTACCGCTTTGCCGTGCTTGTAGACCGTGCCACTGATGCGCGTGCCGTAGGAGCGGCCAAAGATACTCATGGCAAGTTCGGTGCGGCCCGAACCCATTAGCCCGGCTATCCCGACCACCTCACCTTTGCCCACATGAAAGTTGACATTGTCAACCACTTTGCGGTCGGAGTGCAGCGGGTGATACACCGTCCAGTCGCGGACTTCAAATATTGTCTCGCCTATATTTGAGGTGCGGGGCGGGAAGCGGTGCGTGAGGTCACGGCCTACCATGCCACGAATAATTCGCTCTTCGGTAATAGAGTCTTTGTGACAATCTAATGTCTCAATCGTCGCGCCGTCGCGCAACACGGTGATCGAGTCGGCGACTTTAGCAACTTCGTTGAGTTTATGTGAAATGAGAATAGACGAGATGCCTTGCGCTTTGAACTGGACGAGCAGGTTCAGGAGGGCTTCGCTATCGCTCTCGTTAAGGCTCGCGGTCGGTTCGTCCAGAATAAGTAGCTTGACCCGCTTTGCGAGGGCTTTGGCGATCTCGACCAGTTGCTGCTTACCTACTCCGATGTCATCAACGAGTATGCTGGGTGATTCGTGGAGGCCAACCTTCTTCAACAACTCTTGCGACATCGCCATAGCTTCGTTCCAGTTGATCACACCACGCGCAGAACGCTCGTGGCCCAGGAACAGGTTCTCGGCTATGGATAGGGTCGGGATAAGTGCTAGCTCCTGGTGGATAATGACGATACCCAGCTTCTCGCTGTCGGTAATATCGTGGAAGCGACATTCCTGGCCCTGAAAGAAAATCTCACCGGAGTAGGAGCCGTGAGCGTAAACACCGCTCAATACTTTCATGAGGGTTGATTTGCCCGCTCCGTTCTCGCCTACCAGAGCCTGAATCTCACCCTCTTGTACCACCAGGTTTACGTTGTCCAGCGCTTTTACCCCTGGAAACGTCTTCGTGATATTGCGCATTTCCAGGATAACACCACCAGACATACGCTTCACCTCCTTGTGAGATAGATAGATTAACCGGGACATATGTGGAAGCGGTTGAGGTCCACATATGTCCGCGTGATTTTAGTGAGCAGCGACGCTACTTGAGGCCGATCTGGTCTTTGGTGTAGTAGCCGGTATCCACCAGAGCCTGCTGGATATTCGACTTATCAACGTTTACCGAGTTCAGCAAGTAAGAAGGGATGACTTTGACACCGTTATTATAGGTCTTGGTGTCGTTGACTGGAACTTCCTTGCCGCTCAGGGCCGCATCAACCATGTCCACGGTGGCCTTAGCCAGGTCACGGGTATCCTTGAACACTGTCTGCGACTGTTCTCCGGCCAGGATCGACTTGACCGAGGGAATTTCGGCGTCCTGACCGGTAACTACTGGCATGGCCTTGCTGGCAGAACCGTAGCCAACGCCCTTAAGAGCCGAGAGGATACCGATGCTGATGCCATCGTAGGGAGAGAGCACGGCATCTATCCGCTTGTTGGCATAGTACGCACTGAGCAGGTTTTCCATGCGGGCCTGGGCGGTCGCGCCGTCCCAGCGGAGGGTGGAAACCTTGGTCATACCCATCTGACCGCTCTGAACGACCAGCTTGCCGCTGTCGATGTAGGGTTTGAGGACCGACACGGCTCCATCATAGAAGAAGAAAGCGTTGTTGTCGTCGGGGGAGCCGCCGAACAGTTCGACGTTGAAGGGGCCTTTGCCCTCCTTCAGACCGAGGGCCTTCTCGATGTACGAGGCTTGCAGCACGCCGACCTTGAAGTTGTCGAAGGTCGCGTAGTAGTCCACGTTAGCGGTCTCCCGAATCAGGCGGTCATAAGCGATAACCAGGATTTTCTTGTCCTTGGCGCTCTTCAGAACCTGTGACAGGGATTTGTTATCAATGGCGGCAATGATGAGGACGTTAACGCCTTTGGTGACCATGTTCTCGATCTGAGCGACCTGGTTCGGGATGTCGTCTTCAGCGTACTGAAGATCGGTTTTGTAGCCTCTCTCTGTAAAAGTCTTGACCATGTTGTTGCCGTCAGCTATCCAGCGAGCGGAGGACTTGGTGGGCATAGAGATGCCGACGTACTTGCCCGCTGCGGTGCTGCCGGCTGCATCGGCGGCTTTTGTGCCAGTGGTAGCGGCAGTCGTCGCTGTGGCAGCGGCAGTCGTCGCTGTAGTTGCCCCTGTGCCAGTGGTAGCGGCGGTCGTCGCTGTTGCTGCGTCACCACAGGCGCTAAGCAACAACGTCAGGATAGTAATGGCTACTATCACGAGTGTTGAACGGCTGGTTTTCGCCATTGATTCTTCCTCCATCGGATTATTGAGTTGGTGTTGCCGGGAACGTTTGTGGCAGTGTTATCGTTCCCGTTATCGATAACAATAATATAACTGACTATTTTTGGTTTGTCAATAGGTTTTGGGGTGTCACAAAAAAGGGAATATTGTAGCGCTATCCTGGTAGTTGGAGGCCATCGATAGGGGTGGTGCTGGTGGCCTCACTCATTTTGAGGCCCCTACGGTTTTTTGGCCCCAGCCTTAATTTTTAAGTAAGAAAAGGCCCTTCTGGATTTCCAGAAGGGCTTTTAGAAAGAAGTTATACAGCCAAGATTGAGTATGTTGGGGCTCCAGTAGTATAAGTCCGAAAATCTACGACAGGGTACTTTTGTTCTAGTTTTTCTTAAAATAGCCCTCTTTTCACCCAACTCGTACCAAACTCGTAGCAAAAGGTACCTTTTGCTACGAGTTGGTCCAATTCTTTCTTAAAAGGTCTAATAACAGGGTCAAGCAAATTTTCTTTGTTCAGATTTAAGGCTAGAAAACTTGTACCAAAACCTTTTTAAGGGCAAAATGAGCAGAAAATAGAACTTTTATACTCTGCCGTAGGTTTTGGTTCCGCTGCTACTCGACCCCCTTGATACTCTATTACACCTAAAATATTTGGATGCTTAAACCGAGCCATTAATCTGGCTTCATTCTCGATGGCATCTCGAAGTTGAGAATTAGCAATGGCTTCAGGAAAAAAACGCTTGAGTGCGACCAAGCGATGTAATT
>JBBRBE010000177.1:0-12618 GCA_038206175.1 Chloroflexia bacterium
ATGCTCACAATTTTGCTTTTTCAAGAAGATTCTTCGCTACGCTCAGAATGACAGTCTGAATACTTACCATAATTCAAAACTATTTCCAAAACCGTACCTTTCTAGTGACGAGCGGTACTAAGACTTTCGCTTTAGCGTTGGTTAGCTGTATTCCTCGGCGGTCTGCCCAGGCGAAATTCCTGATAATATTAAAAAGCTCCCCTTTCACCAGGGGAGCTTTTTAATGGTTCTAGTTGGATTAGAAATTACTTGCGGCCACGAGCGACGGTCAGGCCCGCGCCAGCGACCATCAGCAGGGCTACCAGACCCGCGACCAGAGCGGTCGGGAAGCCTGCGCTACCATCCACAGCACCACCTACACCAGTTGCAGGCGCACTGGAGGGAGCGGCTCCGCCTTGACCACCGGCAGCAGCAGCCAGCACGATGTTGGCACAAGTAACCTGCTTGCCCGCCGGGGAAGCAGCCTCGTGATACTGGACGTAATGCTTGCCGTTGGTAACGGTCGCGTAAGGAGCGTTCGCCAGGCTAGACTCGGCAGTACCCTTGCCCGAAGCATCGGCAGTCAGAGTGGTAAGAGGGAAAACAACCTTGCCCTGCACTTCGCAGGTGCCTTCGTGGATGTGACCAGCACTGCCCTGATTGGCCGCATAACCCGACAGGTTGACGACGACCTTTGTGCCTCCCCCAGTAATCTCGCTTACTACCGCCGTGCCGGTGATTTTCGAGCCTTCGACAGCCTTCATCTGTAACGAGACAGTCTTGGCCTGGGCGAAAGCCAGGCTAGTCGTGGCTACCAACAGTAGCACGATACCCAAAATGCTAAATTTCTTCATTTCTAAAAACTCTCCTCAAAAGCCTGTTGGCAATTTAATTTACCGACAACCCAGTCGTTGCCGGGTACTGCCTGTCTTACTGCGTGTTCGTTTTAGGGTGAAGCGGTGCGAACGGAACGGTAGCTTTGGCTGATCCGATTATTGCCGAAAGATGGGTTTGCCCGGCCAATAAAAGCCGATTTACACATCACATCAGTCTAATGATAGCACTTTGTGTCAAGATCGAAGTTAAGAAATTGTTAACATTCCCAGCCGCCGCACGCTTACCGGGCAGTGTAGCTAACGCTACTGACGTTTACACTCCCTATATGTGATACTCGAAAATAAACCAATTGGATCATTTAGCTTTGGTGTATTAACCAAAACTTCACCAACTCTATATTAGTTTTTACTTTTACAACTTAATTTAGCGAAACGTCGCTTAGTAGTGTTCCTGGCCTTAGCCCGTATTTTAGCCTCTAACAGGGCCTGGAACCGCACCGAGGTGCCGAGCCGCTCAGGAAGGTCAGCAATTTATGGCAAATCAAATGGTAGTACAGGGCAATTTTCAACGGTTTATCCGGCTCCAGACGCCGTTACCGGTAGCTTATACCTACTTTACCGATTTTAACCATGTTTTGCCACGCTTGCCTGAGATCGAACGGGTAATGCGCTTCCGAGATGGGCGTTACCGTATGATCTTTGGGGCCGACGACGGGCGCGGCCACCAGATGAGTATTGTGTTCGATATACGGCACGAACTGGTCGAAAACCAGCATATCAAGATTGTCTCGCTGCCGGTCAGCCGCCAGGATTTAAGCGAGGATAGCAATATGCATGGCGTAGGGCCATTGTTCGGTGGTATGTTTAACGGTGAAGTAGTTTTCACCCAGCGAGCAGACCGGATTGACATCGGCTACAGCGTAAATCTGGTGGTCGAGGTAGAGGTTCCGCGCTTTTTAAGTTTTATTCCCAGGCCGGTACTCCAGAAACTAGGCGAGAGCCTGATGCAACTCAAACTGCATAATATCGGCGATGGCTTTGCCGAACGACTGACTAACGATTTCGAGGAGTGGTGCCTCACCCATAGCGAACGGCTAGCGGCGATTCCAGACCTGAATTTGAGCCAGGTAGCCGCGCAAACGATTTAAGCGACGACCCAAAATAGACCTTCTGACAAAAGTTGGAAAGAGCTTTTCAACTTTTGTTGTTCTATTTGAGTACAAAAAGCTAAGCAAAAGAGCTTTTAATAGCCACTTAACTAAACGTTCTCCTAAATTATCCCCCAATTGACCTGGTGAGAGAACGCTCAAACTTGAAGTTTTACCGCTACTTGGTTATATTAGGTATAGTCTGTACCTGATTGTACCTGAACCCAAATTTTTAAGGAGCTTGGAGAGTGGCGGATACCAGAGGCGAGGCTTTTAGCCCGGCCCAAACCCCCGAAAACTTGCAGTCGGCGTCTTCTTATCAATACCCACAGTCGGCGGAGATGTACGTAAATTTTGATTGTATAGATGCTACTACTCTGGCTGCTGCCTACGACCATTGCCGCCAGGCAATTCGTCAAGGTTCCAAAACTTTTTATTTTGGCTCACTTTTCCTGCCCTACCAGAAGCGGCAAGCGATGTGGGCGGTTTATAATTTCTGCCGCCTGACCGACGATCTGGTGGATAATGCTTCGGATGTGACACCGGCTGAATTACGCTTGCGCCTGGAAAATTGGGAAGCCGAGTTACGCCGTTCTTTCGACGGCACCATTCACCCGGATAAACTTCATATGGTCGCCTGGTACCACAGCGTGCGCCAGTTCAACATTCCGTCTATGCCTCCCCTGGAACTAATCGAAGGCGTTAGGATGGATTTGGACAAAACCCGCTACGCTAACTTCGAGGAATTGCGGCTGTATTGCTACCGGGTCGCCAGTACGGTTGGTTTGATGGCTTCGCAGGTGATTGGCTACAGCGATCCTTGCGCACTGGAATACGCGGTTAACCTGGGTATTGCCATGCAACTGACCAATATCCTGCGGGATGTGGGCGAAGACTTGCGTAACGGACGCATCTATCTGCCTCAGGAGGAATTGCAAGAATACGGCTATAGCGAAGCCGAACTATTACGCGGCGAAATCAATGACCGTTTCATTCGCCTGATGCAATTCCAAATTGCGCGAGCGCGTCACTACTACAACCAGGCTATCCCCGGTATCAAGTACCTCAATAAAGACAGCCACTTATCTATTTCGGTCGCGGCACAACTTTACAGCCGTATTTTGGACCGGATCGAGCGAAACGGCTACAACGTCTTTACTCGCCGGGCCTATGTGCCGTCCGGCCAGAAAATACGGGGCCTGGCCGGAGCCTGGATGCGTCAGCGTTTTAGTCGTCAATCGCTGCCGACGGTTCCTCTTTTGCACAGTCCTACCCACGAAGAAGCCGACGCCTGAGAGTAAAGTCTTTATTACAGCAAAAGCAAAAGGTTCTAAGCTATGAGTACACCAACTTCTGACTCCAGTAAATCAAAGGCGAGCCAGGTTCAAAGCTGGGATCACGCCGCCGCCGGGTGGAAAAAGTGGTGGGAGACCTTCGAGCAAGCCGCCCAGAGTGCCAGTGATCGGCTGGTAGAATTGGCCCAGGTCCGAAACGGGCAACGTGTGCTGGATGTCGCTACCGGCATTGGGGAACCGGCCATAACTGCCGCCCGCCTCGTCGGGCCAGGCGGTCGGGTAGTAGCGACCGATATTTCAGGCCAGATGCTGGCGATTGCCCGCGAACGAGCGGCCCGACTCGGTCTGACGAACCTGGACTTTGTGCAAGGAGACGCCGAGTCACTCGATCTGCCCCAGGAGAGTTTTGAGGGAGCTTTTAGCCGCTGGGCCTTTATGTTCTTTCCCAATCCAGGGTCGGCCCTGGCGAGGTTACGCCTCTTGCTCGTTCCAGGGGGCTACCTGGCGACAGCTTTGTGGAGTTCGCCCGCCAGAGTTCCGGTGATTGCCGCCGCCGCGACCGTGATAAACCGGGAGCTTAATCTTCCGGCCCCCGCCTCTGGCGACCCTGGCCTCTTCAAGCTGGCCGAACCCCACCTGATGGAAGGAATGATGAAGGACGCTGGTTTCAGAAATATTCAGACTGAAACAATTAGCGTTAATTTTAAGTTTGCTTCGCCCGAAGATTTCACCGCCTTTACCCAGGATATTTCAGCTCCACTCGTAGTAATGTTGATGGGCCAGAACCAGGAACGCCGCACTGAAATTTGGGCCAAAGTAACCCAGGCGGTGGCCCAATACGCCACCTCGGACGGCTCTATAAGCATGCCCAGCGAGAGTATCTTTGTGGTAGGTCAGCGTTAGGGGAACCTACACCGGCTTGATTGTTATCAAACGGCCCTTTAAAAGGGTTTTTAGCCCCATTTTTTGAAATTCAAGCTCAGCCTTATAATTTCGGAGAAAAGCGATGAAGCTGGTGGAAATTGCCTCGGCCCGTAGCGGCGATAAAGGCGACAAATGCAACGTCGCGCTTTTCCTGCGAAACCAGGCCGATTACGAGCGGGTCAAAGAGGCCGTAAGTGCGGAACGAGTACGCGAACACTTTGCCGGGATCGTCAAAGGCCAGGTTCAGCGTTACGAACTGCCGAATATCCTGGCCTTTAATTTCGTGCTGGAACACGCCCTCGGCGGCGGCGCGACGCGCTCTCTAGCCCTGGACGGGCTGGGTAAAACGCTAGGAGCGGCCCTTTTGCGGCTGGAACTGTAGACTTTTCTTTTCGTAGCCCTGTATAACCGGGCCTACAGTTCCAGCCACGCGGCTACGCCCGGCGGCGCACGCGGACGACGCTACCTGGTTCGGCCTGCACCTCGCCCCCGTCGGCGGCAGCCTGCGATTGCGCCCGCAACTGCTCTTTCTCGATCCGGGCCGTCAGGCGGCGGTCGAGGTCGGCAATTTCATCGCTGGACAGGCGTTCCAGGTCGGTTTTGCCGTTGCAGTAGTAGCGGGCCGCCGTCACCAGGTCGGCCTGGGAAAGGCCGTTCGTCTCAGCTTTCTCGATCAGTTCGCCCAGGGTCGGGCCGAGCGGCGGCACGATTGTCAGAGCGGGCGATTCTTCCAACAGTTCCGGCTCGGTGCTGGCAGTCGGGGCGGTCAGAGGGAGGGAAGCCGTGCCACCTTGCGATAGACGCACCAGGAAGTCCGAGAAAGACGGGTTGAGCAGTTCGAGGCCAATCGGGAAGGCCGGGCTATTGCTCTTGACTACCCGGAAGACCCGCACCGGGCGCAAATCGTCAATCCGCAGCGAAGCTTCCACCAGCACGTCTACGAAATATTCCAGACCGCCACTGGTAAGCGGCAGCACCCGGCCCATCTCGTTTTCTTCGCGCTCTTCTTTGCCTCGCGCCCCGATCTGGTCGGTGATTACCACACACGCGCCGCTATCCACGCACAACCGGCGCAACACTTCCTGGAAAACCATCTGGTCGGCGGCTAATTCTTCCGCGCTGGGCTGGGCGGTCGGGTCGTCGTGGCGGTCGCGCACGGCCATAACCGTTTCGCGGTGCTTACGCCCAAAGTACATAGCCCAGGAGTCCAGGGCGTAACAGCCGTAACCCTGTTCGCGGCCCTCGCCTTCTAAGGCCCAATCAATAAATTCGGGCAGTTCGTCGGGGTGCTGAATTTCGATAGCGTCGAACTTGGTTCCATCGCTTCCTTCTAACAGGCGGCCCTTGCGTTCTACGTCGAAATAGCACAAACGGCCCAGGCCCGCATCGGCCAGCGTCGAGGCAAAAAAGCTTTTGCCTGTCCCGGCGGCTCCACGTACCGCCAGCACCAGACGCTGCTGGCGCGGTCGGCGACTGAGGGGATTTACTCTTTTTCCTGTCATATTGCTCATAATTCTCGTTGTCGCGGCCTAAGAACGGCTCCGAAGCGGAGCAAGTGCCGCCCTCCTTTCAATACCAGTTTTGCCCGGTTCAACCACGCTGAACCTACCATAACTATAACTCTATCTGCTTTTGGGCTAGAGAGTGCCTACCCCTCTTATAAGGGAGGCGCACGTCTGTTCGTATTATAGCACAAACTGGTACAAATTTTCTTATTCAAAAGGCTTTTTGGTGTAAAACCCCGTCCTGAAGCAATTACCACCCAGCCTATGGCGGGCATTTAGCCTTTACAGGCCCAAGAGCTTGCAATCCAGGTCTTGTTATTGTAAAGTAAATTAGAAATAGCTAATAAGTTCGGTGTGTAGTCTGGCGATGGAACCGAGGAGCCGAGGCGGATGAAGGGACAGGAGCAGGATACAATGGGCAGGGCCGACAAATGGCCCTCGGCCACATATAAATCTGCCACGGGTGGGCAACCACCTCCGGCCCCAACTTTCCGACCGGCCCGGCAGTCCGACACGCCCTTTCGCCGCCCGCGCCCGACCACCGCCCGGCCCGGTGCGGCCCGGTCCTCGGTAGAAGTGCGAATGCCGCACCTGCCCGGCCTGGATGGGTTGCGGGCCTTTGCCGTGATCGGGGTGCTACTCTACCACGCCGGGGTTAGCTGGCTACCGGGTGGCTTTCTAGGGGTCGAGGTCTTTTTTGTCATAAGCGGCTACCTGATTACCGCGCTGCTTCTGAGCGAGTGGAAGCGAACCGGGCGGCTCGACCTCAAAACCTTCTGGCTGCGCCGGGCGCGCCGGCTTCTCCCGGCTCTGTTTCTCTTGCTGGCCGTTAGCTTTAGCTACGCGGTCCTCTTTTTACCGGGCGAGGTGGCCGGGTTACGCAACGATGTACTGGCCGCGCTGGGCTACGTCACCAACTGGTACTACATCTTCGGGCATACTTCTTATTTCCAGACCGTCGGCAGACCGTCGCTTTTGCAACATCTCTGGTCGCTGGCGGTCGAGGAACAATTCTACCTGCTGTGGCCGATCCTGCTGGGGTTGGGCCTGACCCGCTTGCGACGTTACCGCCTGTTGACCGCAATCCTGGCCGGTGCCGCCGTTTCGACCGGGCTGATGGCTCTGCTCTACCAGCCGGACGCCGACCCTTCTCGGCTCTACTACGGAACCGATACACGAGCGGCGGGGCTTTTAATCGGGGCGGCCCTGGCCTTCGTCTGGACACCCTGGCGGCGCGAAGCCTGGCAGGGCCGGAAAAGCGGCGACGTTTCAATCGTACTAAATCTGGTCGGCGGGGCCGCGCTGGGTCTGCTGGTCTGGTTCGGCCTGAATATCGGCGAGTACGACGCTTTCCTCTACCGAGGCGGCTTTGCCCTGGTCGCCCTCACTACCGCCGTTTTGATCGCCGTGGTGGTGCATCCACTGGCCCACCTGGGACCGGCCTTGCTGGACATTCCTCCCGTGCGCTGGTTTGGGTTGCGTTCCTACGGTCTTTACCTGTGGCACTGGCCGGTTCTAACCGTGACCCGGCCTGAACTGGATGTCAATTTGGACGGCTGGCCGCTCCTGGTCGTTCGGTTGGGCCTGACGGTCGGGCTGGCCGAGCTTTCGTACCGCTTTGTCGAGGCTCCGGTGCGGGCGGGCAGATTAGGCCGCGCCTGGCAAAGATTGGGCCAGGCTCGCGGCGTCCACCGGAACCGCCTTACGATGAAGTGGGCCGGGACGACCGCCCTGGGAGTGGCCTTCTTGACCTTGCTGGGCCTGGCGGCTACCGTCGCGCAACCACCCGCGCCGCCTTCTTATCTCGCGGCGGGGGCAGGTACGCCGGTCGGGTTGGCGGCGGGGCCAAAGCAAGATCAGCCCAAAGTGACGGCCCAAACCCCGGCGACTGCGGCAAGCTCTGCGCCCACGCAGGGAGCGCAAATCCTGGCTCCAACGCCGACCTCGGCTCCCCAAACCCAACCCGCGACAGTCCGGCCAACTCTGCCGGTCGTTCCCAAAACTAAAGCAACTCTGCCGGTCGCCAGCCTCCCGACCACCGCCGCGCCCGCTTCGGCCCTGGTTCCCGGTAGCTCACTGGCCGGGCCAACCCCGCCATCCGCCAGCAAAGGCGGGCCAGGCTGGATTACCGCCGTAGGCGACTCGGTGATGCTGGGCGCGGTGGGCGAAATTAAACAAAGCCTCGGCGGGGTGGATGTGGAAGCGGCGGTCGGGATGCAAGCTCCCGCCGCCCTGAATATTTTAAGGTCGCTGCGTAGCTCGAAGCAACTGGGCGAAATCGTGGTGATTCATCTTGGTACTAACGGTATCTTTAGCGCGGCACAGTTCGACGAAATGATGAGCCTCTTGAAAGAAGCCGGAGTAAAATCAGTCGTGTTTGTGAATGTGAAAGTGCCGCGCTACTGGGAAAGCTCGATCAATAAGATGCTGACCGAGGGTGTACAGCGTTATCCCGGTACGGTGCTGCTGGACTGGCACGCCGTTAGCAGCACCCGTCCTGATCTTTTCTGGGAAGACGGGATTCACCTTCGACCCAAAGGCGCCGAGGTTTACACCGCACTCCTGGCCGAACGCCTTAAAACCATCCGGGATAAATAAGTATAAAGGCCGGAATAAAAAAGAGGGAGGCTTTCGGTTAGGAAAGCCTCCCTCTTTTTTATTCCAGATAAAGCGGTTTAGATTACCTTGACCAGTTCTTTGGCCGAGTTAGTCTTTTTCTCGTCGGAGGCCTTGACCTTATGCAGGGTCGCGGCGTCCACCAGAATATCGGTGAAGATAATACCGTCGAGATGGTCAATCTCGTGCTGAAGAGCGCGAGATGGCAGCCCTTCTACTTTGAGGCGGATCGGCTTGCCGGTCACGTCCTGACCGCGCAGGGTAATCTGGTCGTAGCGTTTAACATCGCCGTACCAGCCCGGCACGCTCAGACAACCTTCCTCGCCAACCTGTTCGCCACTGCACTTGATAATTTCCGGGTTCACCACCACCGCCTGGAACGGCTCGGAGCCGTCAAATTCGAGGTCTTCCGGGATGTCCACCACGACCAGGCGTTGCAGCACGCCCACCTGGGGAGCCGCCAGCCCGATGCCGTTGGCAGTTTCCATTGTTTCGAGCATATCCTCGGCCAGCTTCCGCAGGTTCTTATCGAATTTTGTCACCTTGTGCGATTTCAGGCGCAGCCGGGGGTTCTCGTCGGTTAAAATTGTCAGGAGAGCCATTTCTAATTACGATCCTTCTTAATATTCTTCCCTAATAAATAATCATTCCTGATTATATACGCACAAGAAGCCTGCAAAGTTACTTTTTGTGTAGACTATATTGTACTACAGCACGCTTTGCGGGTCAACGTCCACCGTCCAGCCGTGCCACTGCGGGCGAAGGTGGCCTATGATGCGGCGCAGCAGGCGCGAAGTCGGGCTATCGTCGCCGGTAGGCGTATCCGGGTTGGTATTGTAAAGGCGCAAGATAAATTGGTAACGGTACTGACCGCGCAACTTGTGCTGGAAAGCCGGGGCCGGGCCGATAAAATCCCATTGACCGGCCTCGGCACTCAGTCCGGCTTCCTCGAAATGGGTCGTCAGTTCGCGGGCCAGGCGGTCGGCTTCGACGCGGGCGCGGCCTTCATCTTTGTGGCTGTAGACAAACTTGATCAGCCGCGAAAAAGGCGGGTAGCCATGCTCGAAGCGGAAAGCGATTTCTTGCCGGTAGAAGGAGGCGTAATCGTGCTGCGAGGCGGCCTGAATGACGTAATGATCCGGCGTGTAACTCTGCATCAGGGCGCGGCTTGGCCCCTGCCGCCGTCCGGCCCGGCCTACCACCTGGGTCAGCAGTTGAAAAGTCCGCTCCGTCGCCCGAAAATCGGGCAGGTAGAGGCCGGTATCCGCCGTCACGACGCCCACGAGCGACACGAGCGGCAAATCCAGCCCTTTGGCAATCATCTGCGTGCCAACCAGCAGGTCGGCTTCGTGATTTGCCATTTTGTCGTAGAGGGTCTGGTACGAATCGCGTCCGCCTTCGGAGACGGTATCCTGATCCCAGCGGACAATTCTAGCCCGTGGAAAAAGTCGCCCCAGTTCGTCCTCGACCCGCTTCGTGCCGATCCCCAGGTGGCGGATGCGTTCGCTTTTACATTCCTGGTTGGGGCATTGCCGGGGCGTCACCCAGCGTCGCCCGCAACGGTGGCAAATCAGGCGGTCGAGGTCGGCGTGAAAGACCAAAGGCGTATCGCAGGCATCGCACACGACCACCGTGCCGCAATCCCGGCACATCACAATCGTAGCCGTGCCGCGCCGGTTCAGAAAGAGGATTGACTGTCGCTGCTCGCCCAGCGTTTCGCGCAGGTATTGTTGAAGCGGTCGGCTGAAAATCGAACTGTTGCCGGATTTTAGCTCCTGCCGCAAATCTACAATTTGCACTGGCGGCAGAGCCAGAGGCGTCGCCCCGCCGGTCTCCTCCTCGCCAACCTCGCGGGGCGTGACCCGTTCCGGCAGGCTCAACAGGCGAAATTCGCCCTCTCCGGCCCAGAAATAGCTCTCTACCGCCGGGGTCGCACTGCCCAGAATCAGCTTGGCCCCGGTCAGGCGGCTTAGTTCGACCGCCACCTGGCGAGTGTGATAGAGCGGCCCGCCGCCAAACGACTCGTCCTGCTTGTAGCTCCATTCGTGTTCTTCGTCAATGATGATCAGGCCCAGGTTCGGCAGAGGCGAGAAAAGCGCACTCCGCGCTCCGATCACAATCGAAGCCTCGCCTTCGCGGGCGCGTCGCCATTCGTCGAAAGCTTCGCCGGGGGTAAGTTTGCTATGCCGCACGGCCACCCGGCCCGGAAAGCGGGCCGCGAAACGGTCTACCGTCTGCGCGGTCAGGGCGATTTCAGGCACGAGGACGATCACGCCCTTGCCTTCCTTTAGCACGCGGGCAATCGAGCGGAGGTAAAGCTCGGTCTTGCCACTGCCGGTCACGCCGTGCAAGAGGTAGGTAGTCGGGCCAGGCTGAGCGAAGCCGTCCAGCATTTCGCGCCAGGCCAGGGATTGCCGGTAAGTCAGGAGGGGCGGTTCTTCGGCTTGCAAACGCTGCGGGCGGTTCGCCAGTGGGTCGCGGCGCACCTCGCGCTCCTCGATTTCGACTAACCCTTTGGCAGCCAGGGCGCGAAGCGTCTCCAGGTCGGTATCGGCCAGGAGGCGTAACTCGTCGGCGGGCATCAGGTAGCCCGGAGCCAGTTCGCGCCGCAAAATCTCGAAGACGGCTCGTTGCTTTTTGGCCCGGCCTAGCTTTTTATTCAAGGCCGGGTCGTCTTCCGGCACATCCAGCAGGTAAGGTGCCAGGCGCACGAAAGGTTTGAGTTGCGGTTTGACGCCGGGCCGGGGCAAGAAAAAGCCGCGCTCGGCCAACCCGCGCTCTTCCAGGTTACGCACGGTCTTCTCGAAAGTCGTTTTACCCTGGCGGGCAACAAATTCTTTTTTGAGATCGGCCAGCAAAGGGGCCGGTCGTTCACCTCCGGCCAGGTCGGGCGGTTCGCGGTCGCGCAGGAGATCGAGCAGAAAGAGTTCGTTCGGGCCGAGACCGGGCGGCAGCAAAAATTCGCGCCCTGCCGGGGTGCGCACGAGGGTTGGACGGGCGGCCCGGCTCAAACCGGGCGGCAACATCAGGCTGGCCGCTTCGTACAGACCAGAGTAATAATAGGAAGCCAGCCAGCCAGCCAGTTCGAGTTGATAGGGAAACAGCACAGGACGCACGTTCACCAGGTCGCTCAGAGGGCGAGCTTTGAAGCCAGGCGGTCGGTCATCCACCGCCATCACCACTCCTTGCGCCCGCCCATCTTTAAGCGGCCCCCAGACCAGTTGACCAGGCTGGATCAGTTCGCGCCATTCGTCCGGCACGGCATAAGTAAGGCTGGCGGTCAGGCCGGGCGAGTCCATCGCTACCTGCGCGTAGAGGGTCTTTGCCAGGGTCGGGTCGGTCGGCCCGTCTTTTTGAGCTTCTTCAGCTTCAATTTCAATGTCAGTCTCAGTCGTCATAACTATATTATAGCAGCAAAATGACACCTGAGAAGGTTAGATTAGCACTTGTGTTTCAAGGATCATTCGTTAGTTAAAACTGCCGTCGGGCCGGATTGTCAGGAAAGACACCGAGCCGAGCGTCGCAAAATCGGCCGGATCAAGCGTCAGGAGCGGCAGGGTGCGCCCGTACATCTCGCGCCCAACCAGAATACCCAGGGCCAGAATACCGTCCACCCGCCAGTTGATAATCGCGGCAGGAGCCGTACCGAGGCGGATCGCTTCCAGCAAAATGCCGCTACTGCTGGACGAACCGCGCCCGTAGGGGAAAACAAATACCTTGCCCGTCACAGACTGCCCGACCAGCGGATGGCGTTGGTCAATAATCAGCCCGCTCTGCGGGTCGAGGCCGCCCCAGAACGAAAGCGGCTCGGTCGTAAAAAGCACCGGCCCGGCGGCCTGGCCCGCCACCAGCACCCGTTCCGGCCTTAGCCCGCTCACTGCCGCACCACCCGCCCGGCGACGGCGGACTCGACGCACTCGGCCAGGCTCCCAAAAACTACCTGCCGTCCCAGCTTGCCCGGCACATAGTAAGCGTATTTGGCACTGTTAGTCATCAGAGTCTCGATCTGGGGGCCGAGCATGGGCGAGAGCAAGATGCAGGTGTCCTCAGCCAACCGCACTCCGGCCCGTTCCAGGCCCGCCAGCACGCCGCGCCCGGCCAGCACCGTTTTGACCAGTCGGTTAGTTGTCACCACGAAGCTAACCCCCCCATGCACCCGCCGTCCGTCCAAAAGAAGGGCCAGCCGTTCGCACTCGGCCAGCGAAAAGTGCGGGCTGCCCAGCACGACCGCATCGAGGCGGGTCTCGTCGCTCGTCGTGCCAAGTTCCCGCCGCGCCGCTAAAAGGTCGGCGGGGGTGAGGGTGTAGGTCGCCAG
>JBBRBE010000178.1:0-12513 GCA_038206175.1 Chloroflexia bacterium
GACGGCGCGGGCGGGCGGTTGGGGCTACCTGCTGGGTGACGAAGGTAGCGCACACGCGGTCGGCCTGGCGGCAGTCAAGGCGGCATTGCGGGCCAGCGATGGCCGGGGCGAACCGACCGCCCTGACTGCCGCCATCGAAAAAGAGTGGAAATTACCCGAAAACCGGCCCGACGCGCTTTCTCAACGCCTCTATACCCAACTGGCCGGACTTGGCACCGGCGGCAACAAGGCCCAATTAGAAGAAAGCACCGAGGGCTACAAACGCGCTCTGGCCGAGCTTGCTCCGCTGGTCGAGCGGGCGGCGGCGAAAGGCGACGCGGTAGCCGCCAGAGTGCTGGACGAGGCGGCGGACGCTCTGGCCGAAGCGGTGCGGGCGGTTATCCGGCGGGTCGAGCTAGATGTGGCTCCGCCGCGTCCGGCTTCCTTTAGCCTGGGCGGGCTTAACTTCGAGTTAAAAGGTACAGACTTGCCGGTTGCTGCTCCTAAAATTCCACTGGCCTTTTACGGCTCCGTGCTTCTAAGCAATCCGGGCGAACTACGCCGCCGCCTGGCCGAACGTCTGCCCGAATGTGACGACCCGATAGCCGTCCTCAACCCCGCCGAAGGAGCCGTCCGCCTGGCCCTGTTCTGATCCATTGTTTGAAGTTCAGTTATCGCTTTGGCTTGTTCGATGTTCAGGGTTAGCACTCCCGCTAGTTAATATGACGCTTTAAGTCCATCTGGTCGTGAAGAATACGCACAATCTCAATACGTATACCTTCCACGCTATAGATGATGTAATGCCGCTCGGCGTGGTACACCAAATAGACGGGCGGCAAGTCTCGGTGCGGCCTACCAATATTCGGATTAATGCGAATGGCCGCCAGTGCGCCCCGTATCTTCTGATTATACCTTCTCGCCTGCTCTTTTCCCCAGGTAGTGACGGTATAGGCTACAATGTCCTTGCGGTCTTCTACCGCTTCGGGGGAAAGAACGAGGGTGTAGTTACTGCGGGATGACATCTGGATTGGGTTTTCGTTCTGAACCAGCGCGGGCTAATCCTTCCTCCCAAATCTCGTCCTCAAGTTCAGGGGTGTAAGCTACACCCCGGCCCTCGCGCAAGCTCTGCTCGCCCTTGCGCACGGCGGCATAAAAAGGACTGTTCAACGGGCTTTCCCGCAAAAAATTCTTCACGGCAAAGCGTACCGCCTCGGCTACACTGGTGTAGTGGCCGTCTTCGACCAGTTGTTTTAGGTGCGCCTCGTCCACTGGTGCAAGGTGAATGTTCATATCAGGCCCCTTTCTTGACTATCAAACGCACTTAAAGTATACCCAATTGGAAAACAGGGCGCAAGCGGCAGGTGGGAGGGCCTAAAACAGTAGAGGTAGACGGTTTTGTATTTGCCTTCGTCGCTCCTGTTTTTATTGTCCAATTGATTGCAAGTTTACCAGAAAGACAAGCACCCGCCGAGTTATAACTCGGCGGGTGCTTGTCTTTCTAACGGGATGAACCTGGAACTTATTTCGCCGTGAGCGGTTCGGTTACTTTGCTGAGCTTGCCAGCCGCATATTGCAGGATGTAGAGCGAGTTCTGGGGAGCGCGGTTGGTCGGGCCATAGCTGATGTTGTTGGCTACGCCTTCCTTCCAGTCCACGATAGACTCCAGCCCGGCTACCAGCGTTTCGCGGCTGAGGTCTTTACCGGCTCGTTTCAAGCCTTCTTCCAGAATTTGACCGCCCAGGTATCCCCACAGCGAGAAGCTGCCGAGTTGCTCATTGGGTAGGTATTTCTTCATGAAGGCCCGGTAAGTTGCCATCTTCGGCTCGTCAGCGTCCGGCAAGGGAGTGAAAGACGACGTATAGTTGTTTTCTGCCGCCGCGCCCGCCGCCGAGAAATAAGACGGATCGTTTAGCACGAAAGTCAGGAGCGTTTTAGGTTTGAAGCCGAGCTTGTTCATCTCCTTGACCACCGCCGCGCCAGGGCCAGGTACGGCAGCCACGAATACCGTGTCCGCGCCGGACTGCTGCAAGCGCAAAGCCTGCGAAGCCAGGTCGGTCGAGCCGGTTTCGTAAGGTACTTCGCCCACTACCTCCAGCTTAAGTTCCTTAGCTTTTTTGACGAAAGCCTGTTGACCTTCTTTGCCAAAGCCGTCGTTCTGGTAGACTACCGCCACTTTCTTGGCCCCTAACTGATCGGCGGCGTACTGCGCGAAGACGGCTCCCTCGAAGCTGTAGTTCGTCAGAAGGCCGAACCAGTTCTTGACCGGCGGGTTTACCAGTGCGCCCGACCCGGTGGCAAAGGCGATATTAGGCACGCCGTTCTCGATCAAATAATCTTTGACGCCCAGGTTGTTGGCCGTACCAATTCCTCCGACGACAGCAAAGACTTTCTCCTGCTCGACCAGCTTCTTGGCGACCGCGATGGTCTTGGCGGCCTGGTAAGCGTCGTCCTCGTAGATAAACTTGATCTTGCGTCCGTTGATGCCGCCTTCCTCGTTGATTTTCTTGAAGTAGGCGTCCAGCACCCGGTCTACGATGCCATACCCGGCGGCAGTGCCGGATTGCGGCCCCCAACTACCGAGCTTGATTTCGGTGTCGGTCACGCCGGTCTTGATGCCGTTTGCCACGGCTGCCACGGTCTTGACCGGCCCTGCCGCCGGGCTGGTGCCTGCGGCGGCAGTCGTAGCCGTCCCACCTGCGGCAGTAGTCATCGCGGCGGCACTCGTCATCGCCATCGCGGCAGTCGTGGCTGAACCGGCGGCGGTAGCCCCTGCTGCCGCGCTGGTAGTGGCTGCCCCGGTCGAAGTGGTGGCGGTGTTATCGCCGCAAGCGGCCAGTAAGAGCGTCAACAGGCTCATTATCGCTACCAGCCCGGCCAAAAAGCCGAACTTGTTCTTACTTACTCTCGTCATAAAAACCTCTCCTCTGTGAAAGCAATGCAGCAATGCATCTTTGTCGAGATTAGTCGAGATTACAAGAAGCTGAAAAAGCTACTCGCAGCTTCTCTTACTCCCGACCCTTAACTATTATTAGCGGTTAAACTCTCTCTTGACCAAGATAAGATTTTCTTACCTCGTCGTTGTGGCGCAAACTTTCGCCGCTACCGCTCAGAACGACCCGCCCTGTTTCCAGGACGTAGCCGGAATGAGCGATCCGCAGAGCCAGATACGCGTTCTGCTCGACCAGCAGCACGGTCACGCCTAGCCGATTAATTTCCTCGATAATGTGAAAGATTTCCTTGACCATCAAAGGAGCCAGACCCAGACTCGGTTCGTCCAGTAGCAGGATGCGCGGCTTCGCCATCAGCGCACGGCCAATCGCTACCATCTGCTGTTCGCCGCCCGATAGCGTCCCCGCCGGTTGGTTGAGCCGGTCTTTCAGGCGCGGGAAATGTTGATAGATTGTCTCCAGGTCCTGGCTGACTTCTTTTTTATCCTTGCGCGAGAAAGTCCCCATCTTGAGGTTCTCCAGTACGGTCAGGTCGGTAAAAACCTGCCGCCCTTCGGGAGCCTGGGCGATACCCAGGCCAACCACTTTCTGGGGTGGTAATTTTTCGATAGCTTTACCATCGTACTCGATCTGGCCCTGGGCTGCCGGGGTCAGGCCGGAAATAGTCTTGAGCAGGGTCGTTTTCCCGGCTCCGTTGGCTCCCAGAAGAGCTACAATCGAACCGTCCGGCACTTCGAGGCTGACTCCTTTGAGAGCGTGGATGCGGCCATAGTAAGTGTGAACATCTTGAAGTTTTAGCATCAGTCCAAAACCTCTTCCTGGTCGCCCAGATAAGCTTCGATTACCGCCGGGTTGTTTTGAATTTCCTCCGGCAGCCCCTCGGCGATCTTCTTACCAAAATCCAGCACGTATAGCCGTTCGCAAATGCCCATCACCAGCGACATATCGTGTTCGACCAATAGCACCGTTACGCCGAATTCGCTCCGAACTCGCTCGATCAGCGCGGCCAGCTTATCCGTCTCGTGGGGGTTAGACCCGGCGGCGGGTTCGTCCAGCAAAATCAACTTGGGTTCCGCCGTGAGTGCCCGTGCCATCTCGACCATTTTCTGCACCCCAAAAGGCAGGTTGGCTACTACGTTATGGGCGTAGGAAGCGATACCGAGGGAGGCCAGTACGTCCATAGCGCGTTCTTTGCCGCGCCGGTCGGCCCGGCGACTATCCGGCAGCATCAGCGCATCCGAAAAAACGGTGTGCTTCATGCGGGTGTGTTCGCCAATCAAAAGATTTTCCAGAACGGTCATCGTCTTGAACAACTCGACGTTCTGAAAGGTGCGGGCCACGCCTAGCCGGATCACCGCATCGGGGCTTTGGCGGGTCAGATCGGTTCCGTTGAAGACGATCCGCCCGGAGTTGGGCTTGTAGAAGCGGCTGATACAGTTAAATACCGTAGTCTTGCCGGCCCCGTTTGGCCCGATCAGCCCGACGATCTGGCCGCGCCCGACGCTCATCGAGAAATCGCTGACCGCTTTGAGGCCGCCAAAAGAAATTTCGAGATTCTGGACTTCCAGGAGTGTGTCGTTCACCGGGCTAAACTCCTTTCCGTACTTCCACTTCCGGCCCGATTTCGTCGGTCATCAGCCCTGGGCCTCCATCGAGACCGAGCGGGCCGACCGTAAGCGGCCCGGCCTGAGCCAGGGCAGCCGCCGTTCGGTTGCCGCGAAGCCGCGCTATCAGGCTTTTGAAGGCTCCTACGATTCCGTTCGGCATGTAGAAAATGCACAGGATGATGATCAGACCGTAGAAGATCGACTCGAAATTCTCGATAGTAAAGTTGAACTGGTCGGTGATGAAACGTTTAACCTGGTTCGTGACGACTGGCAGCAATACCAGCATACCCGCCCCGACTACCGCCCCGGTAATCGAGCCAAGACCGCCCAGGATAATCGCGGTCAGGAACAGCACCGACTCGACCGCTCCAAATTCCGGCGCGTTTGCCTCTAGCTGGCCGACCTGGGCCGAATACATCGCTCCGGCCACTCCGGCGTACATCGCGCTAATCACAAACGCCAGCACTTTGTAGCGGGCCAGATTAATCCCCATGGCCTGGGCCGCCGTCTCGCTGTCGCGGATGGCCCGAAAAGCTCGTCCAGTGCGGCTTCGCCACAATCCAATTGCCAGTAGCACCATAATCGCCGCTACAATCAGGAAGAGAAAGTAACGGCCTAGATCGTCCTTCAACTGGAAGCCCGGTAGTACCTGGCGCGGTACTTTGAACACGCCGATCTGCGCGGTAATATCGTTCTGGTCGCCGAAAAGACTACCCAGTTCTTTGCTACTGGACAAGAGTTGCGGCACCGCCACGGCAAAGCCAAAAGTGGCGACCGCCAGGTACGGCCCACTCAAGCGCAGGGCGGGCAACCCTAAAATTACCCCTACGACCGCGCCAAAGAGGGCTGCCAGCACCAGGGATACCGGGAAGGGCAAGCCACCCCGCCCGGTGAAATAACCGGCGGTATAGGCTCCTGCCGCGAAGATTGCCGAGTGGCCCAGGCTGATCATTCCGGTCAGGCCGGTCAGCAAGTTAAGGCCGATGGCGACGACCGCCAGAATGAGCCAGTTGTTGAGTTGGGTATAGGTAAAATTTCCCGGCTGAAAAAGGAAGGGTAACGCAATCGGCACGAGCCAGGGCAGGGCCAGCACGAAGGCGACCAGGAGCGGCCAGCGTATGTAAGGCGGTCGAAGAAAGTCTGCCACCCGGTTGATCAAATTATTCATGCCTATACCTTCTTCCGAACCGTCTTGCCCAGCAGACCGTTAGGCCGCACCGTTAGCACCAGGACGATAATCAGGAAAGAGATGATGCCGCTCAACCCATCCGGCAAATAAAACTTGACCAGATTATCAATAATCCCGATTGCCAGACCGCCCAGGACGGCCCCCGGCAGACTGGTGATGCCACCCAGCACCGCCGCCGCAAAAGCATTGACCACGATAGTCGCCATCATAAGCGGCTGCAAGAAAACTTTCGGCGCGGCCAGGATTCCGGCCATCGCTGCCAGCATCAAAGCCAGCATCCAGGTCAGGCCGGTTAAAAGACCAACATTGACCCCCATCAGGCGGGCGGCACTGGGATTTTGGGCCATCGCCCGGATAGCCGTGCCGACCAGGGTATATTTGAAGAAGATGAACAGCAAAAGGCTGGCGAAGCCCGCGACTACCAGGGAAGCAATCACTTCGCGGTCAATCACCAGTGGGGTGGCTCCACCGCCCAGCGTTAAGCCTTCACCCGCTACGATGTCCGGTTTGGGAAAGGCTTTGATGTCGGCTTTCCAGATCAAACTAGCCAGGCCATAAAGTAGCACGCCCAGCCCGATTGTCACCATAATCTGGCTCAGGAGGGGTGCTTTTTGGAGCGGGCGCAGCAGTAGTCGCTCGATGACCAGGCCGAGCAACCCGGCAAAGACCAGGCTCACCACCAGTCCGACCAGCCAGACCCCGATGCCGACGGTTTCGGGCAAGCCTTGCCCTTGCGGACGCGACGGCAACAAGAAGCCCAGGGCGGCAAAGCAAACGAAGGTGCTGAACATACCCATTTCGCCGTGTCCGAAATTTACCACGTCGGAAGATTTGTAGATTAAGACGATCCCTAGTGCGACCAGAGCGTAGATCGCGCCAAAAGTTAACCCATTGATGATGTTGCGTCCCAGGGTTAGAAAATCAAACCCTCCGGCCTGAGCAGTCGCCGGAACATCTAAAAAGGGTATGAGTAAAGATGCAAAAGCGGTCATTGCTTCCTCTCACTCAACTGGAAATTGATTTTGACTTTTTTAATTACGAGCGTGGGTACGGTTCGACCGACAGTTTCCCCAACTGTGCGACCAGGAAGTTCTTTAAGACTGAATGCGTATTTTTCGCGTTTTGCTCACCACAACGTCCTGCCTGACCTATTATGCCTGTGGAGTTTTGGTGGGTGCCAATAGCGTAAGACGAATGTACCATACATTCAGATTTTTTGCACATAAAATTCTATTTGGATTGGGTTGTGATCGGGTAGAGAAAATTATTCGTTGTGCAAAAGAAGGGAAAACTTCGCTCAAAGTTGCTTTTTGTGCTAGTAGCATCAAAGCAACGAGCCTGAGCAGTCCAAATGGGCTGCTCAGGCTCGTTGTTTTATCTCGATTTACATAACACAGACCAGGATTTAACTTGCGTTCATCAATTCTTCCTGGGGATGTGTGACCATCGGGATAACTCCGGCGGACACGTGATGCGGCAGGGCAGTTTTAGGTTTACCCATTTCTAACAGTTTGTAGCTACCCTTGAGCAAAAGCGGGGTGATCAGCGTAGTAATGATGGTCATAAACACCACTAAGGAGAAAACCTGTTTATCAATCAGACCCTCGGCCAGGCCCAGCGAAGCTATTACCAGCGCGACTTCTCCCCGCGAGATCATGCCCACGCCGACCAGAAAAGCTTCGCTGCGGCGGAGCCGACCGGCCCAGGCTCCCAGACCACAGCCGACGACTTTACTGCCGATTGCCAGTACCGTGACGGCCAGGGTTAGCCAGGCCGCCGTAAGCAGGCTGGAGAAATCCGCCGAAAGGCCAATGCTGACGAAGAAGACCGGGATCAAAAAGCCGTAGCCAATCGAGCGCACGCCTTTGTCCAACCGCTCTTTGATTTCCAGGCGACTCAACAGGACACCCAGCAGGTACGCCCCGGTGATTGCGGCAACTCCGCCCATTTCTTCGGCGGCCCAGGAATACATCAGTACGATTGATACTACTACCGCCAGCACCGCTTCCTCGGTGTGGTTGTGCCAGCGTACCAGATGACGATTGATCCAGGGCAAAGCCTTCAGGCCGACAACCGTTGCGATCACAAAGAAACCAACCATTTTCAGCAGGGGAAACCAGATATTCGTGCCGCTATGCACGCCAAGCACGACTGCCAGCACCACCACACCCATTACGTCATCAATTACTGCCGCCCCTAGAATAGTAGCTCCCTCGCGGCTGCGGAAGCGTTTTAATTCTTGCAAAGTTTCGGCAGAAATCGAGACCGAGGTAGCCGACAGAGCCGTACCTAGAAAGATACTTACAAAGAAAGGTAAGCCGAAAGCCATTCCAACCAGTGTACCGAACACCAACGGTATGATTACGCCACCCGTGGCCGCCAGGAAAGCTGCCGCGCCGACTTTCTTCATTAATTGCAGATCGGTTTCGAGGCCGGCAATAAACATCAGGATAATTACGCCCAGGTGAGCTACTCCGTTCAAAAACTCGGTCTGATGCAGCCAGCCTAGCACCGACGGGCCTAGCAACAGGCCGACCAGGAGTTCTCCAAAGACGGCGGGCATCCCGATACGACGGCATCCTAAGGCCACTACTTTTGCCAGGATTAAAATTGCCGCCAGTGGTAGGAGTAGATTTGTTGTTTCCAAAGCTTATATCCTCTAAATCTTTTTAGCTTGCGTCTTAACTCTTTGAAGATAGTCCAATGAGGAAAGTATTACTAGGTACAAAGTGATCAAAAACCAGGCTAAAATTTTGTGACTTTTATACAAAAACCCAGGCTTTCGGTTGAGAAAAGCCTGGATTTCTGGTTCAGTGTTTGGGTCGAGCCGCTAATCAACCACTTTTATCTGAAGACGGCTGTTTTTGTACTCCTCTACCGCATCAAGAGTGGTGTACCACCCTCGATTGATCTTGCGGGCATCCAGTCGCCCGGATTGGGCAATAGTACGCAAGTAGCCTACGCTAAAACCTGTTTTGTCCGCCGCTTCTCGAAGTTTGATCAGCTCCCCGTTGAGAATTGAGTCATTTCTACTCTTGTGTTCAAGTCGGTGCGGCATCGCTCTCACCACCTTAACTGGCTCTATCTTGATCGGACTACACTTTGTAGCTCTTTCTCCGGTGCAAGCCCTTCCCTGGCCTGGCCCGGCCCGGACGGTAGTGTGAAAGCCAGGGCCTGGGAAGGGCTTGCCGGTTTGAGTCAGTTTAGGCCGTTGCGCCTGCCGGAACTCCTACTGCCGGAAGCGGCCATTTGCCCGCCAGTGGGTCGCTATCCAGGTAGCCTGGCTGTACCATTTCGCCGTCGTCCAGACCGTCCAGTTCCATCTTCTCGCTGACGCGGTTGCCGCCGATAACCAGACCCAGCACTTTGAAGAAAGCGTAGCTGATGCCAAAGGCCCAGATGAAAGCAACCACCGCTCCGACCAGTTGAGCCAGCAGTTGGCTGATCCCGCCGCCGTAGAACAAACCCTGCACCTTGAGGTACTCGGCTTTGTTATCGGCGAAGAGACCGACCGCCAGTTGGCCCCACATTCCGTTGACGCCGTGAACCGAAATCGCGCCCACCGGGTCGTCAATCTTGAAGACTTTATCTACCACGCCGACGAAGAAGACTACCAGACCACCGGCGACGATTCCGATGATGATCGCGGCAATCGGTTCGACATAACCAGAGGGAGCCGTGATTGCCACGAGGCCGGCCAGCAAACCGTTGCAGGTCATGCCTATATCGGGTCGTTTGCCCTGCACCCAGGTAATCACCATCGCGGTCATTGCGCCCGCCGATCCTGCCAGCATTGTTACAACTGCGATCAGACCAACCCGCAGGTTGCCGTTGCCGGATACGCCCAGGGTCGAACCGGGGTTGAAGCCGAACCAACCAAAGGCCAGGATAATTGTGCCAGCAATCGCAATAACCATGTTGTGACCTGGCACAGGGTTACTGGTGCCGTCCCGGTTGTACTTACCCAGGCGCGGGCCGAGTATCAGTGCGCCCGCCAGAGCCGTCCAACCGCCCACGGCGTGAACGACGCCGCTTCCGGCGAAGTCAATGTAACCTGCTCCGAATGGGCTACCCGCTCCAAGCGGGCCGGTCGTGCCTAGCTGCGAAAGCCAGCCACCGCCCCAGGCCCAGTTGCCATAAATCGGGTAGATGACTATCGAGACAAAGAAGCCGTAAACTACAAAGCTCGTCCACTTCCAGCGTTCGGCCATTGACCCGGTCGGGATCGTGGCGGTCGTGTCCATAAAGACCATCTGGAAGAGGAACATTACGGCGATGCCGACATCGTAGGTATCGCCGGTCAGGAAGAACCCTTTACCGCCGATGATACCCCAATCGCCAATCTTGATCTCGTTGTTGAGCGTCGCCAGACCGCCCAGGTTGCCGACGCCAACGCTGCCGATGCCACCGAACTGGAAGGCGAACCCGGCAATGTAGTAGCCCAACATTCCGACGAAGTAAACCGCAAAGTTCATCCCCATCACGTGGAAAGCATTTTTGTAGCGGCAGAAGCCGGTTTCCACTAGCGCAAAACCAAGTTGCATTAACATGACCAGGAAGCCCGCTACCAGCGTCCAGAGGTAGTTAGCTCCTAGCTGGTTCTGCCGAACCATGTTCGCCAGGTTTGCCGCGAACGGCTCGTTCTTGGTGGCATCGTCGAAGAATTTAGCCTTAGCTGCTTTGTCCGCATCGGTGGCCGGGACACAACCGCCCGGAATGCCACTACAGAACGGGGCGATACCGCCCAGGTCAGCCCCACTGCCAGTCGCTAAACCGCCGGGGTCGCCTGCCGGGGCCGGAGCCGCCGTTGGAGCCGCCACTGCCGCTGTTGCGCCTGCCGGAGCAGGAGTACCCGCGCCGGGAGTAGTTTGAGCGCGGCTGGTCTGCCCAGAAAAAGCAAAAAAAGCTAACAGAGCCAGTAGCAAAGCTGCTGCCAGGGCGATTCGCCAGAACGCAGCAGTTTGAGTCAGGCGGGGCCGTGTGGTGGCCTGAACCGAATTACCTGATTTTGGAACAGGGTGGTTAGAGTGCATTTACCTCTTCCTCTCCTCTCTTGGGATAATTGAGCATTTTTAAACGTAAGTTGTTCGCCAGAAAGAACCCGCATACCCGTCCAACATCTGCACTGAAGCTGTTCAGGGGTAAACTAAAGTCAGCTTCCCGTCTGTACGCCTACTCTGGCGACGGGAAAACGGTACAGTACAGTTGATCAAATAAGAGATGAGTCCGATTGAGTTGACGGGGTTAGCCGTCCAAATATCTACAAGCCTGGATTTACCACGGGTAATTCTTCTATATAAATTAAATAGTATTAAATACTATCCCTGACGCTCAGGCGCGGCGCACTTTTTTGGCCGGACGAGATTGCAATCCTAGCCGGGCCGGGGCCGCGTTTCCCTCGGCCAGAATAGCTTCGATGGCCGGGCGCGAACGGCTCACCAGCCGATTAGCCATTATTTCGATTTGATCCAGTTCGGCAGACGGAGCCAGTACCTTAAAGCCGTGTCCCTGTCCGGCAGTGTTGAGGCGAAGTACCCGCGCCTGCCGTTCTACCGTCTGGAATTCATCCCACGAGCGCGTTACTACGTTGTTAAGAGCCAGACCTTGCGTGGTAAATTGATATTTGATCGGAATACCCAGGATGGCAAAGGCCGCTAACACCATCACTACCTGCAAGGCGAACGAGAGCCAACCGCCTACGCCTCCCAGCACCATCACTGATCCGATCATGTAGATACTGGTGCGGTGGTAGAGCAAGCGATAGCGGAAAGACAGTTTCGTGGTATGAATGAGCGTACCGGGAAGCTTCTGGCCGACCGGCAGAAAAACCCTGGTTAGCATCGTAATGAGCATAACACCGATCAGCAGTATCACCAGAGGTAATGTGTTCATGTCGCTTCCTTTACTTGTGGCCGGATGGCTGAACCGGGAGGACGGACGATTTTTTGGGTTTAGCTTTGGCTCCGTTGCGCCAGGCCTTCCAAAAATTAAGGTTGGGTGCTTTTGGGTCGCGGGGTACAATATTGCGATTGCGGTGGCGGGTATTGCGCAGCAAGTTAGTGATGTAGAGTGCTGTATCGCGTGAGGGCATATCGAGCTTCGAGGCAATTTCCAGATGCTCGGCGGCTGCCACGCTCAGGCCCAATCCAAGCTGGAACTCGGCCATTTTGAGATGGATTACGGCTGAGTGGCTGTCCAGTTCAAGAGCGCGTTGGAGGTGGGACTGCGCCTCATCCACCTGATATTCCTCGGCCAGGGCCGCTCCCAGATAAGCCTGGGCCAGCGCGTTGGTTTCGTCCAACCGCACGGCTTCCTCAAGATAAGGCAAAGCGGCGGCATTTTCCTCCCGGCGCAGGTACAGCACGGCCAGTCGCAGATTTATTTCGGCCAATTCAGAGTGAGGAGCCTCCTGGTCGGTACGAGCAATCAGGTAACTTTTCAAATCGGTCTGGCCTGCCGCTGAGGTAAGACCTGCCTCGGCCTCGGCCTGGTCGTTCAGAAGCGAAAAGCGCGTACCACATTTCTCACAAAAGGCCACACTCAACTGGCTTTGTGTACCACAATTTGCACAAAACTTAATAGCAGCCGGGTCTATCATAAGCTCCGCCTTCTTATTCATTTCCTGATCAGGGCCAGTTGACCGCACGGCAAATCCAAAAGTCTAGATCGTCGGCCAACTTTGCCTGCTCTTCTTACCCAAAGGTTGTATATTCAGCTTTATGCCTCGTTGCAGAAATTTCCGGCGTTGCTGGGGTTGGACGGATTATTAGAACGTAACGCTGGAAAAAGG
>JBBRBE010000179.1:0-12406 GCA_038206175.1 Chloroflexia bacterium
AGGCAGTCGTTAAGTCATTTATTAGCACACGGTGAAATGATGCCTTTTGAGCCGGAATTGAACCAGGATTGGGAGGGGAACTGGGAGGCCGCTCCGCCCGATATACAGGTGCCAGCGCGTGGCCGGTTAGAGGTCTGGTTAGTACCGCTTCGGTCGACCGAGGCGGTTTACCAGGATTGTTGGAGGCTGCTAAGCCCGGCGGAACAGGCCCGCGCCGCCCGGTTTTATTTCGAGAAAGACCGGCAGCATTTTGTAAAGGCCAGGGCCGCCTTGCGCCACATCCTCTCGGCTTACCTGGGGACGAAACCGCAAGATTTAGAATTTAGCTACGGGCCGCAAGGCAAACCCGCGCTGGCCGACCAGGAGCTTAACTCAAAGCTAACCTTCAACCTCACTCATTCGGGCGAACTGGCTTTGCTGGCCGTAAGCGGGTTATCACAGGCTGAAATTGGAGCCGAAGCGGGCATTGGCGTTGACCTCGAACGCTTGCGTCCGGTCGAGGAACTGGAGCAAATCGCGGGCAACTTCTTTTCCCGGCGCGAGAAACAAACTTTGCAAAGCCTGGCCCCGGAAGCCAGAAGCGAAGCCTTTTTCCGGGCCTGGACGCGCAAAGAAGCTTACTTGAAGGCTATCGGCACCGGCTTGAGCCGGGCTTTGCAGGACATAGAGGTTTCGTTAGCTCCGGGCGAACCGGCCCGTGTCCTGACCGACGCGCCCGAACTGCATAGCTGGTCTTTGCTGGGTTTCAAGCCCGCTCCGGGCTACCTGGCAGCCCTGGCCTATCCGCAGCAGGTCAGGAGCGCGGTTAAGACGGAGTTCCGTTTTTATGGCTGGGAAGCCCTCCTGAGTTCTAAAGGCTAATTCCACACCCAAAAGCTACCGCCCCGCGATAGCGCAGCGATAAACTTATTCGGGCAAAGCACTCTTGCGCCGCCCGCGAGGTCGGGCCGGTTTGGGCGGCTCGTCGCTGCCTTCAAATTCGCGGCTCATGCTGCCGGGTTCGGCCTGGCCCAGCACGGTCAGCTTGAGCGAATTGCTGGCGGTAAAGCCGGGGGTATGAGTTTCGGGGATAGTGATACTTTGTTTGGTTTGAGGGTTCACCCCTCGCCGTTCCCGCCTCTTGCGCACCTCGAAAGTACCAAAGCCGGTCAGCACGACCTTATCGCCATCGCGCAAGCGTTGGGCAATCAGTTCGATAGCCCCTCGAATAACCTGGTTGACTTCTTTCTGAGGCAGAGCGGTTTCCTTAGCCAGTTGCTTGATAAACTCGTTCTTGTGCATTTTCTACCTCTAATTTATTTTTGCCGCCACGCTCCGGCCAGCCCCAGCCCGGCCACCAATCCGAGATAAATCAAGCCTGCCGCCAGCGTCGCCGGTTCAAAAGTCGCACCGGGCAATTGTCCCACCGGCGCAGCCCGCACGATAGCCCGTACCGGCGCGACCACCACTCCACCGATTGCCACCAGCCAGCGTCCTACCGGGCTAAGTTCGTCGGCCACTAACAGCCGCAAGATCAGCCGCAAAAACGCCAGCCCTGCCGCCAGACTCAGCCCGACCTGCCCAACCGTCAGCAGACTCGGACGGCCCCTGAACTTTTTCATTCTCACCGCCGCGCTCCCTGCTTGCGAAAGAAAGCAAAGAACGCCACCAGCAGCAAGCTGCCCAGCACCCCCCGCACGAGCGGCAAATCTTCCAGGCGTGGCTCGATTGCCACCTCCAGCGGTAAAGTAACGAGCAGCCAGGCCCCGATTGCTCCCAGTGCCAGAGAACCTAAAAACCCGAAACGCGGCGAATTGCCCACGGCGAGTTCGGCCAGAAAAGCCCCGATGATTGCTAACAACAGCAGCACGAAAACCTGCGGCCAGGTCAGCGAGAGAGCCGAAAGAAGGTTCATTGCGCCCTCTGAGGTGTTAGATAAAAAGTCTGTGAATGTATTAGTAGCGCGAGCTTAACTTTATGCAAGTAATGCTTAGATAATAGCATCAGGTTTAACCTTTGTCAATTAACTTACTCAAATCGAATATCGGCCTGAGCCGCACAAATCACCACGCCTACATTCTGGCCCGGCCCTGGCTGCACCTTGCCGGTCAGAAGGGCCGCGATGGCCGCCGCCGCCGCCAGTTCCCCGGCAATCCCCAGTTCGGCCCACAGCCATTCCTGGGCCACCTCCATCTCGGCGTCCGTCACCAGCACGACCTCCTCGACATGCTGGCGGATTATATCGAAGTTTAGCTGGCTGGTCTGGCGGGGCGAAAGCGTCCCCGACCGGGTGCTGGTGCCGGGCAGTTCCACGACTCGCCCGGCCTGCAAGCTGTCGTGGAGCGTGGGTGCGCCGGTCGGCTCGATGCCGATAATCTTGACCTGCGGGTTGAGGGCATGCACCGCCAGCGAGACGCCCGAAATAAGGCCGCCCCCGCCGATAGCGACCATAATCGTATCCAGCACCGGCATATCGGCCAGCATTTCCAGGCCGATGGTGCCTTGCCCGGCGATTACCACCGGGTCGGCGAAAGGATGGATATAAGTCAGGCTCTCGCGTTCGCCGTGAGCAATCGCCGCCGCGTTCGCGTCGTCCCAGGACTTGCCATGCTTGATCACCTCGGCACCCCAGGCCGCAATCCGGCTGACCCGGTTGGCCGGAGCGGTTTCGGGCAGGTAAACCGTCGCCCGGCGGCCACTGATCCACCCGGCGTAAGCCACCCCGACCCCGTGGTTGCCGCCCGAAGCCGTCACCAACCCGCCCGTACCGCCGTCTTCCAGTGATAGAAATTTGTTGACCGCGCCCCGCGCCTTGAACGAACCTGTCACCTGCAAATTTTCCAGTTTCAGGTACAAATTCCAGCCCGGCTCTAGCCCTCGCAGCGACCGCGCCAGCAAAATCGGCGTCCGCCGCACCCGGTTTGCGATCCGCTCCTGCGCCGCTCTAATCTCCACTAATCCCGGTTTCATCCTCTGTATGCCTCTTTCTCGCCCTAACACGCGCCCTCATTCTGCACCCTTGCAGTCGTTAGAGGCATTATAACGCAACTCTAACACGCTTGCTCTTTCCCTCAAAGTCCCGGAGTGCTACAATCAGCTTGACCGGGCAGCAAGGTCGCCAGGCGGCAAACGGCGGCACCCGGCCAGTGTTTCTACAGGTTACACAGGTTATAACTGACAGGCCGCGTCGGTTAGAAAGGAACTAAATATCATGAGCGAACGCAATGATGGCCCCTCGCTACAGGGAATGTTCGCCCAGGTTTTGCGCGACATCCAGACCGGCATTAACCGGCTGGAGCAGAGCGTAAGCCAGGCGCAGCAGCCCAATGGCAATACTGGCTCCGGCTTCCCGCCCGTCCAGGATCAACCCCAGGTTCAGCCGGATGCTCAACCAGCCCCGGCCCCGAAAGCTCCTGCCGCTCCCTATACCGGGGCCAAGTGGGAGTACAAAGTGGTTTATGTCAACTTCCGTGGTCAAATTTCTTCGGAAGGCGAACAGGCTATGATCGGGCGAGGCGAACGGCGCAGCAGTTTTGTGCGCGAGTACCTCGACGATTTGGGCCAGCAGGGTTGGGAACTGAGCGGAGTTAGCCCGCTGGGTGACACCGAGAACAGCTACTTCGTGTTCAAGCGGCCATCCACCGGCGAACGACCCGCCTCGACCAGCCAGACCCGTTCCGGTCAGCGCGTCCAGGTCGAAGAAGTGGACGAGGGAGGGCCAGTCGCCCAGCTATAAGCGAGGGTAACGCAGGGCTTTACTGTTAAAAGGTTAATGACTGACTGATTTCATCGAAAGATGACCAAAGCCGCTATATAGCAATAGCGGCTTTTTTGCGCCCCCTAAACCCACTCGAATCAAACTTATTCACTCTAGGCTCTAGCCTGGGCCTGGGCGGTTGCAAAGTCCGGGGCTTACCATATATTATGCCCTGTCCCTGTCATTCTGAGCGAAGCGAAGAATCTTCTTGATTAGGCACAACTTTGCTCTTTCAAGAAGATTCTTCACTTCGCTCAGAATGACAGGGAATGACACCTCGACTTTGCAATCGCCATGCTAACCTGGGCCTGGTGAAAGAATCTTAAAACCGGGAGATGGTATAATAGGTCAGACACGCGACGGCCAAGAACTGTCCAACAAGCAGGGAGTAACACGAGCGATGACCATTCAAGATAGCAAGCGGGCGGCTCTGGTCGGCTACCCGGACGAATATTTAGTCGAGGAAGACGAAATGGGCGATAGCTACCCCCAGGGAGACTTGATGTTCTACCTGACCCAGGTGCTGCGCTGGCTCTACCGCTACGAAGGCTGGGTGGTTGCCACCAATCTCAACCATTATCATCCAGCTGTCGAGAACTCCCAGAAGCTGATCGTGCCGGATGTGGTTGTGTTCAAAGGCATTCCCATTTCGAGCCAGGAACTGGCTAAGTTAACGAGTTGGGACATGCGAAGGAAGGACAAACTGCCCCCGCCAGTAGTGATCAAAGTAAGCTCGAAGCAAACCTACGAAAACGACATCGAGCCAGAGGGCAAGCCCCGCGTATATGGCCTGATCGGAGTGCGCGAATATTTTGCTTACGACCCCAGTCTGGAGCAGTTGTGGTTGGAGCGCAGTTCTAGCCGGTTGCTAGGCTGGCGGTACGACGCGCAGCGAGTGGCCCAGCCGATTGAGCCGGACGAGCGGGGGCGGCTGTGGAGCGAGGTGCTGGAAAGCTGGTTAGTGGAAGACGGGGCGTACCTGCGGCTGTACGACCGGGCGGGCCATCTTCGCCGCACCGCTTCCGAGGCTAAGGATGCGACCATCCAAACGGTTGAGGAGGCTCGGCAGTCCGAGCAAGCCGCCCGATACGTGGCCGAAGCTCAGGCCAGGGCCGAGGCTAAAGCTCGGAGCATGGCCGAAGCTCAGGCTAAAATCGAGGCCGAGGCGCGTAATCAGGCCGAAAGACGGGCGGTAGAAGCCGAAAGACGGCTGGCCGAACTGGAAGCCCGCTTGAAAGAACAGCAGGAGCAATCGAAGCCAGAGTAAAACCGAGACAGGGCTACTTCCAACCGAAGAGGCGGGCCAGGAAACCCGCCTGCTTAGGCGGTTCCGGCTCAGTCAGGATTTGCAGAGGGACATTCTCGCCCATCAAGCGGCGGGCAATGTTGTTGAAAGCAAGCCCGGCCCGCGAACTGTTGTTGAAAACGACCGCCTCGCCCCGGTTGGTCGAAACTACCACCGACTCGTCCTCCGGCACGATCCCGATTATGTCAATCGCCAGGATGTCGTGGACGTCTTCCATACTCATCATATCGCCCCGGCGCACCATCGCCGGTTTGATCCGGTTGAGGATAAGCTGCGGAGAAGGCAGTTCGGCGGCTTCCACCAGGCCGATAATGCGGTCGGCGTCGCGCACCGCCGAAACTTCCGGCGTAGTCACGATCAGCACCTGCTCGGCCCCGGCAATCGCGTTGCGAAAGCCCTGCTCGATCCCGGCGGGCGAATCCACCAGCACGAAATCAAAATCGGCGGCCAGTTGCCGGGTCAGGGCGGCCATCTGGTCCGGGCTGACCGAGTTCTTGTCGCGGGTCTGGGCGGCAGGCAACAGGCACAGGTCGGGAAAGCGTTTATCCTTGATCAACGCCTGGCGCAAGCGGGCGCGGCCCTCCACCACGTCCACCAGGTCGTACACAATCCGATTTTCCAGCCCCAGCACGACATCGAGGTTCCGCAAGCCAATATCGGCGTCCACCACGGCTACTTTACGCCCTAACACGGCCAGAGCCGTCCCCAAATTGGCGGTCGTCGTCGTCTTACCCACGCCACCCTTACCACTGGTAATCGTTACCACTCTACCCGGCATCTTTTTTCCCCTGGCGGCAGTTGCAAGCCCCGCAGCCTGAGTTCCGAGCAGAACCCGCTCGTTACCCACTTCGTGTTAACTTGAAATTCCGCCTTTTAACCTCTGTACGAGCTAAACACGCTAAAACCGTTTGCGTTTGGGCATCCAGCTTTCGACCACAATCGCGCCATCCTGCACGCGGGCAATCTCCGGCCCGATCTCCGGGTCGGCCAGCGTTTCGGGATTGCCGACCGCCAGCACCCCGCCGATACGTAACTGCGTCGGGCGCAAGCTCAGAGCGCAAATAACTGCCCCCGTGCCACCGACCGCGCCCGCCTCGATTTTGCCGCGCACGCTGCCCCACACAATCACGCTACCGCCCGCGATAATCTCCGCCCCTGGGTTAAGGTCGCCCAGCACCACGATATCGGCGTGATGGCGCACCTGCTGCCCGCTCCGCAGCGTGCGGCGCAAGAACAGGCTCTCCGCCGAGTCGAAAGGTTGCCCCGCCCCCGCCCCCGCCCCCGCCCCACTGCTCCCCGCTCCCTCGACTTTAGGCGGCGCGGGCCGGGTATTCTGGCCGTTGGGCAGGCGGAAAGGCAACCCGGCTCCCTTGACCAGGGCGCGGGTAGCGTTGGCCCCCGATACAATGGCTTCCAACTCGATTTCGTAGCGGGCCAACATCACCCGCAAACTGCCCAGGTCGCTTTCTTCCAGCACCCGGCCCCCCAGTTCGACCGTCGCCCGGCCCCGGCGGAAGAAACGGTCGCCCGCCGCCAGTCGCTCGTCCAGTTCGGCCAGGAGTTCGCTAAAGCCCACCTCGGCGGGCAAATCGTCGCGCACACGGATCAAAAGGCCATCCGCCGTGCCTTTGATCGTCACCGCCTCAGTTTTCTTGCCGGTTACACTCATCTGGTTATGGGGTTGGGAGGATGGGTTGGGCCTATTTGTGCCAGACCCCAACCCACCGCCCGCTATGGTTTTGCTTTAGTTAAATCTGGGAAGATAAACTCTAAAATCTCGCGGGCGGCAGGCACGGCATAAGTCGAACCTTCCAGAGCCGCCGAATCCGACGCAATCAGCACCGTGACGGCCACCTGGGGTTTATCGTAAGGTGCAAAAGCCGTAAACCAGGCGCGACTGGCCCGCACATCGGTGACACTACCGTCCGGCAGCTTTTTGTCCTTCTCGATCACTTCACCATACTCTGCCGTCCCGGTCTTACCGGCCACCTGCAACCGCCCGGTCTTGTTGTACATCTCGCTGTAAGCCGTCCCTCTAATCCCGGTTACAGCCAGCATTCCTTCCCGCACAACATCCATAACCCAGGAGTCCACCCGGAATTCGGCGTCTATGCGCTGGTTGCTGTCTTTGCTGCTCAGGTCGGGAATGTTCCACTTGACCGCAGTTTTGGTAACATCGCGGATCAGCTTTGGCTCGAAAGGAATAATGTCTTTGCCGTTGGCATCTTTGACTTGCCTGACCAACTTGGGCTGCAAAAGCTTACCGCCGTTGGCAAAAGCCGCCGTAATCATACACAACTGCAACGGGGTCATTTCCAGGTCGCCCTGTCCAATCGAAGTCGTCATCGTATCACCGATAGACCAGCGGCCCTGGCGAGTCTGCGGGCCGGGCAGGATACCGTGATATTCCAGCGGCAATTCGATCCCGGTTTTCTTGCCGATATTAAACAACTCCATGTAGCCGTCGAGCGGATTAATCCCCACTCCCCGGAAGTAGACCGGATCTTTGCTGCCCGGATTGTAGTAGCGGTTCGGGCCGAAAAGGTCGTTGACCTCGGCAGGCACCCCGGCGTTATAGAAGAAAATATCGCAGCTATTCTCGATAGCCCCGACAATATTAAGCGAACCGTGGGTACCCCAGCACTTGAAAGGCTGGGAAGGTTCGACGCCTTTATTGGTCGGAATGCGAATGACTTTATTGCAGTTAAAAGTATCCCGCAGGGTGATCTTACGCTCCTGAAGGGCTGCCGCCGCTGTAATAAGCTTGAAAGTCGAGCCAGGCGCGAAGCGGGCCGAAATCGCCCGGTTGACTTCGACCGCTTTATCGGCATCGTCCATCTCTTTCTTTTCGGCTTCGGTCCAATCTTTATAGGGCTTGTTATAAAGATTGTTGTTGTAGAAAGGAAACGCCACAATCGCCAGCACCTCGCCAGTGTTAACATCCATCACCACCGCCGCTCCCTCGCGGGCTTTGGCGTTCTTCTGGGAGTTCGCCAGGTTGATGTACTTTTCCAGCGATTTGTAAACGTGGTCTTGCAAGCGGTCGTCAATGCTCAAAATGACGCTGTTGCCGGCCTGAGCCTGTTTGCCGGTCTTTTCCACCTTCAGAATATTGCCGCTACTGTTGACCGTAATCTCGACCGCCCCTTTACGCCCGCGCAGCACTGGTTCCATCCAGGCTTCGATCCCGGCCACCCCGATTTTATCGTCAATCTCGTAGGTCGGTATCTTGTTGCTGGGGTCGTCCGTGGGGGCGTTTTCGGCAAAATCGCCTTTGGCTTCTTTATTAGCTTTATCCAGCACTTCCTGGCTGTTGAACCGCCCGGTGTAACCCAGGATATGCGAATACAGGCGCGGCTCCGCATAATCGCGCACATAACTGGTGCGGACATCCACGCCCGGCAAATCCAACCGCTTCTCGGTCAAAAGCATCGCATCGTCGCGGGAAAGGGTCGGCCAGACTTCGACTGGCTGGTAAGCCGGGATAAAGAAACGCGCTTCCAGCATCTTGCGCTCGGCCTCGCTCAAAAAAAGCATGCCGGAATTAGCTTTAGGCCGTCCGAACTTCGTGGGCAGGTCGCGCAGGTACTTATAAGTATCGAAGCGTTCGACCGGGATCGGCTCTTTCTCGTTCACCACCAAAAGGCTTTTGTCTCGGCCTTGCTCGGCCAGCTTCACCAGCCGTTTATCCCAATCCAGGGCCGAAATGCCGGTCACGACTTCCAGTACGTTCAACACATCGTTGCGGATCGGGTTGGTAAAGACCCCTTTTTTATCCTTGAGGCCGTTAACCTGCTCCGGGACGATCCCGACAAAATAAGACATGCCCAGGAAGCGGGCCAGGTTATCGTAAACGGCCTGGCGTTGCTGCAAAACGGCTTTTTCTTCCTCGGCGGTGGTAGTTTTATCCGGGTCGGGCAGGTAGTTAGCCGTGATCGTGACGGAGTAAGTGGCCGCATTTGTCACCAATCGTTTGCCGTTGCGGTCGTAGAGGATGCCGCGAGGAGCTTTGGAGGTAATGTAGCGCGTATTGTCAATGAGTTGGCGGGCCTGGTCGGTGCGGGTGCTGGTCATGTCGGGCTGGAGCGGTTGCTGCAAATCCCACAGCCGCCAGCCTAGAATCGTAAAACCGCCCAGCATGCCCAGGCGGAAAAAATTAAGGCGACTCAGCGTGCGGTTGCCGCCGCCACGAGCGGGTAAAACTTCTTGCAGTTTATCGGGCTGATCGTTTGACAGCCGTTGTTCGTCTAATTTTAGTACCATCTATCCCTACAAGGTAAACCAGAAGCCGAGTAGCCTTATTCCCTGGACTTGCGGCGGCGACTGAAAACCCGCACCAACCCGAACACCAAAAACATCAGGGCTGCATCAATCACTACCACCGGCAGCACTACTTGCAATATAAGAGCAGGTTGGAAGTTATTATAGCTTATGAAACGACCTGTAAGCAAACGTACTCCCCGGTAGAACAAAGCCGCCACCAGCATGATCGGCACGGCTCGAATGACGCTGGCGTTGGCCGGGTTCTGGCTCAGGAAAGAAATTACCAGAGCCATCAAACTGAACATCAACGCATTGAAGCCAAGCGGTTGCAGCCCAACCGACAGCAAATCCAGCAACAACCCGGCCCCAAACGCCAGCAACAGCCCCGCCCGCCATTCCAGAAGCAACGCCCAGGCGACGACCAGCAGCAGCACCAGATCCGGCACAAACTGAGTGACACCCGGCAAGAGGCCCGGCAGAAATTGAGTCTGTAACAGGGCCGCTACCAGCAGCAACCCCCCGGCAACATACGGGTTAACGGCTTTCACCCCTTTCCAGGCCCAGCTACTGGCTACCCCAACTGGTAATTACCAGCACCTGCGGCAAGTGGTCGAGGTCGGCAATCGGGTTCAGGCTGGCTTCTATTTCCGGCTGGCCGTCCTGTCCGATAATCCGCCCGACTTTACCCACCAGGACGTTGGGCGGAAAAGTGCCGCCCTTGCTGTCGGTAAAAACCCAATCGTCCGGCTTGATGTCGCTACCGGGCTTAATCCGCCCGATCCGAATCGCGTCGTCGCTCTTGAGGCCGTATTGCCCGGTGGAGGTGCCGTCCACGGCGGCAATCGGGATACGCTTGTTGTCCGGGCCGTAACGCTGGGTGTAGACGTTCACGCCGATCTTACTATCGGTGATCAACAACACCAGGCTGTCTTTAGCTCCGGCCCGCCCGATTCGCCCGACCAGATAGCCCGAAGCGTCCACCACCGGCATACCCCGGTCCAAGCCGTCACTGGTGCCTTTGTTGATGATAAGCCCGGCGTTCTCGCCCGTCGCGTCGCGGTTGACCACATCGGCGTTAACCACCGCAAATTTGCGGTTGTCGGGGTTCTTGCGGAAGTCGAGCTGTTTTTCAAGCTGGTCAACCCGGTTAGCCAGAGCCGCCACCCGGCCCTGCGCGTCCAACGCCTGACGCAAATCCTGGCGCAGCTTTTCGTTCTCCTGGCGCAGCTTTTCGTTGTCGCCCAGGAAATCACCAAAGCGACTCAGGTTCAAGCCAAGCTGGTAACTGGCCCGTTCCAGCGGAGTCAGGACAGTCGAAGTAACCTGCTCGACCGGGCTTAGTATTCCAATTAAATCCAGAATAATCAAAGCCAGGCCCAGGCCAGCCAGCACCAGACCAAGCGTTATGCGGCGCGTTATTTCAGGTGAATTTCGTCGTAGCATTTCATGTGGGGTCAGAAGGTAGCCTGCACAGCAGGGTCAGGCCAGGGGAAAATACTTGGTTTGACCAGAACAAGGTTGCCGGTTGGGTGTTTTCCCGGCCTTCTTTCTACGTTCTGCTCTGGCCGCCCTGCTGCCCGACCCTGCTCTGCCCGCTACCTGCTGTGTTTAAGCCGCCGCCCTTCCTGGCTGGCCGCAATGATTTGCCGGTATTTTTCGTCTTCGAGGCTTTCGACCATGATGCCGGTGCCGCGCACGACGCAGGTAAGCGGGTCGTCCGCAATCGCCACGGGCATGCGGGTTTCCATGTGCAACCGTTTATCCAGGCCCAAAAGCAAAGCACCGCCACCGGCCAGGGTAATCCCTCGCTCCATGATGTCGGCCACCAGTTCGGGCGGAGTTTCTTCGATTGCCAGCTTGACCGTCTCGACAATCGCCCCGACCGGGCCGCTAATGGCCTCGCGCAGTTCGACGCTGCTCAGTTCGACCGATTTAGGCAAGCCGGTCAGCACGTCGCGGCCCCGCAAGGTGTAGCGCAATTCCTGGTCGAGCGGGAAAGCCGAACCCGCCGCAATCTTGGCACTTTCAGCCATGCGTTCGCCGATTAAGAGGTTGTGTTCGCGGCGGGCGTACTGGATAATCGCTTCGTCAATCTCGTCTCCGGCAGTCCGCAGCGAGTGGTTGATCACGATACCGCCCAGCGAGATAATGGCTACTTCGGTTGTGCCGCCGCCAATGTCCACGATCATCGAACCAATCGGCTCGTTCACCGGCAGCCCGGCCCCGATAGCCGCCGCCATCGGCTCTTCCACCACATAAGCTTCCCGCGCTCCGGCGTTCAGGCTGGCCTCGCGGGTGGCTCGTTTTTCCACCTCGGTGACACCGCTCGGAATACCCACCACAATGCGGGGGTGCGGGCCGACGACCGTCTGGCTATGCACTTTGCGGATGAACTCGTGCAGCATCTTCTGCACCACGTCGAAATCGGAAATTACCCCATCGCGCAGAGGGCGCACGGCAATAATATTAGCGGGGGTCTTGCCTGCCATCGCCTTGGCATCAGCCCCGACCGCTTTCACATCTTTAGTGCGGCGATCTATGGCGACATAACTTGGCTCACTGATCACGATGCCTTTGCCGCGCACGTGAACCAGTGTGTTCGCTGTACCCAGGTCTATGCCCAGGTCTCGGCTGAATATGCCGAACACTAAGTTCGGTAAATTCCACATGAAAGCGTTCTCCTAGTCTCGCCACCAACCGCTACTGCGGGCCTTGCGCGTAATCCTGCACAGCAACATTGCCGTTACAACTCATGCAAACTACCTGAAGAAGCTTTTTAGCAGCAAAATCACACAACTCTTGTTGCTTTTGGACACATTACATCATCAACACTACCCGGTGTCTGGCCCGATTATAACACACAATTTGGGGCTGGCAAATTTGAGCGAGGAAGGCCGGGCCAATGCAAAGTCAGGTGCGCTTCTTTCCTTCCTCGCCCGGTCAGGATGTGTCACCCCCCCCTCTCTCGCCCGGTCAGGATGTGTCACCCCCCCTCTCACCGCCCGGTCATCCCCTCTCACGTCCGGTCATCCCCTCTCACCGCCCGCTCCCCGCCTCTCCCCGCCCGCTCCCCGCCTCTCACCGCCTCTCACCGCCCGGTC
>JBBRBE010000180.1:0-12346 GCA_038206175.1 Chloroflexia bacterium
CATTTCACGCCCGCTTATCGGCTTGACCAGGTAATCGTCCGCCCCCGCTTCCAGGCCGTCCACCCGGTCGTCGGGCGCACCCATCGCGGTTAAGAGCATGATAAAGATACCTGGCTGTGCCTCACGCAACCGCCGACAAGCTTCCAGCCCGTCCATCTGCGGCATCATGCGGTCTAAAATCGCAATAGCTGGCCCTTCCTGGCGGGCTTTTTCAAGAGCCTCCAGACCGTTTTCGGCCAGAATTACTTCGTATCCAGCCTTTTGCAGGGCATAAGTGGTAAGCAAAAGGGTATCTGGCTCGTCATCGGCCACTAGAATTTTAGAGCGTGGGCCAGACCATAATTTAAGATTAGCCGAGCCACCTTCGCGGGCGGGCCGGATTTCAGTTCTGTTCTTGGTTGGTACTGCCTGGTGATTTTGTGACATTTGCTACCATCCGAAAGCTACCGAGAAACCTCCACAGTTCTCGGCCAGGACAAAGGGACCCATTTTTAGATGTAAAGCTCGTCGAGTTTGTACTTCATCTATACTTTACTTGTACGCTATAATAACATTTTCACTACCCGGTAATCAAGAGTTACGCTAAGGTGTTCATCTGATCGATCCAAATTAGCAGCTTTCAAGAGAGTTAGGGTATAATTGGGCCAAAATACCGCCTTACACAATTAAGCTTAAAAATTGGTTCGGCCCGCCGCGCCAGGCCCAGGGCCGTAGTGTCAAAAAGGAGTTCTCAGTATGCTGCTCAAAATTGCGGTTTTGCCAGGAGATGGAATTGGAACCGAAGTAACGACCGAAGCGTTGCGAGTGCTACAGGCTGTAGCCGAAAAATATGGGCATACCCTCAATTACGAAACGGCTCTGGTGGGCGGAGCGGCTTTGCAAAAAGAAGGCGTTGCCATTAGCGAAGCGACTCTGGAACTGAGCCGGGCCAGCGATGCAATCCTTTTCGGCGCAGTCGGGCTACCCCAGTACGACCAGGAACCAAGCGAACGCCGCCCCGAACTGGCCCTTTTTCGGCTCCGCAAGACTTTCGACCTGTTCGCCAACTTGCGCCCGGTGAAAAATCTACCCATGCTGCAAAACGCCTCAACTCTCAAACCGCAGGTGCTGGCCGGAGTAGATATGGTCGTCGTGCGCGAATTGACCGGCGGGCTGTACTTCGGTCAACCCAGTCGGCGGTGGACGGACGAGAAGGGCCGCCAGGCCGTAGATACTTTACCCTACAGCGAGTTTGAAATCGAGCGGATCGTGCGGGTGGCTTTCGAGTTGGCGCAGACCCGCCAGGGCAAACGCAAAGTAACTTCGGTAGACAAATCGAACGTCCTCAATACCAGCCGTCTCTGGCGCGAAATTACCATTGAGGTCGCCCGCGATTACCCTGAAATCGAATTGGAACACATGCTGGTGGATAGTGCGGCCATGAATTTGATCCGCAAACCTGCTTCTTTCGATGTAATTGTCACCGAAAATCTGTTTGGGGACATTCTGACCGACGAAGCGGCAATGCTGGCCGGTTCGATGGGTCTGCTTGCCAGTGCCAGCCTGGGCGCAGCTAAAAACAGCTATGGCGGGCAGTTCGGCTTCTACGAACCGATCCACGGTACGGCTCCCGATATTACCGGGCAGGGCATTGCTAACCCCCTGGCTTCTATCGGGTGTGCGGCCTTGCTCTTGCGCCTGACTTATGGCCTGCAAGCCGAAGCCGCGGCTATCGAGGGAGCAATCGAGACGGTGCTACAAAAGGGTTTCCGCACGCCCGATCTCTACGAACCCGGCACCTCGCGCCTCGGCACTTCGCAAATGGGCGATGCAGTAATTGCCGAGTTAAATCAAAACTAAGAGCCAGTCGCAACCTGCATCAGACCAGACCTGTCCGCACCCATATAGCCTTCAATTATGGCAGCCGTGAAGCTGCCATAATCTACCTGATTTTCAGCCTTCCCGCTTCATTTTCAAACTGGAAATTCCGAGCTTCTAAAAATAGAACCAATATTCAATGCCATCTGTTTAGCTTTTGGTATACTTCGTGCAATACCTGGTACTAAGGATGAATTAAAAGCGTATAGAACCACTTCCTGGCGTTAGCGGCAAATAATTGCATCTACTAAGTTTATAATTTACTAATCTTACAATCTTACAATCTTACAACTTTACACACACCCTATACCTGGCGGGTGAAGAGGTACATAACATGATGGAGCAGAAGAATAGGATACTGATTGTTGAGGACGATCCGGTAATGGTCTCAATGCTGGAAAATATGCTGGAAGACGAAGGATATGAGGTACGTAACGCAACTGGCGAGAAAGCCTTGCAGATGGCTTCCGAATATAAACCGAATGTCGTACTCCTGGATATTATGATGCCCCAGATGGATGGTTTGGAGTGGAGCAACCGGGCTAAAGCCGACCCTTACCTAAAGAATATTCCGATCATCGCACTTTCGGCGGCGGACAACTCGACACTGCGGCGCATCTACAAAGATATGCAAGCCGATAGCTTTCTGAGCAAGCCTTTTGACCTCAATGTGCTGATGGGTCTGGTCTACTCGCTGGCAAACCGCTAAAAAACCTTCCCTGGTTATTGACAGCCCGCCCTTATTAGGATATGCTAACAATAACTTCGCTATCAGGCTAATCGAAATTTGTAGGCCCGGATGCCTCGTCCGGCCAGGCCAGGCTGCGAAGTAATACTCTATTAGGTGTAAGTTAGTTGCCTGCTAAGGACGCTGCAATGAGTTTTGGAAGAGATTTTCAGATAAATCAGCCGCATTACACTCGACGTAGCCAGGCTACCCCGGCCTTACCACTCCAGGTGAGGTTGCTGCTTATCTCGGTTGCATTTGTGGCGGTACTGCTGGGCGTACTCCTGGCTTATTTCATCTTTTAGCCCCGTAGCTCTAAGGTAAGAATATTGCACAAACTAAAAAGGCTTGCCTGTTACGGCAAGCCTTTTTGAGTTAAAGAGTGTAATTACGACCTCGTTTGCACTCGTTTACCGGAACCCTGAATGATTAGAGTCGCCCCGCCCTGTGCACCTATTGCCTGCTCAGCCTCGATAAGATTCGCGGCCCACCTCAGGCCGCGCTTTGCTGCATCCGTTTGATAAAATCGCGGGCATCGGCCTGACCGAGAGTATCGAGGCTGGCTCCGTAAAGCCCGTGAAGCCGGGCCTGCAAATCCGGGCCGGTCAGGTTTTGCTTGGCGGCCAGTTTGAGAATAGCCAGGCGTTGCTGCTCGGTCGCCCCTTCGCCCTGAGTAGCGGGTACGGACGTCCGAACCGGCACCGGGCCGTTGGCAAATGTGGTCGGGGCGGCCTCCGGGCCATCCATTCGTACCGGGCGTTCGGCGACCGGGGCCGTATTCGGCTGAACCCGGTTGAGTGGCCGGTTAGCTCCATTACCGTTGCCGTTAACACGTGGCTGACCGTCCACCAGATCGGTATCGTAAAGGCTGTTCCCGAATTGATCGCCATAACAACGCAAAGCCCTTTTCAGAGCATCGGTAATCGCTCCTTTGCGGGCCATATCGTGCGAATCAATCTTTGCTCTCGGATTGCGGCCTTCTTGCACCGCACAAACCCCTTCCTCGGTAATCGGCATACAACCGGCTACACTCAGGCGCACGCGGGCGGCATAATAGCTACCGACGACCTCGCCGCTATCACCGGGAATAGTGTTTAATTCAACACCCAGTAAATCGTAACCCCAATTGCCGTAGCCGAATATTTTGTTAGCCGTGTCAATAACATCGTGACCCTTCAAATAGGCCAGTTGGGTTCCGCCACCTCCGGCCCGGTGTTTGACACGTTTGGGATCGAGTGCCTGCTCAAGCTGAGCAACCTGTTCTGGACTAAAAGGTGACTGACTCATAATTTTCCCCCCACTTTAATACTTGCTTACCTCTTACTCAACTTCATTTTCATCAAGTCCAACCACTTAATCTACCAAAAAAGCTAAAAGAGCCTTTCTAATAGCGTTTATGTTCTATTCTACACCCATTGTCGAGTTCAGGCGAACTGACTCGCCTTTGTAACCCGATTGCAGCATCACACATTCTATGAAGCCTCATAGCAGTAATAAAACTCATTGCAACAAAAAGGCGCAGGTTTATCAGTCTCAAATAAACCTGCGCCTCTGCTCGAAACTATCTTATCTCTCAGAGATCACCCTCTAACTAGCGATTTTTGCGACCAACCAGGCGTAAGCCCAGCAAAGCCGAGAGACTGAGCAAGCTCAGGCCAATCAGGGCCGCGACCAGCCCGAAAGCCAGTCCACCACTATTATCGTTGCCGCCGCCGAAGCCGGTCGCAGGTGCGCCACCCTGAGCCGCCGCTACGGTCGTCGGGGCAGCGGTAGTCGTGGTGGCCGCAGCCGTCGTGGTGGGTGCGGCAGTCGTGGTGGCCGCTGCCGTCGTAGTCGCTGCTGCCGTCGTGGTGGCCGCTGCCGTCGTAGTCGCCGCGGTGGTGGTTGCGGCGGCGGTAGTGGTTGCGGCTGCCGTAGTTGCGGCGGCAGTGGTCTGGGCCGCTCCTCCGGTGGCTACTACCGCTACCAGATTCTGGAAGTTAGTGGCCGAGGCTGGCAGCAAGAAACCAACCGGCAGACCCTGCGTGTTGGCCGTACCCTGGATCGTAGCCGTACCATAAGCCGTATCTGCCGAGGTCGGTTTGATATTCGTCAGAGTCAGGCTGCCGACTGCTGCCGGGTCGCCGGTCGGTACAGTCGCGGTAGCCGAAGCCGTTTGAATTTCCTGAGCAATGGTAGTGCCTTGAGTCCGAATATCGTGGAAGGGCTGTCCGTCGTTAGCATTCCAGACGGCCAGTTGTACTTGATAAGGCTGAGTCGTTACATAGTTTTTGCTAAGCGAGTAAACCAGCACCGCCCGGACTTTATCATTCGCTAGACCCTTTGCCGCAATTGTTTGACCATTAGGGAAATCTTTACCGTAGTCGAGACAAAAAACATAAATTTGCGAACCAGTTGTTTGGGTTGAAGTAGTCGTAACCGGTGCAGTCGTACCGGCAAGAGTTGTCACCCCCGCAGGTGTAGTAAGGGCCGCCGCCGTGGTGGTTGCAGCAGCAGTTGTAGTAGTCTGGGCTGAAACAGACCTCGGAGCCAGGAAAAGACCCAAACCCAGGGCCATCAGCATCATGCCAACCAGAGCCATTCCGCACACGGCTCCTAAACGCTGACGCTTCTGCGTCGCGCTGTTCCTATATGACATGCTCGATCCTTTCTTACACGTAAAATTCTAGTGAGCAGGGAAGTGACTTCACCGCGTGGTAGTGCAAGAACGCTGAAGAGTTCTCCCAGGAGCCGACATCCGGCCCACCGAGTCTTCTGCAACTTGTGTGCCATCTTTAGCTTTTTTAATACTAATCTTAAAATACAATTCTCATGCAGAAAAAGATGTCGTTAGCTTATAGGCTAACGACATCGGGGAACTCATCTTTGTAAAGTTGGAGGTAACGCAGCTTCCCTTAGGGGGCTGCCTGGGGCTTAAAAAGGAATACCTGCCGCTTCTAATTCAGCTTCGGTTGGTTCGAGGCCAGGCTGTGCAGCGTCGGCCTCGTTCGCCCGCTTCGCGTCGAGCAGATACATTTCGCTGGCGATAACTTCGGTAGTGTGGCGTTTCTGCCCGCTTTGCCGGTCTTCCCACTCGCGGGTTTGCAGACGGCCTTCGATAAAAACGTGGCTACCTTTCTTGAGCAACTGGGCGCATCGGTCGGCCAGGGTGTTCCAGGCCACTACCCGGAACCATTCGGTCTGCTCTTTCCAGACCTCGCCATCCTTGACGTTCCGACCGGAAGCGACCGAAAAAGTCACCACGGAAGCCCCGCTAGGAGTGATCTTTGCTTCAACATCCTTACCTAACCGGCCACTCAGCATCACTTTATTCACATCTCGTGCCATTTTTACCACTCCTTTTCCTGTTTTAGGGCCGGGCCGGTCACTTGTCACCATAAAATAGAGGCCAGGCTAAACTGTTAATCTACAGCCTGCGCCGTTAGTGCCACCTATTATCAAACCCGATTTCCTTCTCACCGACCAGGATGAGTGTAAATACAGCCTTAATTATAATTTTTTCGCCCGTTCAGGTGTATCTACCCCTGTTTGTAACTCGTCTGCTCGGCTCCCTTCTCTATAGTTGACATGAGGAAGGCCAGAGAGTACAATACGGCAGGTTCAAGCTTTAGTTCGGAGCGTAGCACAGCCCGGTAGTGCGCTTGCTTTGGGAGCAAGAAGTCGGAGGTTCGAATCCTCTCGCTCCGATTACCCCAACTCCTTAAAATTTCCCGCCTTTTCCTTTTATCCGCTTAATAACCCTGTCTTTATTAATCTCCGGCATACCATCTTATCTGGCTCAGGGCAGGATATGAATAGCCTGACTCAAGGCGTTTTCGACGCTTTCCAGAACCATTTCGGGCAGTCCGGGATGAGGGTGGAGGATTTCGGCCAGGTCGGTCAGCGTTGCGCCCATCTCGATAGCCAGGGCTGCTTCCATAATTAGATCGCCCGCCTGCGGCCCCACGAGAGTCATTCCCAGCAAAATACCACTGCCAGCTTCGGCTACGGTCAAAGCTACCCCATTTTCGCTAACCAGAGTGAGGGCGCGACCGTTAGCGGCCAGAGGAAACCGGCCACTTACAATCTCATATCCGGCTTGTTTGGCCCCTTCCGAGGACAACCCGACATAGGCTACTTCCGGCGTGGTATGGATAACCTGCGGCAAAGTTTGGGGAGCATAGGCCACCCGTTGCCCACCCGCGCTGGCAGCAGCAAGTTTAGCCTGCCGAATCGCCGTCGTCGCCAGGGCCACCCCGCCGGTGCAATCGCCCGCCATCAGAATATTAGGGTTAACCGTTTGCAGCCCGGCATCCAGGGTCAGACGGTCGCCCTCCAACTTTAGATTAGCCGCGTCCAGATTCAACTTTGCCAGGTTGGGCCTCACCCCGTTTGAAACTATTACCGGCAGAGGAGCCGTTTTGGTGGCCGAACCGACACTGTAAGCCAGCGTGTCGTCGGTCTTTTTGAAAGAGTGCGCTCCGGTAACAATCGTCAGGCCCAGTTTGCGTAACCCGGCCTGAACCAGTCGGGCCGCCGCCGGATCGACCACTGGCAAAAGCCGGTCGGCGGCGGTCAGCAAAGTCACGCTCACACCCAGACTTTGAAACAAAGTGGAAAGCTCAAGTGCAATATAATCGTCTCCAACTATGCTCATCTGGGACGGCAAGCTCGTCAGAACCAGAGCTTGCTGTGGCGTCAGCACCTGCGCGTCAAAAGGCAGATCGGGCAGAGGCAGCGCGACCGCTCCGGTCGCCAGGATCAGCTTCTCGAAGGCGTAACGGTGTGAGCCGTATTCGCCCTCGATCCGTAGCTCGTGATCGTTAAGAAACCAGCCGTTGCCGGGGAGCATTTCAATTTTATGTCCGGCCAGCAGCCTGGTTACGCCGCTACTTAACCGCTCGACCACGCTACCCTTCCAGCTTTGCATCTGGCTCCAATCGAAAGTGGGTTTACTACCCAGGCTGATGCCCAGTGGAGCCAGGCTTTCATCCTGCAAACTGCGGTATCGCCGCGCCGCCGAAACCAGAGCTTTGAGAGGAATACAACCACTATTAAGGCAGGTTCCCCCGGTTGGCCCTTCATTTATCAGCGTAACCGACTGGCCTAATTGAGCGGCACGAATCGCGGCCACATAACCGCCCGGCCCACCGCCCAGCACGACCGTACTGGCCGCCGTCGTTACATCTCCTACTACCATAATAATGACCCTTTTCTACCGCCTGTAGCCATTCTCAAACCGCTTCGAGCATCATCAGGCTGGGGTTTTCCAGCAATTCCTTGAGAGCCGTAACGAAATAGCCCGCCTCGGCTCCGTCAATCAAACGGTGGTCGAAGGAGAGCGAGAGCGGTAAGATCGGGCGGGCCACCACCAACCCGCCGCGCACGACCGCCCGTTCCTGCACCCTGCCGACAGCCAGGATCGCCGCTTCCGGCGGGTTGATAATAGCCGTGCCGGTATAGCCGCCAAAGCTGCCTACATTCGAGAGCGTAAAGGTGCTACCGCTTAGCTCGAAAGCTTTCAAACTGCGCTTGCGCCCTCCCTCGCCCAGGCGATTAATCTCCCCGGCCAGGGCGACGAGGCTCAGGCGGTCGGCATCGCGCACTACCGGCACCAGCAGGCCGTCCGGCGTAGCCGTCGCCAGACCGATGTGATAGTAATGCTTGTAGACCACCTCACGGCTGGCCTCGTCCAGACTGGCATTGAACATGGGAAAGGATTTGAGGGTCTGGACGACAGCCTTAACTATCAAAGGCAGATAAGTCATTTTGACGCCGCGTTTGAGCGAAGCTTCCTGTAATCGCCCGCGCAAAGCCACCAGTTCGGTGGCGTCGGCTTCATCAAAAGTCGTTACCTGGGGAATCGTTCGGGCCGAAAGCTCCATCCGCTCGGCAATCCGTCGTCGCAACCCGGCCAGGGGTTTACGCTCTTCGCCGCCGGGTGCCAGGTTCGGCCTGGCCGTAAGCGTACCAGGGCCATGCCCGTTCCCATTTCCGTTGCTCACTGCCGGTGCTTCCACCGCCGTATGCGCTACCATTGCCGGGTCGTTCCAACCGGGTTTAGCCTGAATTAAAGTTAAAAGCCCTTCGTCTGCCCCCGCCGGGCTGTTAGCTCCACCATTGGCAGCGTACTCTTCGACATCTTTAAGCAGCACCCGCCCATCGGAACTACCCGGTGTCACCAGAGCCAGGTCAACGCCAAGCTCGACGGCCCGCTTGCGAACTGCCGGGGCCGCCCTCACCGAACCAGGCTTGCGGATGACTACACCGTTAGCCTCTCCTGCCGCCGACATCTGGGCAACAGCAAGGTTAGGAACTACTGGTTGCGAAGACAGAACCGTCGGCGGTAGGGCATCAAAAGACGGCACTACGGCCTGAGCCGGTTTAGATTTTGAAGGGTCGAGCGACCCACCAGTGGCGACCGGCGGCCTCGAAACCGCCGGGATCGGACTCGGGGCTGCCTCGCCAGCCTTAACCGAGCCGACAGCAGAAACCGCCGTATCAAATACAATCAGTACATCCCCGACGTGGGCCATCTGCCCGACCGCCGTATTGATTTTCTGCACCTTACCTGCTACCGGCGACGGCAATTCTACTACCGCTTTGTCCGTCTGGATTTCGACTATCGGTTGGTCTACTTTGACCGCCGCGCCCGGCTCGACCAGCCAGCGCAAAATTTCGGCTTCGTGCATTCCTTCGCCGACATCCGCTAATTTAAACTCAAACATAATCTCTCCCTCTCCCCTGCGATAACCTGACTTTATAAGGCTGCAAGCAACTACTCTACTCAGCACTTATCACCCAGAACCGGGCTAATCCTCCAATGTTCTGAGGATAGCACTTGTCAGACGAGCAGGGGTCGGTAAGTAATTATCTTCCAGGCCAGGCGGCGGGAAAGGCGTATCGTAGCCCGTGACACGAGTGACCGGCTTGAGCAACGAGTAGAGGCAATTCTCGTTGATGATCGCTACAATTTCAGCTCCAACTCCACCGGCCATCGGAGCTTCGTGGACAACTACGGCCCGCCCGGTCTTGGTGACAGAAGCGATAATTGTCTCTTCGTCCATCGGCCAGATCGTGCGAAGATCGATAATTTCGACGGTTGCGCCGGTCTGAGCTTTGATCGCTTTGGCTGCTTCAGTCGCTACAGACACCATCGCGCCGTAAGCAATTAAGGTCAAGTCCTGCCCTTCCTGCACGATAGCGGCTTTGCCAAGTGGAATCGTGTAGCGTTCGGTCGGAACTTCCTGCTTGAAGGAACGGTAGAGCTTGATATTTTCCAGAAAGATCACCGGGTCGGGGTCTTCGATAGAAGCGGTTAAAAGACCTTTAGCATCGTAAGGGGTCGAAGGCACGACTATCTTAAGACCCGGCGTTTGCAAGAAAGTTCCTTCAACACTGTCTGCGTGCATTTCGGGCGAACGAATACCGCCGCCAAAGGGAGCGCGGATCACCATCGGGCAGGAATATTGCCCGGCACTGCGATAGCGCATGTGGGCGGCCTGAGAAACAAGCTGGTTCATCGCCAGAAAAATGAAGCCGGCAAACTGTATTTCGGCGACCGGGCGCAAGCCGTTGATTGCCATCCCGACCGACGTGCCAATGATACCGGATTCGGCCAGGGGCGTATCAAAGACCCGGTTCTCGCCGAACCGATCTTGCAGTCCGTCCGTCACCCGGAAAACGCCGCCGTTCTTGCCGATGTCCTGACCCAGCAGCACTACGCGGGGATCGCGCTCCATCTCGTGCGCCAGAGCCTGGTTGAGAGCTTCGATAATGGTAAATTTAGTCGCAATCATTGTCATGGTGGTTACTTACCCTCGCTCAGGCCGTAATCGTGGCGAAAATCCTCGCGTTGCCGCTCCATCCGGGGCGTCAACTCCTCGAAAACGTTATTAAAGAAACCATCCGCCCCTGGAGCCGGATGATCGTGGGCTAATTGTACCTGAGCGGCTACAAAAGCCTCGGCTCCTTCGACTAGCTGGGCATCGCTTTCTTCGGTCAATGCTCCTCGCTCGATCAAAAAGGCTTTGAGCCGCTTCATCGGGTCACGGGCTTCCCAGTATTGCAATTCCTCTTTGGGACGGTAGCGGGTCGGGTCGTCGGCAGTCGTGTGGGCGCCCAGGCGGTAAGTGATCGCCTCGATCAAGGTCGGGCCGTCTCCTGCCCGCGCCCGGTCGGTGGCTTCTTTCATCACCTCGTAGACCGCCAGCAAATCGTTGCCATCCACGATTCGGGCGGGAATACCGAAACCGACGCCCCGTGCAGCCAGGTTCTCGGCGGCAGTCTGGCGAGCGCGGGGTGTGCTGATCGCCCAGCCGTTGTTAGTAACGACCAGGACTGCCGGGGCTTTGAAGACTCCGGCATAATTCAGAGCTTCGTTAAAATCGCCCTCGCTGGTCGCGCCGTCGCCACAACCGCCCACGACCACCGAATTTTCGCCCTTAATTTTGGCGGCCATTGCCAGCCCCACGGCGTGCAGCATCTGGGTGGCAATCACGATTTGAAGCGGTAAACACCGGAAGTCCCGGCCACCGGGCTGGCACACTTCGCGGGGAGGTTGTAGCCCGCGAGTGTAATAGGCTACGCCTGCTATAGGGAAGCCACGGGCGAAATAAGCTCCGGCCTCGCGGTAAGAACCGGTCAGCCAATCCTGTGGCTCCAGCACGGCTCCCATTCCCACGGCAGTTGCTTCCTGACCGATCAGCGGCCCCCAGGTGGTAGCCCGGCCCTGGCGTTGGAGGGCCACGACTTTATTTGAAAAGAAGCGGGTCTGCCACATCGTCCGGTACCACTCGACCAGGCTCTCGTCGCTGAGACCCTGCGGCATCGGTCGAACCAGTTGCCCGTGTGGGTCGAGTACCTGGTAAGGTTTATCTAGCTCAACATCGTGCATCAACATACCTTGCGTGTCTCCCTTTTTATTGCTCTTACTGCGTAGTAACAAAACACCCTGAATTCACTGTTCGCATTATAGCACTTTTGCCCCCAGGTCAAGCACAAATTACCTTCTGGCTGCCGGAAGCTAGATACCGGAGTGGTACTTTAGGGTTATAGGACGCTTCTCACCCTTAATAGTGATTGACGGAGTAGAAAGGGAACCTTATACTTATTAAAATCATTCTTTTGCCTGAAATGAGGAGTTCGCTATGTTTTTAGTTCCGTCCAAGCCAGTTGCGCCTCCCTCGATCTTGCTAGTAGACGATCATCCGGGAGTGTTGTACAGCACTTCTAAAATCCTGACCAGTCATAATTACGAAGTGGCGGTAGCCCACAACGCTATTGAAGCTCTTGCCCAGGTTAGAAACCACAACTTCGACCTGGTGGTTTGTGATGTCAATATGCCCGGTCGAAGCGGCCTGGAATTTCTCAACGATTTACGCCAGCACGATCCGACAATTGCCAGCATTGTCCTGACCGCCAACGGTACGGTTAGCATGGCAATTCAGGCCATGAAATCGGGTGCGTTAGGCTTCGTAACTAAACCCTTTCGGGAAAACGAATTGATCGAGTCGGTGGAAGCCGCCCTGGTGCAGGCTCGTCTGGTGCGCGAAACCCTCCAAATGGAAGTCTACACTCCCATGCTGGAAAGTCTGTGTAACGCCCTGCTCAGGACTATGGAAGCGGGTAACAGTAACAGCGAGGGAAGTAGCCAGCGCGTCGCCCGCTATTCCCAGGACATCGCCCTGGCTCTTGGCCTCAACCCGGAAGAAGTTTATCAGATTTATCTGGCCGGGCTATTCCACGACATCGGTAAAATCGGAGTGGCCGATAGCATTTTGA
>JBBRBE010000181.1:0-12312 GCA_038206175.1 Chloroflexia bacterium
AATGAGGCCCAATAGCATTCCTGAAATAGCCCGCACCGTCAAAGTTAAATTGACCGGCTTGACCACCTGTTGGTCAGCCCATTGTTGAAAGATAGTTTCAGCCATCGCTAGCGTCGGTTCGAGAACTTTCTGGTAATAAAGCTCCCGTAGTTCCGCATTAACCATTATTTCGGAAATAATTACTCGGAATAGCTGGAAATTCTCGCCTTTCAAGGCCATCAGCGGCTGGCGCAGATAAGCTTTCAGAAAGCTGCGAAAATCGGTCGGTGCAATTTTCGAGAAATCTTCGCTTTGTCTGGCTACCTCGGTCATCATGTCAAAGATACCCAGTAATAGGGCCGTTTTATTCTCGAAATAGTTATAGATCGTGCCTTCGGCAATGCCCGCCTCTTTTGCAATATCTTTAGTGGTAGCAAGGTGAAAGCCTTTTTGGGCAAACACCCTGGCGGCTGCCTCCAAAATCTGATTTCGACGGGCGGTGGCAAGTTGTTTTTGGATCTCGTCTTTCATAAGCCAGTCCTCTTTCTGAGTGAGCAATCATTTTATTGAGTGGCTGCTCACTCATAATGTAGCATGGCTTATTGGATCTGTCAAGACCTTAAGGACTTCGGGAGTGCCTTTTTTTGCACAGGTAAATTTAGTAAAGCTTCGCGCCGGTGGCCTCACCAATTACTCCTCAAACAAATTGTGATCCGAAACTCACGCCGGAGCGGGCGGGCGGGCGTATCACCTGGGAAAGCTTTCTAAAACAGCAAGCTTAAAAGCTACCAGCCCCGCCGGGTCGCCGCGCCCACCGCCGTCCGGCTCCGAAAATCCTGGCCTTCCAGCACTCCCACCAGCGCCGCCGACATAACCAGGTCGTCGTGCAAATTGGGGTCTGGCACCGACCAGCGCATGAGCTGACCGGGGCCGGGCCGTACTTGGTATTCGATAGCCGCCAGTTGCCGCCAGAACCAGTCTGTATCGGCCCGGCCATCGCGTGCGTACTCCTTGTACCGCCCGCTATCTATAATTCCGGCAAAGTTCCAGCCTAATTCACTTTTCGAGACTGCGCTAAAGACAAACGGCAGCACCTTGCCCGGCAAAGCCGCCCCTAGAAACGAAGCCACCGCCGCCCCGATCCCGGTTGCATCCACCACCACATACCGCGCCCGCCAGGTGTCCCGCGCCAGCCCGACCAGCCGACCGTGAATATCGGCGTGCCTGGCCCCCGTCCAGACGTAACGCTGCACCACCCGGTAGCTTGCTTGCGGGCTGACCCCCGGCGCGGGTGGCCCGACCTCCACCACCGTGACCGCCGTGCTATCCTGGCGCGTCCGGGCCGTTAGCACCTCCGCACCTTCGCCCGCGCCCGTCTCGGCCTCGCCCTCGCCCGCCACATCCACCAGCAAGCAGTAAGTTTTACCCGCCTCCGGCCCTTCCCGCCGGGCGTGGCTACCGACCATCAGGGCGCGGCGGGCCAGGCCGAACAACCCACCGTTACCGTCAAGCTCCTTCAGGTAATACTCGGTCTGGATAAACGGGTGACTTTCGCCAAACTGGGCGATCCGGGCCTCCACCCGCTTGCCGTAGGCCGGGACGTGCCGGGCCACCTCCTGCCAGTCCACCAGAAAAACCCGCTTGTGGCCGTCCTCTCCTTCCAGGCTCCGCAAGTGGCGCATCTGGCGGGCCAGCAGCGTGTTAGCCGTCCAGACCGTCCCCAAAAACAGGGTCGTCGCGTTCGTGCTGGCCGCCATCGGGTCGAAGACGGCATCCCAACGGGCCGCTTCGATGTCCTGCGTCTCGTTCGCCACCAGCAGCAGCGAAGCCGTTTCGCCCCTGGCGTTCGAGGTCGGTGCCGCCGACAGGAAGCGGGCCTGAGCGCGGCCCAACCGCAAAATATAACCGCCGCCTCCGCCCTGCCTGCGCGACAAACGATTTAGCGGGTTGTCCAGCCGTTCGGCTAATCTCTGGCGGCTAATGGCGGCTTGCCGTTCGGTCGGCGCGGCCAGCACGATTTTACCGCCCTGCTTCTGATAAAGGTTCAAAAGATAGGCCAGCAGTTGAGCCGTCGTCTCGTCCTTCCCGGCCTGGCGGCTGAACACGACTGCGAACTGGTTCGGGCCAGCGTAAGCCGCCCCCAGACGCTGGTTCTCCCGCACCGCCCGGATAATCGCCCGCGCCGGGGGCAACTGGTAAGGCCGCAGAGCCAGGCGCGGGAAAAGGGCGCGGCTGAACGGCTCTATATCGCCCAGAAGCCGCCGCAGCCCGGCCAGCGTTTGCTCTTTCGCTGGCTCTTTCTCTTTCTCTTTCGCTGGCTCTTTCGCTGGCTCTTTCGCTGGCTCTTTATCCGTAGGAGTAGGCGTCGCCATCAGGAAATCCCCACAGCGTTAAGGGCAGTTTTGACCAGGCCCGCCACGATGGTGTAACCCGCATCGGTCATGTGAATCCCGTCGGCATTATAGTAAGTCAGGTTCGTGTTCTGGCCGTTCTGCCCGATGGTCGTATCCGCCGCGACATCAGCCAGCGCGTGAGCAAAGCTGGCGTAATTGGCGGCTATATTCGCGTTAACCGTCGCCCGTGTCGCGTCACTAAGCCCGCTCGAAGGCAGGCACGTAACCGCCACCACCACAAAGCCCCGGTCGCGGGCTTTCTGGCAAAGCGTGGCGTAGTTGGCGTAAGCCGTGGCCGCACTCACACCGCCGTTGGCAATATCGTTGCGCAATTCCCAGATCACGAGGCCCGTTTTTGGCCGGAGCGAAGTATATTGATTAGAACTATCCGCGTCCTGGGTCGCCAGCATCTGCGTCGTCGTCTGCCCGCCGATCCCCTGGTTCGTCCAGGCATAACTGCCGCTCAAGGCCGCGATTACCTGGTTCGGATAGCGTCCCGCCGGGCCACTCGCGCCGGAGCCGTAAGTGAGCGAATTGCCCCAGAAGATGATCGCCGCCGGATAGGGGGTAGAGGTCGCATTTTCAGCCGGGATAATCTCGAAATCGTCCACCCGGTCGCCCACCGTGCCGCTCCCGATGCCGTGCTTGACCGCCTGGGCGCAGTAGTTGACCGCTAGATTCGAGAAGCCCGGCACGACCGCGCCGTTGCGGTAACAACTCACCTGGAAACCGTTTGCGTCCACCTCGAAAATATCGCCCGCCGCCGCCACACCGTTAGCGGTCGCCAGCGAGGTAAACACGCCCTGCTCGACCCTGTAAAGCTGGACGTTTGCGCCCGAAATGCGGAAAAGCAGGAAATTAAACCGATCCACCGCCCGAAAGACCAGCCAGTTGTTGCCGTTCGTCACCATTTTGAGCGTAACATGGACGTTCGCGCTTCCGGCGTCCAGCACGTTCGCAAAGAGAGTACCCGAAGCAAGCTGGGCCGCGCCGCTTTGAATGGTGTAAGTCGCGCCGAGAGCTTGCCAGATTTTGCCGCCGGTTTCGCTCACGCGCCCGGCCAGGGCCGTCCCGTCCGCCGCCGTAAAACTATCGCTAATGTTGATCGCCCCGCCACCCAGGAAAAGGTTGTTCTGAGCCACGGCCAGCCGTCGCCGCCGACGGAGCCATTCTTCCTTTGAAAGCCTGGAAAGTTTGGAAAGCTGTTGCATAAAACCTTAACCCCCGCTTCTCGCTAACCCTTCCACCAGCGCACCCGACAACCGAACCGGCCCCTGCACCCCTGCCGCCGCCCCACCACTCGGAGCGGCCCCTGCCGCGAGCAGTTCGGCCAGTTCCCGCCCGATCCGCTCGTTCTCGCCGTCCGGTTGCTCGTCGCCCAGCGCACGCCGGGCGGTATCGAGGCTATGGATGCGCGAGGCAACCAGGCCAACCTCCTGCGTCACCAGCCCGGCCCGGTCGCGGGGCAAAATATCCGGCCAGATAATCTTCGAGCGATGCACCTCCAGCCCGGCCAGAGCCGCGATCATGCGGTTGCGCCGGTCAAGCACTTCGTCCCAAATTACCCGCTTCCGGGCGATCTTCTGCACCACCGAATACAAGAGTTGCTCCAGAGCGACCCCGCTACTGGCCGTACCCGTCCCGTCCCGGCCAAAGCCGCTGGCCGGTAGTTCGCTCAGGTCGTGGATCATGCGGTACAGCAATTCGATGTAGCTCAGGTGCAACCCGACCGTGCCGTCTTTGAGCATTTCCAAAAGCGAAGCTTTCGCTCCTTCCGGCAGCGTCCAGACTGCCCCCGGCCCAACCCGTAGCCCCTGCTGCTCCTCGACGTTTTCCAGCACCAGCACCGGGTTGCCGCTCATCTGCAAAAGCTGGCTCAGCACCGATACCCGCACGTTAAACTCGCTATTCAAACTCATGATGTCTTCGATGTCGCTCAGGCCCCACGAGCGGCGGGGCCGGGCCAGGTTCGGGAAAATCAGGTAGGGGATGAAGCCGTAAGGGTTGAGCGTATCGCCCGCCACCTGCCGCCCCTCCACCTCGACCACAAACGAGCTATCCGTCCAAATCTCCACCACCGCCACGGTCTGCACCTCGGCCACCGGCCCGCGCACCGCCCCGGCCCCCCACCGGGCGCGGGCCTCGCCTGCCGAAAGGCGGTAAGCCTCCCGCACCCACAACAGCCGGGTCAGGTCGTCGCCCGCCCAGCCCGCCCCGATGTTCGCCACGTCCACCGAGCGCACCAGCACCTTGCGGGCCGGACGACCAGGCCGGGGGTCTACCTCCAACCGCGAACGCGGCCCGCTACTCGCCGCCTGCCGCGTCACCTTGAAGCAGCCGTCGCCCAGCACCGCCGCATCTACCGCCGTGTTGTAGTCCAGTTCGGCCAGGCCGTTGTCGTCCCAGATTTGCCGCAGCGTCGCCTCGACTTCCCGCGCTACCGCCTGGGCTTCCGGGCTGTCGTCGTGCGGGATAAGCTCGAACTGCACCGGCTTTGCCATCAAATAGCTGGCCGCTTTATGCACCAGGGTGCGGGCGTAGTTGATCGTCAGGCGGCGTTCGCCCGGTCTGCGCTTCTCAAGCCACTGCGCCCCCTCGTAAAAATCCAGGTAAGTCTTGTAGCGCAACTGCCGGGCCGCCTCGCTATCATCCAGAGCCGTATCCGCCAGCGTAAGCGGCGGCATCAGGTAAGCATCCCCTCCAAAACCACTCATCTTTCTCTCCTTTCCTCTCGTGTCCTGTTCTGTCCTGTCCCCATAATCCGCCATAGATGACCGCGAACCGAACAATTAGATTGTTTTATTTGCCCAAAGACCGGGCGTGAGCGAAGACCGCCCGGCCACACCCGTAGGGCGTGGACCGGGCTACCCCAACGAAGCCCCGTAAACAGGGCTAATACCCTTTCTTTATGCTTTATGCTTATCCCTTTACCCTTTTTCCTTTAGCCTTTTTCCTTTACCGTCCATAATCAATCATCTATTTGCCCCCATCACCGCCCCGCATTAGGCCCATTGATGGGTCTTCGTTGGAGTAGCCCGGCCTCTTTAGGGCCGGGCGGTCTTCGCTCACGCCCGGTCTTCCACTCCCTAACCCATACCTCGCTCCGCACCATTCGGTCTCCGCCCACGCCCGGTCTTCCACTCCCTAACCCATACCTGGCCTCGCACCGCTCGGTCTTCATCTCCCACACCCATCCCCACCCAGGCCCTCCCAAAACGGCACTACTCCCGCACCTCCACCAGTTTCAGGCCCACCAGCCAGGGCGGAGCCGTACCCGTAGGCGTGGCCGTGCCAGGAAGATAGCTTTGCGCCCCCAACCGTTGCTCGATAGCGACAATCTTGACCGTATACTGGCTCAGATTATCTATATCAGTCAAAAGAAAGGGCGTGCCGGACTGCCACAGCGTCCACAAATTATTAAGTGAGCCACCAGCCGTCTTTGTGTCGCGCTGGCCGTCCCGCGTGATAACCGGAGCATTAATCTGTAAATCCACTTCCCAGATCGTGCCTAACTCTTGCTCGACCTCGACCGGGCGCACATCCAGCCACACCCGCCGAAGGAGCGGCATATTCTTACCTTGCCAGCTTACCCGCACCAGCCAGCCAGGGTCAGACCGAGCCGGAGTATTATAGAAATTGGCCGCAGGATACAAGGGCAGAAAGCTTGCCGCTTCCGGCACGGGAAACTCGACACGACCGGCCAGAAATGTTGGAGCATCAAAGCCGAAGCTGCTATATCCGCCGCTTTGCGTAATAACAAGCGTTGTCCAGGTCGAACCCCCATCACGCGATAGCTCAAACGAGCCTTGACTGTCGAAAGCAGCAGCAGCGTCAATCGTCGGCCACCACCGCCCACCATCTACGACGCTCCACTCACAGCCAACCCGCAAAAGTTGCACCGCCTCAACCTTGCCGCCCGCCGTATTCGTCAGGTCTTCCGGCGCGAGGAAAGGCAGCACCACCCGGCCCGTAACGCTTGTTCGAGCCTGCGAGTAATTATCACTCTTGAAGCCGAGCGGCGACGAGTTATCAATCAAGTAGCGGACGAAAGTATGCGAAGTCAAATAAGCGTCAATGTCAGCCAAATTGATCACGCCTTGCATATAACCCGCATTCGGAAATGGAAATTGATAGTTCGAGCCGGATAAAGCGTCGAGAAGCTTCCACCAACCGCCGCCATCACCCCGTGCGAACAACCCATCGTTCACCCACACCAACCCGCCAGAGGTCGAAGGGTTGCGCGTGGCAACGACTAACATTCCAGAACAGACCGCCATACCCCGACAAGGGCCATAAACAGGCTGTAACTCAAAATCAATCTGCTTGTTAGTTTTTGGCGTACCGCGATAGAACCGCCCGCCCGCAAAAAACCAGAGGCTACCAGCCCAGGCCGTCATTTTCACGAAGTTAAATTCAAACGAATTGCCAGAACCGAAGTACGGGCCGGGCCGGTAGACCAGGTTAAAGGTGTAATCGAAGAAATCGAGGGCGGTCGAAGTAGAAGGAGCTTTAGGCTTTAGCTGGCCGTCCAGCCGATAAAGCGCAGTCAACGTGCCGATATAGAGCGACCCTTCCAGTTCTTCCAGGCTTGTGATCAGGCTTTCCAGGGTAATACCAGCCGACCACGCGCCCACCGCCGGGATGTACCACTTCAAAACCGCGCCCACCGAAGCAAATAGCACCCCCTGATAGCTGAAAAGCCGCTCACCAGTCGAGGCCGGAGCGAACGCCGCCAGGGTTCCCGCCGCAGGGTCGAAAGTCTGGATGTTCGCGCCCGAAACGCCCGCCAGAAAGCCGCCATTCCAGACCGTAAGACCCTTCACAGCCGCCGCCGCCGTCGCCTTGTACACAAAACCCGTGTTATTCGTGCCAGGGTTGGCCGACACCAGAAGTTGCGAGCCAAAGCTGACCACCTGCACACTACCCAGAGCCGCGCTATGCTGTTCCGCGTTCGATAAGGGCGCGGCCAGAGCCACCGCACTCACTCCTTGCGGAGCCAACGCCAACGCCTGACCATCCAGCACAGGCCGCAGCGCAACGAGGTCGCTAACCCGGCCCTCCTTATCATCGAAGCCGACCCCGCCCGGTTGATAGCGTCGGCCCAACCCGCGCCAGTTCGACCAGAACAGCCGCTTGAAAGGAGCCACCGACCGCGCCGGACTAACCCCGCGCATTTCTTCGCTATCCGTCGCCGGGCCGACCGGATTGAGAGACGCGCCACCCTGATTTTTAGAGTATTTCTTATAGCTAGTGCCGCCCTTCGAGGCCGGAGCCAGCATATAGCCCTCGAAGTTCAAGCCTAGATCGTAGTTCGCCCCTGGCATATACGCCATTTCGCTACCCTCCCAAAAGCTTGACCACAAGCTGAATCGTCGCCGTCCCCAAAAGCGGCGTCGCCAGCCCGACCACCACCGCACTCGTCCGCCACAGCACCTTGACCGCAAAGTTGTACCGCTCACGAAGCAGCTTCAGGTCTTGCTGGCATTCCCACAGGGCGCGGCGGTCGGCCTCGCTCATGGGCCGGGCCGGGCCGAGAAGTGAGTCGGGCGGCGGCGGCAGCGACGGCAGTTCGAGCCGCTTACCGATATTCCAGACAGCCGCCTTCAACCGCGCCTCGGCCTCCTGCCGTTGCCGGGCCGCCTCGTCCCCACCGCGCTCGTCGAGCTTCTTTTCCATCGTAAATGCCTCCCCTGGCCTCACGCCTCTCGCTCGCCTCAGCCGACCGTCACCACACTGCTTTTAATCCCCAACGCCGCCCGGCGAGAAGTCAGAGCCATCTGGTAAAGCCGCTCGTACTCCGCCGACGACCGGCGGCCTGGAGGCGTTCCGGCCCCCTTCGCCCGGTTTTGTTCGAGCCAGAGCGTCGCCATCCGGCAGACCGCCCAGCGCAGCACAATCTCGTCGGATACACTCAAATCCAGATTGCTGCTGTCCGCCACCGGCAACGCGTAAGTTGTATAGGCCCGCACCAGAATCGTGCCGCTCTGGGTCAGCCCATACCGAAAGCGCAAGGTCTGGGTATCGCCCAGGCCCTCGATCAATTCGTAGCATTGCTCGAACGGCTGCCCCGAACCGCTCAGGAAAAAGCCGTCGCTTTGCTGCGAAGTATCGCCCTGCAACACGATTTTGCCCGCCGGAAATTGCACCCAGCGCACCCCACGCGGCGAAATTACACAGGTCGCCAGCCCGATAACGTAATCACGCTGCCCTGCCACCGCCGCCAGCGTAAACTCTTTCGTCGGCGGCAAATCGAGCGAAAGCGCGTTCAGCCCATCGTTCACATACCCCTGCAAAAGCCCGTCCGCCCACAAATAAGACGGCCCGGCGTCTTGCAGTTCTTGCCGCACTGCGGCCACAAATTGCGCCCTGGTAGTCATAAGTTTGAAATCCTTCTGCAAAAAAAGTCCTGAGAAATAAAGCAGGTCGGGACGAACCACCCGACCCGCTTGTAAGCCAAGAAGTTGAAAGGAGGAGTTAATAGTCTAGTTGGGCCGCACGCCCGTCAGCGTCGCCAGAGCAATATCGCGGAAATTCATCAGGCCCACGTACCACTTGATCCGAGTGCGGTAAGCATCCTTCGTCTCCAGTGGCCCGATGTCGTCCGCCTGGATCATCCCGTTCATCAGCCCCATCAGGCCGCGCCCGTACCCGAACTGGCAGGCAAAGACCTGCGAACAGTCCGTACTCGTCCCGACCGTCAGAGTATCCGAAATATTATCGTCCACCACAATCGGGATACCATCGTAAAACTCCACGCGCTGCCCGAACTGGTCAATATCCTGATCCAGAACGCTGTTGATGCCTCGCCGCAACTTCTTGAGGCCCCGCCGGGTGCGCTTCGACATAAAAATAACATCCGGCTTGCCCGGCTTAACCAGGTCAATCAGAGCGTCGAAATCGTCCAGGGTCGGCGCGGCCCCGTTCGTGCCGAGCGAACGCGTCTGGCCGCCCGTCGTCATATTGACCAGGCCCGCCGGTTGGTTGGCCGCGCCCGTCCCGTTGAAGAACGCCGCGTTAAAAGCGTAGGCAATCCCTTTGGCCTTCTTCGCCACCGCCTCGGCCCGCAGTTCGTTCGGGTTGCGAAAAGTCTGGTTGAGGAAATTGTCCACATCCACGTCTCCGCCCAGAATCTTCAACACCGCCGTCTTCTGCGTCACCGTCACGGACTGCTCCGTCCAGGTATCGGCCACCGCGTACCACGAACTGCCCGAAAGGGTCGCCTCCTGGTTGTAAGTAAGCGCACTTCCGTTCAGTTCCATAAACGGCAGATAGCGCAACACCGCGCTCTCCGTCACAATCGCCTCGATGATGCCCTGCACCACCACATCATTGGTCAGCTTCTGCGCGTCCGTCAGTAAAAGAGCCATATCGTTTGACCACCTTCCTTATACTTAACCATTGCTTGAATATTTCACAAAGATAAAGACCTGCTTGACCGTTCGACCGCCCGGCCCTACCCGCCTGGGTAACGTTGGCAAAGAACCGGGCTATTCCAACGAAGCCCTGTGAACAGGGCTAATGCCTTTTCCTTAGCCTTCAGCCCTTACTTGCTACATCATCCCGTTGTTTCAGGCCCATTGATGGGTCTTTGTTGGGGTAGCCCGGCCCACGCCCTACGGGTGTGGCCGGGCGGTCTTCGCTACCGCCCGGTTTCTGCTTAACAAAATATCTTTGACCAGATGGATTAGCCACTCAAGGAACGTCCGATAGTTTGTGAATTATTTATGCAATATAATCCGAAATAATTGGATGAAGAAACCGGGCGAAAACTGCCTCCCACACTCCCTCACCCGCTACCCCACGCCACCCAAAACACCACCCGCTACCCCACTCACCCTACCCCATACCTCGACACCTACCACGCTAAGACCGCTTCAACCCGGCCCCGCCCAACCCCTGCGCGATCAGCTTCACCGCCCGATCTCCCGCCGGTGGGCCATTCGCAGCCCTGGCCTCGCTCCCGACCGGCCCGGTGCGCCCGCCGCCACCCGCCCCCGGCACTGGAGCCTCCGGTACAGGTGCCGCCGCCGTGGGTAAAATCGGCCCTGGCCCCTGCGCCGCCACCGAAGCGACCAACCGACCGTACACCGCCCGGCTTGTCTCGACCGAAGCCACCACCTGGGCCAGGCTATCGCCCCCGATAAGCTCCGGCACGACCCCCGGCAGAGCGCGGGCCAGTTCCACATACGCCGCCAGAATAGCCCTGGCTTCCCCCGCCGCGTCCTGCACCGCCCCTACCGCTTCCGGCTTCCCTTCGGCAGGCCGTTCGGTAGACCGCTCAGAGGGCTGCGTTTGAACCTGACTATCGCTAGTTTCTTCCATAATAATGTCGCCCTCCTCGATATAATCGCCCTTAGCGCGTGACCGGCCCGGTTTGCCCGGTCGTGACCACCAGCCCCAGTTCCAACGCCAGAGCAGTACCATAGGAAGCCAGATTGATAAGCCCACCGCTAAGACGATGGCGGGCCAGAATATCCCTACAAACCGGGCAAGTTCCATCTTCTTCCACCACCTCACTCGCCGCCCGCGCAATATAAATTCCGCCACACCGCTCGTGCCGCACTTCTCGCGGCCCGAAAATCTCATCTCTGGTTGCCAATGCTTTACCTTTTCCCCTTTCCTTAACAATTGCCTGAATATTTCACAAACATAAAGACCTGCTTGACCGTTCGACCGCCCGGTCTTTGCTCAACAAAATATCTCTGACGGGGTGGATTAGCCACTCAAGGAACGTCCGATAGTTTGTAAATGATTCAGGCAATTTTTGAGTCTTTACCCTTTCTCGTTCCCTCGTCGCCCCTCACCCGGTAAGAAGGTAGCGCAGGCGGGCCTCCCGCCTCACGATAATGCGCCAGGCCAACCAGCAAGAGCAGAGCCTGCTTAATCGCGGGCCGAGACCCACCTGCGCTACCTCCCTACCGGGCCAGATCAGGCCCAACCTGCCGCCTGATCGCGGCCCGCCTCAGCCCGCACCCGGCCCGCCTCAGCCCGCACCCGGCCCGCTCCCATCCAGGCCCAACTCGGCCAGCACCTCCGCCACCGCTCCCACAATCCCGGTCGCCTGGTCGCGTTCGAGCCGCTTCTTCATCTCCATCAACCGCCCGACCGCCAGCACCGTCCGGCTAATCACGTCTGGCTGGCTCTTAGCCAGGGCCAGTTGCACCGCCACCCGCGCCGCCGCAATCTCCCGGTCCAGCCCGGCCCCTTCCGGGTCGAGTTCCTGCTCGTCCTTCGTCATAAAATGCGCGTGCAGATTGGCCCGTTCCTTCGTCGCCCCCGGCCCACTGGCCGGATCGTGCGCCTGGCAAAAGATAGAATCCCGCCTGGCCCAGGCCCGGCAACCGGACTTAGTACACTTCCGATGTTCAGCCATATTTTTGCTTGCCGTTCTTCTTCCTGAAAATCCTGAAAGCCTGAATAATCCCGAAAATCTACCTGCCCGCGCCGCCCTACTTACCGCGCTGGGCCGCCACCGCTCCGACCACCCGCACCACCCGCCCCGGCCCACCCGCCGTCTTCGCCTCTTTCTCGTGCCAGGCCAGAATCGCCAGCACCAGACGGTACGCCACCAGTACATCGGCTTTCATCCGCTCTCACCTCGCTTTCCCATCTCATTTTATCGAACAAAAGTTCTGTTTACATAGCCACACTATCACATTAGCTACCGGGTTTTCCAAAATATCAGTCCTATTTTTGAAAATCTACCCGAATTCCTACCTTGACCGCCCTCCACTCCATAACCCTCGCCCAACCCCCTTTACCCGCCTTCTTGCCCACGCCCGACCCTCCTTTTACCCCACTCTTGCCCTGCCCACGCCCCACCCTTCTTGCCCTGCCTACGCCCCACCCTTCTTGCCCTGCCCACGCCCGACCCTTCTTGCCCTGCCTACGCCCACCCTTCTTGCCCCACTCTTGCCCTGTCATTCTGAGCGAAGCGAAG
>JBBRBE010000182.1:0-12279 GCA_038206175.1 Chloroflexia bacterium
TTGCCTGGGAATTATGCGGCCCTTCAATGGCCTCAACGCTACTTTCGCCAATGCGATGGCTCAGCCCGGTAACGTGGCCTTTATTAGCCAGAGCGGAGCCTTATGTACCGCCGTGCTGGATTGGAGCCTGCGGGAAAATGTTGGTTTTAGTGCTTTTGTTTCGATTGGCTCGATGGTAGACGTTGGCTGGGGCGATCTGATTGATTACCTGGGCAACGACCCCCGCACTAAAAGCATTGTCATCTATATGGAGACTATCGGAGACGCCCGTTCTTTTCTTTCGGCGGCCCGCGAGGTAGCCCTGAACAAGCCGATTATTGTAATCAAAGCCGGGCGTACCGGGGCGGCGGCACAGGCGGCGGCTTCGCATACCGGCTCTCTCACCGGCAGCAACGAGGTTTTTGAAGCGGCTTTGCGGCGGAGCGGCGTATTACGGGTCAACTCGATTGCCGAGCTTTTCTACATGGCCGAAGTTTTGTCCAAGCAACCCCGCCCCGCCGGGTCGCGCCTGACTATCCTCACTAACGCCGGTGGGCCGGGTGTGCTGGCGACGGACGCGCTGATCGCGGGCGGCGGAGAACTGGCCCCTATCTCAGACGAACTTAGCGCGAAACTTAGTGAGTTCTTACCGGCGCACTGGAGTCATCACAATCCGATTGACATTCTGGGCGATGCCGACCCACCCCGCTATGCCCGTGCGCTCGAAACCGCCGCCCACGACCGAGCAAGTGATGGGCTGCTTGTAATCGTGACCCCGCAAGCGATGACCAACCCGACTCAGACTGCCGAACAGCTCAAAGGCTTCGCGCAGGGTCTGGGCAAGCCGGTGCTGGCAAGCTGGATGGGCGGGGCGGAAATGGCGGCAGGTGAAACGATCCTCAACCAGGCCGGTATCCCGACTTTTCCCTACCCTGATACTGCCGCGCAGGTTTTTAATTACATGTGGCAGTACAGCTATAACCTGGATACCCTCTACCAGACCCCTCAGTTAGCTCCTGATTCGGATCAGAACGGGCCTGACCGGGCGGGCGCGACTGCCCAGCTTGAAAGTTTGCGGAAGGCAGGCCGCACCCTTCTGACCGAGCTTGAAGCCAAGCAACTGCTCGACTTTTATCGCATTCCGACCGTGCCGACTCGCCTGGCTACGTCCGGCGACCAGGCCGCCCTCGTCGCCGCCGAGATCGGCTTCCCGGTCGTCCTCAAGCTTAATTCAAATAGCCTCACGCATAAAACTGATGTGGGTGGGGTGCGCTTAAATCTGGCCGATGCCGCCGCCGTCCAGGAAGCGTTCGAGGCTATTCGCCAGGATGTAACCCGCCTGGCCGGGGCCGAGCATTTCCAGGGCGTGACGGTGCAGCCGATGATTCGGTTGGAAGGCTACGAATTGATCATCGGCAGCAGCCTCGATCCGCAGTTTGGGCCAGTGCTACTCTTTGGGTCGGGTGGCGAACTGGTCGAGGTTTACAAAGATAATTCGCTGGCCTTGCCGCCGCTTAACACTAACTTAGCCCGCCGCCTCATGGAGCGCACCCGCATTATGACCGCCCTCAAAGGCGTGCGGGGTCGTCCGCCGGTAGATTTAGCCGCCCTCGAACAACTCCTGGTACGTTTTAGTCAGCTTGTAGTCGAGCAACGCTGGATCAAAGAAATTGACATAAACCCGTTGACAGCTTCACCAGCAGGGCTGCTGGCTCTGGATGCGCGGGTGGTTTTGCACGAACCGGGGGTACGCGAACAGGACTTGCCCAAACTGGCAATCCAGCCCTATCCGATCCAGTATATCGGAAGCTGGACGACTAAAGATGGACAGGTCGTGACGATCCGCCCGATCCGCCCGGAGGACGAGCCTTTGATGGTTTCGTTCCACGAAACTCTGTCGGATCGGAGCGTTTACTTTCGCTGGTTCCACGGCCTCAAACTTAGCCAGCGGGTCGCCCACGAACGACTGCGCCGTATCTGCTTTATTGATTATGACCGCGAAATGGCTCTGGTGGCCGACCGCCGCGATCCACAGACCGGCCAGCACGAACTCATGGGGGTTGGCCGCCTTATGAAACTGCACGGCAGCAACCGGGCCGAGTTCGCCATCACGATCAGCGACGCCCACCAGCGTCAGGGGTTAGGCACCGAACTGCTACGCCGACTGGTCGAGGTTGGGCGGGACATGCGGTTGGAAGCGATTATCGGCTACGTGCTGCCCGAAAACCTCGATATGGTTCACGTCTCCAAAAAGCTCGGCTTCAAAGTGCGTCACAATTTCGAGGATGGACTGATCGAAGCGGTGCTGGTACTTGAGGGTAATGTTTAGTCCCTGAAATCTTACAAGGCAAAAGCGGTATGATGAAATCTTTCACCGTACCGCTTTCGCTTTATAACCCTGCAAACCTGTGGCGTTAGCTTAACCTGGCGGGAGCTACTTTAGAACAATCTGCCCGTGTCCTTGCTCTAGCCCTAGTTCTCGCTCGGCCTCGGTGAAGCGCAGCAATTGTTCTGCGCTTTCTCGGTAATGCTGCCAGGCCGCCCGGACGCCGCGTTGCGCTCCTTCCGCTAGCACTTTTTCCAGCACTTCGCCTGCTTTATCCCGGTCGTCCAGGTCGCGGTTGGGGAACTCGGCTACAATTCCGCTCATAATTGACCCTAGAATTGTCAGCACTTCCGTTTCCGGGTCGAAAAGTGGGCCGGGGTCTGGTTCGGGTCGCGGACGCGGAAACCAGACATCCCAGGGCGGAATACGTTTCGGGTAAAATTCCTCTAAGACTAGCCTGAGCCAATGTAGCACGGTACAAGGCGGAGCATAGCGGTACAAAGCCTTCCTGCTAATAGCCCCTAAATCTAGCAGTTCGCTCGGCCTAAGCCCCGCGATAGCTTTGCGGCTACTTAGTCCGGCAAACTCTTCGGCTATCGGGTAATCGTAACGAGCTGCCCACAAAACACGCTGGAACATCCTGTGTTGTTTGTTTTTGGGAGCCAGCCAGACGGCGATGTTGCGGTAATAAGCCTTGATTTTCTCGAAATGAGCCTGCCCTTCGGCGGTAGCCTGAAAACCTTGCCGCTTGGCTACCACCGGGTTGTTCGGTGAGCCGACCAGATTAACGTTGACAAAGTGATGCCAGGTCGAATCTACCGATACGCGGCCAGGGTTGGTAGGCGATGGTAGGCGATGGCCGTCGTAAGCGGCAATTACGCCAAAGGTGGCGGCGACTACCGGCGGTTTAATCCCGGCGGAGCCAATACCTACTTCGTCGGTAGTGTGGCCGCCCAGCACTGTCCCCCAGGCAACCAGTTCGGGGCTGAAATGGTCGCCTGCACCCGGTGTCAGTTCGGGGTACTCGTTTTTAACCACGTTGCCACTGCTATAAGTGCCGCTCAGGTTGCTCGGTGCTTCGCACCAGCCTTCGTGCGGATGGTCGGGCAGCACCTCGATTGGCCCGGTGGTGCTGCACAGCAAAGGATGAGGGTAGCGTCGCTGGAAGAAGATATTAGTCGAAGGCAGGTAGTTCCAGTTGAGTTGGAGCGGTTGCGGCACATCGTCGGATTGGTCGTCAAACTGGAAAGCGTTGCCGCTTCCGTCATGACCCTGGCGCAAAGTATCGTGGCGGTAACGCATCCGGTAAACCACGTCTGCCGGGTCGCCGGGGTTAACCGGATCGCCCGGAGGAGCCGAGAAGGTGAAGGCCGGGACATCTGCCGGGTCGTACTGCCAGCGTCGCATACTGCGGACGCGGGGGATTCGTCCGCACATACTTTTGCCCATATTCACGTGGTCGCCGGTAGCAAAGACCCCTTTGCCACTGTCCATAAACTGAATAATAGTTTCTAATTCTGAGTTGGAAATCTGCTGGCTGTCGTCGCGCTCGAAACCAAACATCCATAACTCGTCATAATAAGAAAGGGCGTGTCCAAAATAAGTTTGATCGAACCGAAAATTTGAAATGTTCGCCGCCGAGTCCGCCCTGCGGTGGGCGGTCGTGATGTTAGGCCAGGCGTGGACACCCAGACCTTCTTCCAAAGCTCCCACCAGCGTGGACAAGCCGAAACCGCCATTGCCAAAGTTCAAGCTGCCATCAGTCACCATTAAAATGTTGAGCGGTACCGGCAGCAACAAAATTTCATCGTAAAGGTGGGGAAAAGCCTTAAAAATAAACTCTCGGTCTATCCTGCTACGTTCGAGTCGTCGGGTTTGCACTTCGGCCAGGGTCGGTAACTCATCCCGGTTATGGCCGTTTTTATGGTTTTTGGTCGTCATACTACTCCCTTTCTTAGAAATTACTGAAAGAACCGGCTAAAAAAGGCCGCACCAAACAATCAAAGGGTTAAACTTTGGTTTCCTGTACTTTGATATGTTGGCTCAGGCTCAATTCAAGGTGTTAGGACGGTTAAGCGTTCACACCGTTTCTTGCTTTTATTAGCAAGTACCGTGTTATTGTAGTAAACCTGTTAAAATGGAATAATGGCGATAAACTTTTGGCAGACTAATTATTAACTGCTGGTTAGTAAGCGTAATCCATTACACGGGGAGATCGGCGTCGAGGCGGTCGTGCAGGGATTGGGCTGGGGCTTGCTAGTAAATGACTCACAGGCCGAGGCGATTAATCATGGCTGGTCGGGCGAGGCTAAACTTGCCAGAAAAGGCCGGGCAAGAGGGTTGAAGCTGCTAACGCCCGGCCTACTATACCGAATGACTGTAAAGCCTGTGGCTGCTAGGCTGAAACCAGGTTTTCTTGCGCGGTAGTTTCTACGCTGTCCGCTCCTTTAGAAAGTTCCAGGTCTATGACCAAAGTAATTTCGTCACCAGCCACGACCCCACCCCCGGCCAGTAGCGCGTTCCAATTCAGCCCCCAATCCTTGCGATTGACCTTCCCACGTAAGCTAAAGCCCGCACTGTAGGTATTCCAGGGGGTCTGGTTCACCCCGTTATACTCCAGCTCTAAGGTCACTTCTCTGGTCACGTTGCGGATGGTCAAATCGCCGACCAGCTTACCGTGTGCGTCGTCATTCATTATGACTTTCTTGCTTTTGAAGGTCAGATAGGGGTAGTTTTGAGCGTCAAAGAAATCCGGGGACAGGAAGTGTTCGTCGCGTTGCTTGTTACGAGTGGTGACACTAGCCACTTCGATTTGCAAATCGGCCTTCGATTGGCTGATGTCCTTCTCGTTGAATTCGACCGAACCGCTGAACTTCTCGAACTCGCCGCGCACAGTCGCGACCATCATGTGGCGACCGGTAAATCCAATGTAGGTATGACCAGGATCAAATTGCCAGGGCATAAAAGATTCTCCCTTTCTCAATAAATTATTTTTTGGTAGCTTCTCGGACGGAATGCCGCAATACCGCCCCGTAAAGGGAACAAGTGCTATTAAAAGTCTCTTCTACGAAAGTAGACATTTCCCGCCACGGAGAGGGTTCTTGCAAGTAGTTGCTCAGACAATAGTTGTATAAGCAACTACATTTATGATAGCACAACATAGTTGTAAATGCAACTACTTTTTGGTACAATTCAGCTATGACAGAAAAAATAGACGAATTTCATCTGGCGGCCTGGCGGGGTTTCCTCAATGCCCATGCCGCCGTAATTGACCATATCGAGCGAGAATTAGCCGCAGCAGGTTGCATTCCGCTCAGTTCTTACGATGTGCTGGTGGCACTTTCAGAGGCTACCGATAACAGGTTGCGTATGGCGGAGTTAGCTAACCGGGTGGTGTTAAGCCGGAGTGGTCTTACTCGTTTAGTGGATCGTTTGGAAAAGGACGGGCTACTTGCGCGAGACCGTTGCGGCACAGACCGGCGCGGAGCTTTCGCTGTTTTAACCGAGGCTGGTAAGGAAACTTTGCGCCAGGCGTGGCCGATCTATGCACAGGGTATTCAAAAATATTTCACTTCATTGCTCGATGATACGGAGGTGAAAGTGCTAAGTAAAGCCTTAGGTCGTATTTCAGAAGCGGCCCGTCAGAGCGAACGCTAATTCTTTCATAACTACCCCCATAGGCTTCAAGTAAAGCCTAGATAGAGTCGGAGTCCAGGCGGTCGTGCAGGGATTGGGCCTGAGCTTGCTCCTGTACCATTCCCAGGCGCAGACTGTCGATCAGGGCTTGCCGGGCGTAGTCGAGGGCGGCGACCCGGTTGCCGCGCTGTTCTTCCAGAGTTGCCAGCCGAATGTAGAGGGTCGTCAGGTTGCCCGGCCCGCCTAATTCCCGACAAAGTTCGAGGGCCTGGCGATAATAAGTTTCGGCGGTTTCCAGTTCACCTAATTGTTGTGCGACAAACCCCAACTGGCCCATAATGCCCCAGGCCCGGTCGTAGTTAAACACGGTATCGTCGTCGTTGCGGGCCGAAAGGTCGCGGGCGGCCAGGAAGTGAGCGCGGGCTTCGTGCCAGCGGCCCTGGTCGCGGGCGATCCGGCCTAGCTCGTACTCCAGGTCAGCTTCCATGTAAGCCTGGTCGGGTTGCGGCAAGCCTTTGAGCAGGTCGAGAGCCTCCTGACACTTCTCCAGACTTTCGTCGAAGGCTTTTCGGCGGCGTAAAATCTGAGAATAGCGGATCAGTACCTGGCACTGCCAGGGCAGGCTGCCGAGTTGCCGGGCCGCTTCGAGGGCGTTTTTGACGTAAAATTCAGCTTCGAGGTGATGTCCCTGCTGACTGAGTACCCAGGTCAGGGCGCGGATTTCGATGATGACGATACTTTGCAAGTCCCCCACCAGGCGGGCTTGTTCCAGGCCCAACTTGCCAAATTCCAGCATTTCGGCCCACTGACCGCTCACATCGAAATAATAGTTGAGAGCGGGCATAGCTTTAAGCAGCATTTCGGGCCGCTTGTTTTCCTCGACCCATTTTGCCAGCGTTACAAGGTGTTCGCCCTCGCGCCGCAACACCCGGCGGTCGGCCTGCCAGGAGTAGACCCCGGTGTAAGCCTGGAAAAAGTGGGTCAGGTAGGTGATCCAGTTTTCGCGTAGCTCGGCCTCCAGTGCGGGCTGTCGCCCTAGTTCGGCCAGTACGTAAGAGTGGGTTAGCGGTAAAAGAGTGAAGCGTTCGCCTTTCTGGTTAATCAGCGACAGGCTCAGGAGTTCCACCAGGGCGTCATCTCGCCCGAACTCGTCGCTGCCAAGTCCGGCCACCTCGCCCAGCATCGTCCGGCTTACGCTAGATTCAAATAGAGCCAGGGCCATCAGAAGCCGGTACGAATCGCGCCCTCGCAGGTGATTAACGCTTTCCTGAAAGCAAAAGAGCGCGACATCACTCTGGCCGCTACCCAAACGCCGCAGCACTCCCTCCGGGCTGTAGCCCTGCCCGATCAAGCCGATGCTCCACTGGATCGCCAGGGGAATACCGCCGGTGCGCCCGTACAAGCCTTCGGTCGTTTCGGGCGTGAGGGTGACATTGTGGCGGGCTTCTTCGACCCGCATCAGTTCGAGGGCGTCGTCGTGGGGCATGCCGTTGAGCCGAATTTCGTAGGCAATGTTGATCCGGCGGCGGGTGGTTACAATGGCCTTTGTCGGGTCGGGCAGTTCGTACAGGAAAGACAGCAAGGCTTCGTCATCCACCGTTTCCAGATTATCCAGGATCAGAAGGGTGCGCTGGCGGGTCAAGGCTCCTTCCACTAGCCCCCGGCGTTGCTCCATTTCGGCCTGGGTGATCGTGGAAATTTCCAGCACGTGCGCGATTTCACGGTAGAGGTCGCCCAGAGTGCTAAAATTCTGCTGGCGTTGCTGGATGCCGTTGTTCGTCAGGAGAGTGCGTTTTGCCGACACCCACACGATCACTTCAAAGCGTTCTTCGGGCGGCAAAAGTTCGTAATATTCGCGGTAAAAATGAGCCAGTTCGAGAGCCAGCGCACTTTTGCCCACGCCGCCGATACCGTCAATGGTCGCCATGTAATGGCGGCTGCGCGGATACGGCAGCATGAGGCTTTTGAGCTTTTCTAGTTCGCTCTCGCGCCCGACAAAGGTTGTGTAGAGGCGTTGAGGCAGGTTGTGCCAGGGCCGGATACGTGCGGGCGGCGGGAGAGCCACCGGGGAAGGGGTGATTGCTTCGGGTAACTGCCGCAAATCCGCCCGCATCCCCTGCATGCCCTGGACGAGTTCCTGGATACCGGCAGTAGTAAGGCGGGCATTTTCGGCACTGATTTTTTGAAAGCCGAGGGCGTAGAGGTCTTGCAACTGCGGAATGTAAAGCACTTCTTGTCCCAGGTAGTGCAAAAAGGCTCGGACTGCTGCATCTACTCTCGCCCGGTCAATCCGGTCGGGTAGGACATCCTCGAACGAGCGGGTAACGGTGGCAACGGGCTGTTGCTGGTCGTGCAGAGGATGAGTAAACATTTCGGTCAGGGCGGTTTCGACACTGGGCAGGTCAACAAAGCGGCCCAGCGAAAGCAAGGCTTCGGTTAATTCCGGGTCTTGCTGGCGGTACTCCTTGTTAAAGCGGTTCTCGGCTCTTTTAACGGCGTTTTGCAGGGCGCGTTTGGTGGCCCGGTCGTCCAGGATTTGTTTGACCGGCTGTTTCAAAACGCCGGTTAGCACTTCGCTCAGGAGGCTCCCTATTTTGCCTAACAGAATTGCATCAATCGCCACGGTGTGTTCCCTTTTATCTATGCCAGTTTTCTGCTAACTTACGCGTCCCTAAATAAGATGTACACATATAATGGCCTATTATATCAGTTAATCTATCTTTATTTGCGCTATTTGCGGCTTCTAAATTTTAACTCAAAATGAAATTCAGAATCAAACCAAAATTAAAACCAAGTTGGAATATAAAAAGACTAACTTAAAAGCCGCTCTGAAGGTCCCTTGCTCGGTTTAAGAAACGGCGAAATTTTAAGATACACAGGAGAATCTAACCGTAGAGACCCGTTTAGCCAGTCACTTTGATCGGTTTTGCCAGCTGTAAGGTCGGGCCGGGTTCGATTTTCAGGCTACCCTGTGTTCCCGACACGAGTAAAAGGTTTTGAGGTTGGCCCAGGGGATAGACCGAAACTTCCAGGCGGTACTCACCGGGCGGCACTTTGATGTAAAGGTCGCGGTAGTCGCGGACAGCCTCGCGCACCTTCCAGCGGTCGGTCGAGTAGTAACCTTCCAGGGGTTGAGCCGCGTAGTTCGTGCCGGTATCCTGACCGTCCCGGTCTAGGAGGCGCACGGCAACCTCGTATTTGGTAGCGTCCTCGGTCAGCTTGCGCCAGTAGAGCGTGAGGTGCAACTCGCTATCGTAGCTGACCTCGCCCGGTCGGGCCGTGCCACCGGGGACGGCGGTCGGCCAGAAATCAAAGCCTTCCAGCCGCAGCGACGAGCCGAACTGAGCCTGGGTTAGCATCCCGGCACCGCTTCGCGGATAGAAATCGGCGTCTGCCCCGGTCACGCGCTTGAAGGCATAGCCGTAAATTTGCACCCCCACAAAAGTCCTGGGATGCTCGAACATCCAGGTGTTGTAGTCGAACCAGGTCTTTCGGAGGTATTGCCGGGGGTCTTCTTTTTCGTAGCGGTCGGGTGAAACGACCAGCCAGGCCCGCTCCCGGTCGCGCAGAATGCCTTTATCGCCCAGCAAATAAGTGGAGAGGGCGGCCTGGTCGTGGCCGTCCAGCAATTCCTGGGGAATAGTGTAAACCGGCACGTCCTGGGGCTTGAAGTAATAATCCACCGCGCTGGTGAGGTAGCCGGGTAATACAATTACTTCATCACCGGGCCGCACCTGGCCTTGCAGCCAGCGCATCGCCTCACGCCACTCTTCTTTCTGGGGAGCTTCAGAATAGTTGTAGCTAAAGAGAGCCGCACCCGCCAGCACCAGGGCCGCCAGCCCGCTTAAAATCGCCACCGGCCAGACCCGCCGGGCCAACCAGACCAATCCCCAGGCTACCAGCAAATAATATGCCGGTGACGCAATCAAAAGATAGCGGTCGGCAAAGAGCGGTATTCGGGTCGTCAGGAGGTAGAAAGCTACGACCGGCAGGACGAGATACAGCGTCAGCAGAAGGGCGGAGGACTTTTTAAAGGTTGCAGGAACCGCGACGAGATCAGGCAGGGCTGCCCGCGCTGGATCGGGCCGGTTGGCAGGTTCAGGGCCGGGTTCAGCCTCCTGGTTTTGATTTGTCAGAACTGACGGTTGGGTGGTGCGCCATACGACGATCAGGCCGAGCAGAGCCAGGGCCGCGTAGAAAACGGCTCCCACGCCTTCCCAGAAAGGATCGGGTATGCGGTTGACTCCGAAACGCCGGGCCAGGTTATTGAGCATATCAAAAGGGCCGACCGGCTGAAACCAGGTGTTGCCGATGCCGCCATCCCACAGGGCGCGGGCTTGCCAGAGCGCGATGGGCAGATAGGGCAGGGTGAGGAGGCCCAGCGAGACCAGAGCGCGGCGCGACTGAGGCCGGTGGCCGCGGCTTAACCAGTAGTAAAACACCTCCACCGCCACGATTAGCACGCTCATGAGGTGGACGTAAAAACTCAGGGTGGTCAGGACGACGTAAGCGACCCATAAGCTGCGCCGGTTCTTTTCGAGGGCGGCCAGAAAGAGGTAGACCGAGGCCAGGGTCAGCAGCAGGGCGAGAGGATACATCTTGGCATCCTGGGAGTACCAGAGTTGGTAGGGCGAAATAGCCACCAGGGTGGCCGCCACCAGGCCGACCGGCCAACCGCCCAGGAACCGCCGACCCAGAGCGTAAATCAGGGGGACGACGGCGGTTCCGGCCAGAAGCGAAGGCGTCCGTAGAGCCGCTTCGCCTGTTCCGGCCAGCTTGATCCACAGGTTCATGAAAAGCGTGTAGAGCGGGCCGTTCTCGCCCGGCTTGAGGAAATCGCCCGCCAGCGTACCGAGATCGCGCCGGGCGCGGGCTAATAAATCAGCCTCATCGAACCACAATGATTGGGTTGCCAGCCCTTTACGTCGCATGAAAAAAGCCAGGACGGTCAAACCCGCCACGACCAGCCATAACAGGAGGGTAGCGTTACGAGGGTGGAGGGCCGCGAAAGGTAAAATTTTTTTCTTTTTGTCGGTCGAAATTAGCAAAGGAACTCTCGCTAGTCTTGAAATATTTTCAGCAGGTGGGCGGCGATACTGCTCCACGCAAAATGCCGGGTCAGGATTAAGGCTCCTTCGCTCAACCGGGCGCGCAGGGCCGGGTCGTGACGGAGTTGCTGTAAAGCCCGTGCCAAAGCTGCGGGCCGGGCCGGTTCTACCAGTAAAACGTTCTGGCCGTCAATAAGTTGTGGCCCGCTACCCGCTTTTGGCCCTGCCGGAGGGTGCGTCGTCACGACCGGCAAGCCGTGCGCCAGTGGTGCCAGCAAACTGCCCCGCCGGAAGCTTGCGCCATCCTGGAAAGGCAGCGCGACAGCATCCAACGCCGTCAGCGTCCGCGAGGTTTCCTCCGGCGGCAGATGGCCGGTGCGAATGATGTCTCCTTCCAGGCCCAACCGGACCGACAGGTCGGCCAGTTCGCGGGCGTATTCGCGGTTGGTGAGGTCGGTCTGGCCGGTTTCGCCTCCAACTATTACCAGCTTCCAACCAGTCTGTGGTTCGTTCTGGCGCAGTTGGGCAAAAGCTTGCAAAAGCGTATCGAGGCCTTTGCTGCGGTTGGTCAGCCCAAAATAGCCGACCGCAAAATCAGCCGGAGCCAAGCCTAGCCCGGCCCGGTACTCTTCGCGCTTCTGGGCGGTGGTAAAGCCTGCGCCCGGCTCGATGTTTGCTCCAATCGGCACCAGGTGCAGTCGGTCGGGGGGCATTCCCCAGGCCCGCGCCTGAGCGTAGTCGGCCTCGTTGGTGACAACCGCAAAATCGCTGCTCCGCATCAAAAGCCGGTTCACCCCCACCCGCAGGGGGCCAGCCTTCGGAAAGAGATAAGGCCCCAGCAGATCGTGAAAAGTCGTGACGACTCTGGGCCGGTGTGGGCCAAGCTTCCACTTCAGATAAAGCGGCAAAAAGTTAACTGCCGGGTGCATCTCATAAGCCCCGGTCTGGTACTGGATATTCAGTACATCGGCCCGCCGCAGATCAAGATGCCGGGCCAGGGCCGGAAGGGAGAACCAGCCAAAGGAGGCAGGCTTATTTTTATTCTGCGAGTCGGTTTCGGTCTGGGCTTTTCCAAGCGGCACTACTTCAAGTTTAACTCTCTCGCCTGTGCCTATTCCTGTCTCGGAAGTCCGCTCTCTGGTTTCGGTTAAAATCCGCACGCTGCCAACCCTGGCCTCGTGCAAAGCCTGGGCGAGGCGGGCGGTATAGTCGCCCACGCCACCCGGTTGGGGGTAGAATTCGGCGGTGAGTAGGGCCAGGTCGAGGTCGGCGGTGGGTCGGGGGAGGGTA
>JBBRBE010000183.1:0-11856 GCA_038206175.1 Chloroflexia bacterium
TCAGCGCGTGAATTGTCCCGGCAGGAATAAAGACCACATCACCGGCCTTCACCGGGGTTGGCTGGGTATAGCGCAAAAGGTCGCCCGCGCCGATGGCTTCCTGCAAAGTCTCGCGGTCGAGGCCGGCAGCGTTCAGGCCATAACGAATAGTCGCGTCCGGTTCGGCCTCGATGATATACCAGAACTCGGTTTTACCCAGCGGATATTGCTCTAGCTTCTGGGCCAGCGCGTCGTCGGGATGGATTTGCACCGAAAGATTTTGCTTGGCATCAATAAATTTTACCAGCAAGGGAAATTTTGGATAAGCGCGGGCGGCCCGACCCATCATGCGTTCGCCCGAATGCTCGAATAGATCGGCCAGAGTATGGCCGTGCCAGGGGCCATTCGTTACGAGACTACCGCCATAAGCCTCCCAGCTTTCGCCTAACCGCGCATCAGGCGTTCCGGCCCGTCCCAGTTGCTCGGCCAGCCAGCGTCCCCCCCAGACCACTTCTTTGAGTTGCGGCTCCAACCGCAAAGGATACATTTCGGCCATTATCACACGTTCCTTTCCTTGCAGAATACTTTGATAAAATAGACTACTTTGGTAGAATAGAATATAGATTGCTTTGATGAATTGCGACTAACCACCTCAAGACAATTAGTTATACTAAAACAATCCTAAAACGCCAGCAGAACTTTGGCAACCAGGGGATGCGATTTAGCGGGCAATCTGGAATATTCCCAGGAATATTAAGACTAGGTAATAATTTGCTGCATTTTGATCAACACCTGATGCAATTCATCAGCCGCTTCGAGAATTATCTGAAAGTCGTTTCGGGTGGTTTCGGGCAGGTCTCTGTAATGAGCTAGTTCGGCTAACACAACAATCACCGTAAGAGGTTGTTGAAATTCGTGCATATATTGGCGTAATTGTTCTATAGAATTATCATTAAGTACACTTAAAGCTAAATCAGGTCTTTCTTCATACTGGGACATCGAATGTCCTGCGTTGTTCATTTTGGTGCTGCTTCTTTCTGGCCTCTTAGTGGCTCCTGGCTAAAATCCTACTCTTTGCATAAATAACATATAGCTATATTGGAACAAAACCGGTTGTCTAAACCCCTCTCTGAGTGTGGTCTAGCTCACTTGTTACTATTTTAACAAGTCCGAAACGTTTCCACCACAGTAGTGTGACCATTTTTCAATAGGTCGAAGGAACTATTGAGCATGAGGAATTAGTAGTATAGGTCGGGCAAGCGGGACTTTGTTTTTGAAGCAAAAGCAGGCCAGGCCTGCCTTTGCCCGGCCCGATTTGCGGCCAAGTATTGTGTTTACGTTAAGATATGGTTATAATAACTTCATTCAAGCGTTATCGCACCTCAAAACTACTGGTTCACCCGAATATAAGTAGTGTCGTTAATCCCTGTGTCCCTGAGCGGTTGAGCTTTATAAGTGGCGTGAGCCATCCTTTGGCGTTCGCAGCAAAAAGCCTGCCTGGGGCGGCACGAGGATTAACATTTAACAACCAAATAGCTGTTCGAGCCGGTACACAGAAGTACCGGGGAGGAGGTTACTCTTATGAGAAGCTTTAGAACGGAGCAGATTCGCAACGTAGGCTTATTTTCGCACGGCGGAGCGGGCAAAACTTCCCTGACGGAAGCGTTGCTGTTCACCGGCAAGGCAATCAACCGGTTAGGCCGGGTGGACGAGGGCAACACGGTATCCGACTACGACCCGGATGAGGTCAAGCGGCATATTAGCGTGAACACCTCCGTTGTGCCGTGCGAGTGGCGAGACGTCAAGCTTAACCTGATTGACGCTCCCGGTTATGCCGATTTTATCGGCGAAACCAAAGCCGCAATGCGAGTAGCCGATTGCGCTCTGATCGTGCTGGATGCTACTGGCGGCGTCGAAGTCGGCACCGATCAGGTCTGGGGATATGCCGCCGAGCGTAACCTGGCTCGGTTCCTCTTCATCAACAAACTCGACCGCGAAAACGCTAATTTTCAGTCGGCTCTCGACGCGGCCCAAACTGCCTTTGGCCCTAACGTAGTCGCCCTGCAACTGCCCATTGGCAAAGAAAGCGGCTTCCAGGGCGTAGTTGACCTGATTAGTCAGAAAGCTTACCTCTACTCCAACAACCACGACGGTAAATTTGAGGAGAACCCGGTTCCCGCCGAGTTGGAAGGACAGGCCCAGGCCGCCCGCGAGAAACTGGTCGAACGCATCGTTGAGTCGGACGATGAACTGATGATGCGCTATCTCGATGGCGACGCTATCGGAGTGGAGGAATTGCGGGCAACCCTGGGCAAGGCCGTCGCAAGTGGCGGTATTTTTCCGGTTTTGGGCGGCAGTGCCACGGCTAACATCGGTATTACACAGCTAATCGAAATTCTGGCCCTGGCCGCTCCCAGTCCTTTGCAAGCTCCTCCTGAACCCGGCCTCATCCCCGATTCGGCTGGCCCCCTGACTACCCTGGTCTTCAAAACCTCCGCCGACCAGCATGTCGGCAAGCTAACTTACTTCAAGGTTTATAGCGGCACCATGCACGGAGACGGCACGTTCTACAACGCCTCGAAAGGGGTCAGCGAACGCGTCGGGCAGCTATATGCCGTGCGCGGCAAAGAGCAAACTCCGGTCGGCCAGATCGAAGCGGGCGACATCGGGGTTGTCACTAAACTGAGCGTAACCCAGACCGGCGATACCCTCGGCCTGAACGAAAGCTGTCCGCTTCTGAGCGGAATAGATTTTCCGGCTCCGCTTTTCCGGGCGGCGGTCAAGGCCAAAACCAAAGCGGATGTCGAAAAAATGGGAGTCGCCCTCCACCGCCTGGTCGAAGAAGACCCGACGATCACAGTCCAGCGCGATCTAGCGACGGGTGAGACGATCCTGAGCGGGATGGGCGAAAGTCACGTGCAGGTAGCCGCCGAGAAACTCCACCGCAAATTCGGGGTGGATGTGCTGGTCGAACTGCCCAAAGTTCCCTACCGCGAGACTATTATGACTTCCAGCAAGGCCGAGTACAAACATAAAAAGCAGACCGGCGGCCACGGCCAGTATGGGCATGTGCTGTTGGAAGTAACTCACATTGATGAAGGTGAATTTCAGTTTACCGAGTCCATTGTGGGCGGAACGGTTCCCAAAAACTACATCCCGGCAGTCGAGAAGGGCATCCGCGAGGTGCTGAACGAAGGGCCATTGGCCGGGTTCCCGGTGACGAATATTCGGGTGAACCTGTACGACGGATCCTACCACCCGGTAGACTCCTCCGAAATGGCTTTCAAAATCGCGGCTCAGCAAGCTTTTCGCAAAGGTGCGCTCGAAGCCCGGCCCGTCCTGCTCGAACCTATCGCGGACCTGAAGGTGACTATTCCTGATAGCTTTGTAGGCGACGTAATGGGCGACCTTACCAGTGTGCGGCGGGGTCGGGTGTTAGGGATGGATCAGGTCGGCAACGGCTTTACTGTGATCGAGGCGCAGGCACCCCTGGCCGAAGTGCAACGCTACGCCACCGATTTGCGCTCGATGACGCAAGGGCGGGGTATTTTTACCCTGTCAGTCTCCCACTACGAAGTTTGCCCTAACAACATTGCCGACGCTATCATCGCTACCCACAGGAAAGAGGTGGAAGCCGCTCACTAGAGACCCACCTCAGTAGTAGTAGTCAGCAAAAGGAGCAATCTTTGGAATTGCTCCTTTTGCTGAAAGCTTACTTTACTGCGTTTGTTGTGTGTCAAGCACGTATTGATCAAGCAAAGCTGAGAGTTCTTTGACCAGTTCTATATCATAACTCCAAAAACCTTCAAAGTGGCGTTTGAGGAGCTTATCCTCGGAAGTACGTTGAGAAGCCGCCATTTCGCGGGCCACTAAAGCCATCGAAACCTGGCGTGGATTGTGGACGATCACAAACCAGTGGCGGTCAAGCCGGTAAAACACCGAAGGGCTACCTTCAGCAGAGGCTGGACCGGGCAAAGGCTTGCCGGGTGCTTCTAAGGAGACGAAGTGCAGGTTCGCGTCGTCCCACACCTTCGAGTCGGGGAGACCAAAGGCATAAACCGGGTTGCCGGTAGCCAGAATGCGGCGGTAACGCTGCTCCTGCGGCCAGATACGCGATATTTTCTGGAAGGCACTGTAAAATTGGAAGGGAGTGTACATCTCGGCTACCTGGTCTTCGATCAGGTGGCTCATAGAATTCATTCCCGAAACGGAACTGGTAAAAGTAATGTTAGCGGTTTGTAGAGCGTTGTTGAGGCGGTTCTGATTATACTTCTCGAACCGCGAAAGTCCGCGTTGTTGAAAATCAGTCCGCTCAAAAGCTACGTCAATCGCATTGTTGATCTGTGCAGCGTAATTTATCATGTCCTGACCCCCATTTTTGACCACATAAAACTGTAATAGGGTCATTGTACAAAACCTACGTTACGGTAGACCTTACGTTCGGCTGAAAATATAGATTCTTGTATTACAATATTAAGCGGGCGAGCCAGCCACAGCTAGAGAATCTAAGCCTTACGATCTCTAGCCAAGATCTTAATTAACATGCTATACTAAGTCAATTATTGGCTCAACTTCTAATCTGAACAGGTATTTTTGGATTAAAATAAAAGGGAGAGAGCGTTTTATAGCAAGCACTGGCAATGCCCGCCCGTACCAACCAACCGACATTCTGAATACGGCCAAACCGCACCCGGTGACACCGGCCTACAACCAGATTTCCGCCGATGTAATCCAGGTGCAGGTCGCTAACGTGCTGAGCAAAAAGACTTCTCCCAAAGATGCGGTCGCGGCGATGGCCGAAAAAGCCAAACCGTTGCAGGCGAAATTTAAGTAAGCCTGCCAACCGGGCTTACACAACCAAAGAGTAGCACCAGAGAGCATTTTCTCCGATGCTACTCTCTGAGGAACTTGAGCAAGCAGAGAAAAAAGATGGATTTTAGTCTGGAAAACGAAGGAACCACCGGCAGTACCGTTACTGACCTGGAATGTACTTATTGCCACCGTCATTACAGTGCCGACGAACTGCACAACGTTTGCCCGGCCTGTGGTAAGGTGCTGTATCACCGCTACGACCTGACCAGCGCGGCCCTCAGGCTTGAACGGGCCAGGCTGGTAGGTCGGGAGGCCAGTATGTGGCGTTACCGGGAGGTCTTGCCGGTGCGCCTGCTCAAAAATATCGTTACGCTGGGGGAGGGGTGGACGCCCTTGCTGCCTGCGCCTCGGTTGGGCCAACGGTTGGGGCTATCGAACCTTTTTATCAAGGATGAAAGTCAAAACCCGACCGGCTCCTTCAAAGCGCGGGGATTGGGAATGGCGGTTTCCAAAACTAAAGAACTGGGCGCAACGGCCCTGAGCATTCCCTCTGCCGGGAACGCCGGAGGCGCGCTGGCTGCCTATGCCGCCCGCGCCGGAATGCAAGCTGCCGTAATGATGCCCCAGGATGCTCCCGAAATCAATAAACTGGAAACTGCCGTGACCGGGGCGCAAACCTGGCTGGTGCAAGGTCTGATCAACGATGCGGGGCGCATCCTCAAAGCCAGTGCCGCCCGCCACGGCTGGTTCGACCTTTCGACCCTCAAAGAACCCTACCGGGTGGAAGGCAAGAAAACCCTGGGCTACGAAATCGCCGAGCAATTGGGCTGGGAGCTACCCGACCTAATAATCTACCCCACCGGCGGAGGAACCGGGCTGGTCGGAATGTGGAAAGCTTTCGCCGAGATGGAGACGATGGGCTGGATCGGCCCGCGACGGCCTCGAATGATAGTGGCTCAGGCTACCGGTTGCGCCCCGATTGTGCGGGCTTTCGAGGAAGGCAGCCAGTTCGCCCGGCCCTGGGAAAACGCACAAACTAACAGTAGCGGTATTCGCGTGCCGGTCGCTATCGGCGACTATTTAATTTTGGAGGCGGTGCGCGAGAGCGGCGGCACCTGCCTGGCTGTCAGTGACGCGGAGATGGCAACAGCAATCGAAGAAATCGCCCGCACCGAAGGTATTTTCGCCGCGCCCGAAGGAGCGGCAACTCTGGCCGTCTTGCGCCACATGCTAAAGGCCGGGTTGGTATCGCCGGAAGAACGGGTGGTACTGTTTAATACTGGGGCGGGCCAGAAGTATCCTGATTTTCTGCACTACGACCTGCCGGTAGTAAAGTCTGACATCAGCGAAGTTTAAGAAGCTAAAATTATCCAAACAAATAAGAGCGGCTCATCAGATAATGGGCCGCTCCTGGCTTATTCGTCTCAAAAACTGGTGGCAATCTGACAAAAACCTGCCAGCTTACTACCGGTACAGCTAGACCTTGAAATAGATCGAGCGATAGTACCAGGTGCCGAGCAAGTCACCTTGCACCCGGTACTCCGGGCTATTCTCAGGAAAGGAGCGCAAAACAGCCCGCTCGAAATATTGTACTTTGCGCGTCTTACCATCATTCGCCTCCTCGAATTCCTGGCTAATCGGGAAGCCCCAGATAGACAACCCACCGTTGGCATCCCAGAAAGCGGTAAAGAGTGGCGAGAGATTCTGCCCGGTTTCGGGGTAATAGCGGTCGCCGGATTTAGCCACCGAGTCGAAAACAGGCCTATTGCCCGCTTTTTGAGCGGCCCAACGGCCCAATAAACCAAGTTGCACCTTGTAGGGCGCGGGGTTGTTGGGGAAATATTCAAAGCGTTGCCGCTCGAAATATTGTACTTGCCGCCCACCCTCGTTCAACACCGGGCTGATCGGGTAGCCAAAAACTTTCAAACCGCCCCGGCTTCGCCAGAAATCCAGAAAACCCTGCGCGTTAGTGACTTCAAAGCCGGTATCGGCCAACCAGCGGTCGCCCGCGCCGGGGCCGGAACTGGTCGGTTCGGGTAGAATATCGGCTTTGTCGAGCGGCACTAAAAAGTTGTAAACCCGCTTTATGGCCCGCTCTGGCGCATCTATGCCGCTGACTTCTTTGAGGGCCACCCGTAGATTAGTAGGAGTGACAGCAACCGTCGCGTAGCCGTAAGCCAGGCTCCGCACGTGCTTGAGATGCGGATTGCCCGCTAACAGCAGCGCATCTACCCCGTTAGTATCAGTTCTAGGGTCGTAGCGCAGTTGCGGTTCGAGAGGCGCGAAGGCCGAACCGGGTGTCGCCGCGCCGCCGTAGATCGCGCCGTAAAAAGGCGACGACGCGACTCCGGCCACGCTAAAATCTACCATAACGGCTTCTTTGGTCTGGTCGTCGTAATTCTCGTAGACTTTGCCGCCAAAGAAAGCGTGGATGTCGCCGGTAATTGCCATCACGTTCTTGATCGAGTTCTCCCGCATGTACTTCATCAACTCGCTGCGTTCGCGGTTGTAGCCGTCCCACTGGTCGAGATTGAGGTAAAAAGCCGGTGCGCCGAAGCGGGTCAGGTCGAGCAACATTCGCAAAAGCGACACTTCGTTGCCCCAGATCTTCCACTTGGCCTCGGAATTTTTCAGCTTGTCCTTGAACCATTCTTTCTGGGTGGCACCAAGCATCGAGATCGGCGGTTTGGCGGCTTCGATAGCATCGAAATAAGCCTTTGGCACGAAGTAGCGCGAACCTAATTCGCTGTTGGCCGGTTTGCCAATCGCCGGAATCGCCGGGCCTTCCGGGATCAAATGGTCGGAACGATAAAGCCGTTCGTCGGTCATGATCAGTTCCAGCAGGTTGCCAAAGCGAAACGAGCGGTAGATCGAAAGACTGGCTTCGTAAGGTTTGCTATCGTCGTAAATTCCAATGTCGGCGGGCATAAATTCGTACCAGGCACGACTGGCTGCTTTGCGCCGGGCCACATCGGTCTCGTCTTTCGCTTCGTTAAAATAAGTACCGTGGTCGCCCCAGGCATCGTTGGTAAATTCGTGGTCGTCCCAGATCACGATCATAGGGAAAGCTTCCTGAACGGCTTGCAACTGCGGGTCGGTGCGGTAAGTCTTGTAGATGGCGCGGTAGTCGGCCAGCGTCTGGGCCGCTTTCACGCCGCCGCCCAGGTTGGCTCCATCGGGCAGGGCAATCGTGCGGGCCTGGCCCTGGAAATCGGCTCCAACCGTCTCGTAAATATAATCGCCCAGATGCACCACAAAATCGAGGTCTTCCTGAGCCAGGGCGGTCAACGCGCCGTAGTAGCCGTTGGTGTAATCCTGGCAGCTAATATAGCCAAACTTGATTTCCGCCGCCGAGTTCAAGCTGGGAGCGGACTTGATGCGCCCGGTTTTACTGACGGTACGGTCGTAGATGAAACGGTAATAGTAGCGGGTACTTGGTACGAGGCCGACCAGCTTGATCCGCACGGTGTAATCGGTCTCGGCGGTGGTAGTGAAAGTACCGCCAGCCACCATCCCTTTGAAATCAGGGGTGGCCGAGACCTGATAAGCAACCAGGGCCGAAGTATCTGGCTGGGGGTTAGCCGGTTGCACTCGCGTCCACAATATCATGCTGCCGGGTTGGGGGTCGCCCGACATCAGGCTTTGCGGAAAGCGGTCGACGGCAGGGCGAGCCGGGTCGAAAGCGTAGGGGTCTTCGGCAGCGTCGGCGGTCGAAAGGTGGCCGAGAGCAGGCAGAGCCAGACCCGAAGTCGCTACGCTGACGACTTTGATAAATTCTCTTCTTTTCAAAGCTAATATCTCCGTTTTAGGTTTATTCAGTTTTGCTCACGCTATAGCTTTAGATGTTTCCGAGCCATTTTGTTCTAGTGATTACTTTAACTCCATTATGACCCGCAAGAGTTAACGGCTTTTTAACAAGGTATTTTGAACTTGTAAAACTCCTGTTAAGAGGCCCTTCTAGCCCATTATACCCCAACGATAGAACCTTATAGCCAATAGAGGCTAATTTGGTACTAAGCGGTCAGACTGTAATGTTGAGCGTAATGTTAATTGATTAAAATTATTTTAACAATTCGTTTTAGCCGGGTTTTGCAAAGAAGTCGTACTTACTATTATGAAATCGGTTCTTAAATTAGTTCTACCCTCGGTGCTATTGTTTAGCATCCTGGCTGGCCTGGGAATGCTGCTGGCGGGCCAGTGGCTCAATAAACCTGTCCAGAACAGGGTGGCCCCGGAAGTTTCGACCTCACAACCATTGCAACTGCACCACCAGGTAGCGGCGGACAACAGCGCGGTTATTACGCTGACCGGCCTGAGCAATCCTGAGGAGCCTAACATACAGGGCGAAATAGTTTCGGACCGAAAGGCTTTGCTCGAAGTCGAAGTGGTTTACACCAGCGATGCCGGCCAGACCTGGCAAAGCCTGGCCGCTACGCCCAGTCCGGCAGAGCGCGGCACCTGGGCGGCCCTGCTCCTTTCCCAACCAGTCGGTACGACCGTGCATTATTACCTCCGCACCCGCGACTCTTTCAACCACCGGGCCGCTTTTCCACCTGCCAGCGAAACCTGGACGACCGACGGCGTTTCGCAGGGAGTTAATTTAGAACAAGCCCTGGCTTACGCTATTACCTCACCTCCCCGCCTCGACGAGCCGGAAGCCTCTTCCGGGCTGGTAATCGGGTTAAGCGGCCTGTTGCCTCTGGTAGGGCTGGGCCTGGTCTGGCTATGGCAGGAAAAACGCTACAAGCGGCCTCACCCTCGATTCTAACTATACGCTATCGCAGCCTGACCCGGTTGCCCGGCCCTGTATGCTATAATCTTGGAGACGAGATAAGCGATTGGGTGATTAGGCGATTGTAAATGAAGGCACACGATAACGAGTATGCGGATCAGACGGGGAGAAGTTAAAAAGAGCAAAGGCGACGAACCGGTCAGCGACCAGACTAAATCGGTGTTGAACAGTGCTATTGTCAATATCGTGCAGGCTATCGGCGGGAAAGCCGGAGTGCTGACTTTTTGGGACGAAGCCCGCAATGTCCCCGGCCAGGTGACAAGCTATGGCCTTACTTCTGACCTCCTGGACGAACTCAGCCCAGTCATTTCCGATCTGGTCGCTCAATTGCATAGCCGCATTCAGGAAATACGCCAGGAACCGCCCGGCAGCCCGGTGGAAGACTTACCGGCCTTGCAGACGAACGCCGCTACCCACCAGGGTTTACTACCCCTTATTTGTTTACCAATCCAGGATGAAGGCCGCTTTGTAGCCGGGTTATGCCTGGTGCAACCAGCGGCAGTAGCGTTGCCCTTTTTGGGCGAGGCTTTGTCCCTACCCTCCGGCGAAAGCGGCGTGGGCGTTCTGCCTGTCCGCGAGGAAGACGACGGCCTGTACCAGAGCCAGCATAGCCTGGCCTACGACCGGGGCGATCTGGTAGCGCGGAGTGCCAGGCTGCTCAAGCGCGTAGTCGAGGAAAAGCAGTGGCTCGAAGCGATCATCGCTTACAGTGCCGATGGCATCCTGATTGTTGATGGCGATTGCAATATTATCGGCTTCAACCCGGCTTTCGAGCGGTTATCCGGCTGGAGCGTGGCGGAATTGCGCGGCCAGAATTGCTACGAAGCTCTTAAATTTTCGGCCAGCCGGGGCGACGCCCTGTGCGGCAGGCTTTGCCCGATCAGGCTTGGCACTTTCGTCAATAAGCCGGAAGAAGACCGCCGTAGCGAAGTCATTTTGACCACCAAGACCGGCGAAAAGCGAGATGTAGAACTGACCTATTCGGTAATTCTCTCCACCGACCGGCGCATCCTGGGCGGTATTCTGGGGGCGCGGGATATTACAGCCCGCAAGGAAGCCGAGGAACTACAATCTACTTTTCTTTCGGTAATCAGCCACGAATTGCAGACCCCTATCGCTATCATCAAGGGTTACGCTGGTCTTTACGCCGACCCGACCACGCCACTCGACCCGGCACGGGTGCGCGAAAAAATGCAGATTATCGAGGAAGAAAGCGAGCGGCTGAGCAAGCTGGTCGAGAATTTGCTGTACGCCTCGCGCTTGCAAGCGGGGGGAATTGAGCTACACCGCCAGCCCCTCGATGTCGCCAGCCTGATCCGGCGGGTCGCCATCAAGATGCGCGAGGTGAGCCAGGCGCATACCCTGAATCTGGTGTTGCCGGACGAGGAACTACCGGAAGTTTCCGCCGACTACGATAAAATTGAGCAGGTGCTGGTTAACCTGGTCGAAAACGCGATCAAGTATAGTCCTGCCGGAAGTAACATTACGCTGGGAGCCGAGCCGACCAGCCAGGAAGTCCGCATCAGCGTCAGCGACCAGGGTATTGGTGTACCGGAAGGCGAACGCCAGCGCATCTTCGACCGCTTCAGTCGGCTGGATAGCCGCTACGTGCGAGAGCGCAAAGGGGCCGGGCTGGGCCTCTATATCTGCAAAGCGATTGTGGAAGCCCACGGCGGCCACATCTGGGTCGAAAGTGCCGGTTCGACACCCGGTAGCGGTTCCCGCTTCAGCTTCACGCTGCCCCGCGAAGAACCGGCTCACCTGCCCGTCCTTTTCGGCAAAGTATAACTCCTTACCTGGTAATTGCATAAATATTTCACAAACTGCGGCTAATCCACCTGGTCAGAGATACTTTATCAAGCACAGGCCGGGCGGTAATCAAGACCGCCCGGCCATAAATGGGCCGGGCTAGTCCAACGAAGCCCCGTGAACAGGGCTAATGCCTTTTCCTTTGCACTCCTCCCTTATTTGATCCATCATTTGCGTTATTTTAAGCCCATTGAAGGGTCTTCGTTGGAATAGCCCGGCCTCACCCGTAGGGCGTGACCGGGCGGTCTGCATCCGCACCGGGTCTTCCCTTCTATAGATTATCTGGCCGGAAGGTTGTGAAAACTCTGACGCAGGAAACTTTCACAGCCTTAATTTTTGCCTTGTTTTCTAGTCTCAAATGAAGTAAAGTAGCCTCATAAATTATCAGAATTCTCAAAGAAAGTACCTCGTCGCTCTTTTGGGCTTATAAGAAATGTGCTTATTGAGCAGGAAGTTTTTCAGCA
>JBBRBE010000184.1:0-11820 GCA_038206175.1 Chloroflexia bacterium
GATTGATTTACAGCATCAATAAAAACAGCAATATCAAAAGGTTTTAGCACAAACGTCACATTTCGGTGTATTAAATCTTTCTCAACTTTTCGGACTAATTGATAATCGGCGGAGCAAAGTATAACAGGAATTCGGTTGGTAGTCAGGTCTTTATACATTTTCTGGACAAACTGCCAGCCGTCATCAGCGCAATTGAACATATAGTCCATTACAACCAGATCAGGCTGAAGTCTTTTAATCGGCTCTAAATTGCCTGGAACCCGCAGGGACTGAATTACTTCATAACCTTCTTCTAGCAGTAATATTTCATAAAGGTCTAAAATAGGTTGATTATCATCAAATATCATGACTAATTTAGACATAGCTTCACTTCGACTTTCTGAGCTTGAAACATAGGGGGAATAGGTTATCGTCTGACAGATACAAGTCCTGGCTATCTACCTGAAAACATCATACCGCAACTTCTTAAAGTTAAGATAGTTGAGAGTAAGCAAACTTAAGCAGCGAAACAGGGGTTCCGTCCAGAGTTATCTAGCTTTGTAGAAGCTTTATAATTTGTAGGTAAGGAATTTGGTAAGTCACTAAATATAGTATAACACAACCTTGACTGAAAGCAAGGAAAATTACTCTCAACTTAGCCAACTGTCTATATCGAAAGATTTAGCCAGGAGCATAGCACTTTTTCTCAAAGTTAAATCTAGGTGGTTTCAGACTTTAGGCTTCAAACTCACCTGGTTAGAAACCTAAAACTAAAATTAGAAGAGGGGGAGGAACGGTTATTACTTTAATAACCGTTCCTCCCCCTCTTCCTCTTATAGCTCCAAGAGAATCTGGGCTTATTGAATACCGAAACCGGGGCGTTTTTCTACCAGCAACTTGATCGCTGTGCGCTCCTCGTCGTCAATAGTGACGTCAATAAAAGCCGGGATGCAAACAATGTCAATGCCGCTGCTGATCAAGTAGCCGCGAGCGATAGCCACGGCTTTGATGGCTTGATTTGTAGCTCCGGCCCCGATAGCCTGGATTTCAACCCGGCCTGCCTGCCGTACCACGCCTGCAATTGCACCCGCTACCGAACTAGGCCGCGATTTGCCCGAAACCTTCAAGACTTCTACTTCGCCCGGTGCAAGGTCGGGCGGGTGCTGCGAACGGTGGGGGGCCACAAATTCCGGCTGCGTCGAAGGTTGGGCCGGGCGTTCGGCAGGGTAGGCCGCTTCCATTCCTGGCTCATTCATTCGATAGTTTTGATATTTGGGATCCATAGCTTCTCTCCTTGTCGTTAGTTTCACGTTGACAAAATTAGGTGATGAGTAACTTGGTATTGACGAAACGACTTGAGTTGACTCGACTCGGTAAGCTAAAGGTCTTGGCTTTGAGTGAGTTGCAGATGTTGGTACGGCTGCACCGTCCAGCCGCTCCATTACATCGATTCGTCGTCTAAAACCACGTCATAGCGGTTAATGGCGACCGCCTCCCCACTGACCGGGTTAATGTCCACCAGGACACTATTGAATGTCACCGGCCCGACAGCTTTTCGGGTCTGGCGTGACCGCCCGGACAAATGGGCTACAAAGGGTTTCAGAGCTGCTTCTACTTCCTGGCCGGCCACGCTATCAAACTGCCCAACCATTCCCACGTCGCTGACGTGAGCAGTGCCGTGTTTGAGCAGCCTTGCATCTGCCGTTGCAGTGCGCGTATGGGTGCCAAGTACCGCACTCACGCGCCCATCCAGGAACCAGCCTAATACCACCTTCTCGCTGGTAGCCTCGGCGTGAAAATCTACGACGACCGGAATTTTAACTCCGGCCAGCCTTCGCTTTTCCAACCAAGCTTCTACCACCCGAAAAGGTGAGTCCATTTCATTAAAATAGACCCGGCCATTCAGGTTTAACACTTCTACCGGCCCTTTAACCGTCTGCACGACCTGGGAAGATCGCCCTGGCGTAGCGGAAGGATAATTAAGCGGTCGCAGCACGGGCCGGGCCGATTCCTCGCGGAGCCAGCCTACCATCTCGCGCTGGTCGAACACTCGACTACCAGAAGTAACCACATCTATGCCGTTTTTAAGTAGCTCTTCTGCCGTGCCGATGGTCAGGCCGTAACCTCCGGCGGCACTTTCGCCGTTAGCAATTACCAGATCAACCTCGTGCTCCTGCCGGAACCGGGGTACAAAGCTGGCAACCGCTTTGCGGCCCCCTTTACTACAAATTTCGCCCAGCATCCACACTCGAAGAAGGTCGCCTGGTTTCTCACCGTGATAAACCATTTTACCTCCTTCGAGGTGTTTTACCCTGGCCTGTTTCCCACCTGGCCGAACCAGGGCCAACTACTCTTTGTAGTTCCATTAATCCAGATGAAAGAAGCACAATATGTGCCACACCGGGTTTGACGTATTTTGTTTCTACCCATGCGGGCCACCCCTAACAGGTTTACTTTATGAGCATTGATCCTATTATACCAATATAGCGCAAGTACCGGGGCGAAAATATTCAGAAGTTTTTTGCTTTTTACCGGGGTTTGGGTGGGTCTTTAGCCAACTCAAGTTTGCTATTAAAGGACCGACCTTCCTTCTCGCACGATTAGAGCCAACAGTACGGTCACAAAATCCTGATATTGGAGACGAGATAAGCACTTTTGGAACGCCTGGGCATACTGGCTTAATGCCTCGGCCAGGCATATGGGCCTGGTTCACCTTTGTGACCTCTTGTTCCAGGCCAACAAATTATGCCAGCCCGAAACTGCTCCGGGGAGGCTCCTAAAATCACTATCAACGCGCCAAAAGTCAGGTAATATTTGTAGAATGTTACGCAAACCTTTACGCTGTATTTTCCGTTTCTTCTAAAAATGATGACTGTTGAAACAATTTTTGATATACAAGTTTCTGCTTTCGCTTGAGAAGTATTGACAATAGTTAGAACCGGGTTTACAATAAGCGCAAAGCGAACGAAAACCTTTACGTAATTGTTTGCGAAGGAAGCTCAAGTAAGGATTGTCAATGGCTGCCACTCTACTTGATATTGCGAAACGCCTTAACATCTCCGTTGCGACGGTCTCGCGGGCCTTGAACGACCGGCCAGGGGTCGGAAGCAATTTGCGCCAGCGCGTTATTGATATTGCCAATGAAATTGGCTTTGCTCCCAATATGTCCGCCCGTAGCCTTGTCACCTCGCGCACACAAACGCTCGGTTTCGTTATTCGTCCTTTCGATCAACCTTTTTCCTCCGACCCTTTTTACTTTCCCATTTTGATGGCTATCGAAGTAGAACTGGTTACGCACGATTACCACATTATGCTGACCAGCCTCAACAGTGAAAATCCCACCAATTTGAGGATGGTCGAGCAAAGCCGGGTGGATGGCCTGATCCTGGCGGGGCCTAATTTAAGTCCCCAGTTTGTCACTACCACGCTCAACCGAGGTATTCCAGTAGTTCTGATTGACAACAAGCCGCTTCACCGCAAAGCCAACACGATCCTGACGGATGATGGTGGCGGGGCTTATGAGGCGACGGCCCACCTGCTCAGTCACGGTCATACCCGGATTGTCCATATTGGTGGCCCGGAGGAATGGGTTAGTAATCGCCAGCGTTACATCGGATACTGTGCGGCCATGCGCGATGCCGGATTGGGTGATAATTGCCGGGTTATGCACATGGAAGGTACGACCAGCACTACCGGCGAGGCCGCTACCGCCAAATTCCTGGATGGCCCCGAACCACCTACCGCAATTTTTGCGGCAAACGATTCGATGGCCCTGGGAGCGGCCCGCGCCGCCGCCGCCAGGGGCCTTACCGTTCCAGGCGATCTGGCCCTGGTCGGTTTTGATAATATTTCAGCTGCCGAACATTTTTCCCCACCGCTGACTACGGTTCGCATCTTCAAAGAACAAATGGGCAAATTAGCGGCCCGTCGCATGCTAGAAATCCTGAATGACCCCGACATTCCACCTGTTGAAACCAGGGTCTCCACCGAGTTAGTCATCCGCCAATCGTGCGGTTGCTCCTGACAGGCTTACAGTTGCACCGCTAATTTGCCAAACTGAAATAATCTTATCCTTAAGGCTTCAAGGTTGAATTAGTACCCCCATCGAAGAAGTTGAGGGGTAAAAGGAGAACAAGATTATGGTTTCGAGTTCGAGTAAAAAGGGGGCTTTCACAAGCCTGCTGTTAATCCTCTGTCTGGTGCTGGCGGCTTGCGGTGACGCAACCAACACCAATGGCCCGGCTTCCTCCACCTCCGCGGCGGCAGGTTCTGGGGCTACCACCCCGGCAGCGCAGACCGGTGGCGCGAAAGTAGAACTTACGATGTCGGTCTGGGCCGGGGTAGATGAAGCTAAAGAGTTCCAGGCGATTGTTGATGCAATCAACTCTAAGGCTACCAATTATCACGTAACGGTACAGTCCAGCCCGCAAGAGTACATGACCAAGTTGCAGACCGGTCTGGCTTCCGGGACTGCCGCCGACCTGTTCTGGGTAGATGTTGACCACCTTTCCGGCTTTGCCGACAAAAGTTCGTTGCTCGATCTGACCGATAGTGTTAAGGCCGATAAAACGCACCCCGCCGCCAATCTGGACGACTATTTCCCAGGCGCAGTGGCCGCCGCTACCTATAAGAACAAAATCTACGGCTTACCCTGGATTCAACAGCCGTTAGTTCTGTATGCCAATCTGGATATGTTTAAGGCCGCCAATGTGAGTCTCCCGACCGCCGAGTGGACCTGGGATGATTTCCAGAAAGCCGCCCAAAAACTGACCCTCGACGGCAACGGCAAGCCCGCCGACGACGCGGCTTTTGACCCTAAAACGATCAAGCAGTGGGGTTTTACTTCAAACAGCACAGACTGGCCGCCTACGCAGATGTACATCTGGCAGGCCGGTGGGCAGGCTATCGCCCCGGACTTCAAATCCTCTCCCATTGACTCGCCCGAAGCAGTCAAGGCGGCACAGTGGTACACCGATTTGATCAACAAGTATCACGTCACGCCGACCGCCACCCAGGTTAAAGACCAGGGCTTCGACACCATGTTTATCAACGGCAAGGTGGCGATGTTCATCGGCGGCGCGGCAGACTCGCTGGAAACCCGTGACGGAATGAAGGGACAGGCCCAGGCTTTCCTGGTCCCGAAAGGCCCAGGCGGAAACCGCCAGACCCCGGCTTATATCGCCTTCACGTCCATCAACTCCAAAACTAAGAACAAAGAGGCTGCTTACGCCGCTCTAGCCGACATCACCGATGGCATCCAGAAATGGAAAGTTCCAGTGCCGCGTAAATCTCTCTCGACCAAAGAGGCTATCCAAAAGGCTCAACCCAAACGGCCTGCCGGTTCGATTGATACCATCATCGCGGCTTTGCCGGATGCCAAAGCCGCGCCGATCTTCCCTAACTACGCTCAATGGGCGGATATTTGGACTACCCAGTACATTGACCCGCTCTTCCGAGGCAAAGATACTGCCGCCAACCTTGCCAAGAAGGTGCGCCCGCAGCTAGAAGATACTTTACCCAAGTAGCCTTTCCCCAGAGATGGCAGTTATGAAATACTGCCATCTCTGCTTTGTCTGCTTCGAGGTAGGTTAAACCTTTACTTCAACTTCAGGAATTAGAAATTAAGAGGTGGATGAAATGGTAGGAGATCCCATTGCTGATTATCTTCCGACCTTTATCCGGTTTTTGCTTTTAGGGGCTGTGGTTGTAGGTGCCAGCGTAGGCGTCCATTATGTTTTACGGAATATGTTTCATTTACGGCGGGAAATAGCGATAGGCTATTCCTTGATCACACCCTGGATTCTAGGGTTTTTGATCTTCAACCTCGGTCCCATAATAGCTACCTTCGTGCTGAGTTTTACCGACTACAATCTGCAACAGTCGCCTAAATTTATTGACATTAAGAACTACGACACCTTAATTAACAAAGATGTTAATTTTTGGCCTTCGATACGGCTTACCATCCTTTACTCGATTATTAGCGTCCCGATTAGCGTTACTGTGTCACTGCTGCTGGCCCTTTTGCTCAGCAAAAAGTTGCGTTTCATCGGCGTCTACCGGGTACTTTACTATTTGCCTTCCATCGTCCCGGCAGTCGCGGTAGTTTTACTGTGGCGTTGGATTTTCAACCCGGATGTCGGCTTGCTCAATATCGCGCTATCACCCATTTTTAATCTGATCGGGCAAACTCCGCCGGACTGGTTTGGCGATGAGAACTGGGTGCTACCGGCCTTCATTATTATGAGTCTGTGGACAGCCTTGGGTAACAATACCGTCATTTTGCTGGGAAGTCGCAAGGGAGTAGCTGGCGATTTGTACGAAGCCGCCTCGATTGACGGAGCCAATAGCTTCGTTAAATTCTTTAGAATTACGCTTCCTATGATGACACCGGCTATTTTCTTTCTGGTGGTAGTCGAGTTTGCCAGTGCTATGCAACTTTTCACCCCCGCCGCGTTTGCCAGAGCCACTCCGTCGGCAGGTCGCTTTATGAACCTGCTGATTTATACTTATGGCTTTCAACAATCAAGAATGGGTTATGCGACGGCCCTGGCCGTAATTTTGTTCTTGCTCATTCTAGTGGCGACCATAATCCTCTTCCGGTCCCAAACTCGCTGGGTTTATTACGATGGACAGGAAAAGTAGAAGGCTTGAGCATGAAAGGAAATAGTTTATGAGTACAGCTGTTACTCGTACCAGTGCTTCGCCTGAGCGAGTCCCCTTATCGCCGGTCCGAATCAGAAATACTATCGGCAAGGCGGCTATCTACCTGCTGGTATCATCGCTAGGAGTGCTATTTTTAGTGCCGCTTTTCTGGTTAGTTTCTAGCTCACTTAAAGATGGCAACCATATTTTTGACCAACCGGTCGTATGGTTCCCGGCTAATCCGCAATGGCAAAACTATCCCGATGCCTGGAACGCTTTACCATTCACCAGATTTCTCTTCAACACCTTATTTGTAACCCTGGTACCACTGGTAGCGGAAGTATTTGCCTCGGCTATCGTCGCTTACGGGTTCGCCCGGTTTGCTTTCCCAGGCCGTAACATCCTTTTTATGGTAATGATTTCTACTATGTTTCTGCCTGATGCAGTCAAACTGATCCCTACTTTCCTGATCTGGAAACAATTCGATTTAGTTAACAGTTACGACCCGCTGGTATTAGGCTCGGTTTTAGGTGGCACCCCACTCTTTATTTTCTTGATGCGCCAGTTCTTTTCGTCCGTCCCGAAAGAAATTGAGGAGGCCGCGCTTATTGACGGAGCCAATGTTTTTCAGACCTTCACCAGAGTAATGATCCCTTTGATCCGGCCCGCGCTGCTATCAGTCAGCATCATCGGTTTTCAGGGCCACTGGAACGACTTTCTGACGCCCCTGATCTATCTAAACACCCAGGCTAAATATACTATGACCGTCGGTATGTTCTTTTTCACTGGCGGCACCAATGAGCGTCCGCACTGGGAATGGTTGATGGCAATGTCAACCATAATGATTGTACCGATCTTAATTCTGTTCATTTTCTTCCAGCGTTACTTCATCGAGGGCCTTACTTCAGGTGGTGTTAAAGGTTAGTTGGACAGATTGCTTGTTCCGGCCAGAAGCTGATGCTGTAAAGCTGGAACAAGCAATTTATTAAACCTGAATACTTTGAGGATGGCTATGACCAAACAAACTGAACAAGCTAAATTTAGCCTGGAACGGCAGGGTATTATCCTTGAGCCGGATATGAACCGGCCCTTCGAGGTGGGCGGGGTGCTAAACCCGGCCACGGCCCAGCATAACGGCACGGCTTACCTGTTATACCGGGCCGTAGCCGCCGAACCCCACAATTACTCCCGGATTATGCTAGCCGAATTGCATTCTGAAAGTGACTCACCGAAAATGAAAGCCCGGCGACTGGATTTGTGCGCCCTGGAACCGCAAGAACCCTACGAGAAGTGGCGGGATGGTGTCCACGGAGGAGTGGAAGACCCTCGCGTTACGCCCCTGGATGGTTCTTACCTTATGGCTTATACCGCCTATGGAGATGGGCCGGGTGGGGATGCCCTGCCGCGTATCGCGCTGGCCCGTTCGCCCGATCTGCTCCACTGGGAACGGATGGGCCTGATCAAATATACCCCACTCCATTTGAAGGGACGTTCCAACCGGCTTTATACTATAGATTTACAGACCGTTTCCAATAAAGACGCTATGCTCTTTCCTGAAAAAATTGGCGGTCGCTATGTCCTGATGCACCGTCCAACCTTTCCTCCGGCAATTGCGCGGGATCACGATGTCCCGGCCTCGATCTGGCTTTCCTACTCGCACGACCTGCTAACCTGGACTGATCATACTCTGCTGCTAAGCCCGGCCCAACCCTGGGAACGACTTAAAACCGGCGGAGGGACGCCCCCCCTGCGAACCGCCAGAGGCTGGTTGATTTTTTATCATGCCGTGGATGGTGAGAGTGACTACGACCCTAACCGTCGCTACCTGGCGGGCGCGGCTCTGCTCGACCTGGAAGACCCGCGCAAGGTGCTTTACCGTTCGGCCTGGCCGGTCTTGCAACCCGGCACCCAGCAGGAGCAAGTTGGCGTGGTCAATAACGTAGTCTTTCCGACCGGCATCCTGCCCCTGACCGATGGCCGAGTTCAGGTCATTTATGGCATGGCTGATCAGGCTATTGGTTTGGCCCTAACGTCCGCGCCGGTTCTGTAAAGAAGGATAAGGAGAACCTTTCAAATGAGTGTCCCGGCTAATCAGCTTATAAGTTTGAACGGCACCTGGCAGCTTAAAGATTACGAACCGGGCGAAGGTGTGAGAGGCCGGGTCTTTGCCGCCGAATATTCGACCCAGGAGTGGCTGCCAGCCCAGGTACCCGGCGAGGTTCATACCAGCCTGTTAGCGGCGGGCCTCATTCCCGAACCCTACTACGATACCAATGTCGAGCAGGTTCAGTGGGTCGAGCGGCGCGAGTGGTGGTACCGGCTTAACTTCGCGGTATCTTTGGCTCCTGCCGAGGCCCGATCCCGCGATTTACTGACTTTTGAAGGGTTGGATACTTACGCCACGGTCTATCTCAACGGCTCCGAAGTGGGTAGCCATCAGAATATGTTTCGCCCGGCAGTTTTCGACGTCACGGGCCGCTTGAATTACGGCCAGACGAATCATCTGGCGGTGCGGCTCGACCCGCCCTATCTCTACCTGGAAGGCAAGTCAATTCCAGGCCAGTGGGGTGATTACAACGCCAACCAACGGGTCTTTGTCCGCAAGACCCAGGCCCATTTCTCCTGGGATTGGGCGCCGCGCCTGGTCAACCTGGGTCTGTGGCAGGAGGTCAGGCTCGAACGCTTTGAAACTGCCCGGCTGCTTTTTCCGCACTTGCAAACCCTTGAAGCTACGGCTCAACAGGCCAGGGCCAGACTGGACGCCGAGGTCGAAACCTGGGGCGATCAAGCCGATAACCTGCTACTCCAGGCCAGCTTGAGCCGGGAAGGGGTAGAAAAAGCCCGGCTGGAAGTGCCGGTAACTGGTGGTCAGGCGGGCGGCGATTTTAGGGTCGAGCATCCAGCCCTGTGGTGGCCCAACGGACTGGGCGACCCGGCACTCTACGACCTGGAAGTAACTTTGTGGCAGGGCCAGACTTTGCTTGATACTTTCACTGACCGGGTCGGGTTTCGTACTCTGGCCCTTGATCGGTCGCCTGATCCGGCTGAACCCGGCACCGAATTTTTTACCTTTGTAGTCAACGGGGTGCCTATTTTTGCCAAAGGAGCTAACTGGATTCCGGCTGACCTGCTTAACGGTCGTATTGATCGGCCCCGCTACGAAGATTTATTGCAGCTACTGGTGGAAGCTCACGGCAACATGTTACGGGTGTGGGGTGGAGGCCAGTACGAGCCAGATACTTTTTACCGCCTTGCCGACGAACTGGGTATTTTGATCTGGCAGGATTTTATGTTCGCCTGCGGACTATACCCGGATTTTGACCGGGCTTTTGTCGAAGAAGTCCGTCTGGAAGCCGAATATCAGGTCCGGCGATTGCGTAACCGGCCCTGCCTGGCCCTGTGGGTAGGAAACAACGAAAACGATTGGGTCGAAGATGCCACCCGCTGGCAAGAACCGGGTCACGATTTTCCCGGTAAACAACTCTACCACCAGCTTTTGCCTGAAATAACCACCCGACTTGACCCCAACCGACCTTACTGGCCTTCCAGCCCTTACGGTGGTAACGACCACAACGGCGAACAGGCCGGGGATGCCCACAACTGGAGCGTCTGGCACGGTAACACTGCTCCCCGCCGTTTCGGGGAAGAACCGCGGCGCAATTGGACCCCGGCGGGAGTTTCCTACCGTCATTATGGCGAAGACCTGAGCCGGTTTGCCTCCGAATTTGGCATTCATGCCCTGCCGGTTCTGGAAACTTTGCGGCGAAACATTCCGAAATCCCAGTTATATTTTGGTTCGCCCGGTTTGCTCTTTCGCAACAAGGACAACCCCAAAAACAAAGGCAATATGCTGATGGAGGCGCATACCGGCTTGCCCGGCAACCTGGCCGAATATATTGATTTCTCGATGATTACCCAGGCCGAAGGCTTGAAATTCGGCATCGAGCATTTCCGGCGGCGCATGCCCCATTGCTCCGGCACGCTGGTCTGGCAGTGGAACGACTGCTGGCCGGGCCTGACCTGGGCCTTGCTGGACTATTATACTTTTCCTAAAGCTGGTTACTTTTATGTCAAGCGGGCTTTTGCGCCGGTTCTGGCTTCTTTTAAGGAAGAACCGGGCGGCGGATTGAGCCTGTGGCTAACTAACGATACCCTCCAACCCGTCAGCGAAACCCTGACCTGGACTCAGGCCACTTTCGACGGTCACATTTTGCGCCAGGAAACACTCACAGCCAAAGTTGAACCTAATTCCAGCCAACCCGTAACCACGCTCAGTGCGGAACTGCTCGGTCGGGGCGACCGTCGAAGCGAGTTTTTATGGGTCAGCAGTAGCTCCGGCCAGATTGGGGCCAACCGCTGCTTTTTCACCGAAATTAAAGATTTGATCCGTGAAAGACCGCCTGTAAAGGTCGAGTGGGAACAGGACGGAACCGCCTGGTTCGCTCATTTGAGCAGTCCTGGCCTGGCTTATTTTGTCCACCTCTTTCTTCCCCAGGAAGAAACCCGCTATTCCGATAATTGGATCGATCTCTTTCCAGGCGAAATTCGGACTATCCGGCTTTGGCAGTTGGATGGCCGACTGTTCGACCCAAATCGAGTTGAAATTGGCTGGCAGTAAAGCTGGGTGAGCTAGACCTTTTGAACCTGGTTCTCGTATATTACACGGCTGGGGTCGGGGCAACTTTGCTGAAATCTATCACTAATTAAGCGTAACCACCCCTAAAGGCATTTCGCTTAAAGTATTATCGCTACTACTGCTAAACGGCGCTTGCCGACTTTCGCCCGCGTGTTGGCTAGCGTAGGTAATAGCAAGGTCGGCACTCCAAAAGAACTTGTCCTCGCCGATAAACTCCACTAAGCCAGTGCGTTCAAACATGCGCTGAACCTGCGGCTGCAAACCCGTCACATACAACGAACCGCCCCGCTTTAACTGCGCTTGGCAAAGCTGCTCTAGCACCTGCAAACCCGAAATGTCGACAAGCGAAACACCCCGCATCGAAAGAATCAAAACCTCGCTCGGCACTAAGCTTTCCAAACGTGCCAAAAGCTGCCCGGTCACACCGAAAAACAACGCCCCACTGATGTAAACAACTTGCATACCGGGGTGCTTATAATTAATTGCGTGACCGCTCTGCGCCAACCGCTCCCAATCAACCGCCGTCGGTACAATTTCCAGATTAGAAACCTGATTGATAAATA
>JBBRBE010000185.1:0-11804 GCA_038206175.1 Chloroflexia bacterium
CCCCTGGTGGTTGCCGCCGTCCTTGCCGTTATTGGCTGGGTACAAGCAACCCTACGGCGCAACTAAACTACCCTTCTCAATAATTGCGAAAACCTCACAAAATGAAAACCAGATTGACCGCCCGACCGCCCGGCCACACCCGTAGGGCGTAGCCGGGCTACTCCGGCAATCGCCTGCTCTACCCCACCCCCACTATCTCTAACAACGCACCGGGCGGTCTTGGGCATCGCCCGGTCTGCCCTGCCCGCACTATCTCTAACAACGCACTGGGCGGTCTTCGCCCTACCAGGGCGAGTGCAAAGTTGTAATCGATTAATGTCACGCCCTGCGGGTGTGAGCGACAACTAAACCAGGTCTTGATTAAAAGCAAATCCAAGCGAAGAATCTTCTTCACTAAGCAAGATCGAGGTTGGTCAAGAAGATTCTTCGCTTAGATAGAAGGTATTCAAGACCTACTTTAACGTCGCTCAGAATGACAGAGGGTGAAACTCGGTCTTCGGCAACGCCCGGCCTTCACCCTGCACGCACCATCCCTGCCCACGCACCGGGCGGTCACACGCCTTCGCCCGGCCTTCACCCTGCCCGCACTATCTCTCCCAACGCACCGGGCGGTCTTCGGCATTCGCCCGGTCTATTAACTCAAACTCCCCCATTCACCCGCTCACCCGACAAGCTGAACCGCGAATAACATCTAGCGAGGATATGCTATAATAGGGCAAAGTCTCGCAACAATTTCTCGTCACCACCAAGCCGCCCGTTGTATTGGCTAACTAATCACAGAAGAACCTCTGCGCTACTCGAAGTAAGGCACGTTATGTAAAGCCTTTATTTGCCGTAGCGTGGGCTTATCGTAAGAACAGTTGAACAAGAGAACAGTTTTAGGAGGAGAAACTTAATGAGATTGAGGCGTTTTCTCAATTACCTGGTGTTGAGCCTTTTTCTGGCGGGCCTTTTAGCCGCCTGTGGAGATAGTACCGCCACGCCCGCTACGTCCGGTACCACCACCACTGCTGCCGCTTCCGCCACCACCGCGGCTCAGGGAGCAGCCACTACTGCGGCTCAGGGAGCGGCCACTACGGCTGCCACCGGCGGTAAACCGGCCACCGGCGGAACCTTCCGCTGGACAATGACCGGCGAACCCGACAGCCTGGACCCGGCGGTAGCCACTGCGCAGGAGTCCGTCAACATGATCTACGAGCTATTTGATGGGCCAACCGAACTGGACAAAGACCTGAACGTCAAGCCAGCGATTGCCGAAAGCTGGACGACCAGCCCCGATGGCCTGACCGTTACATTCAAGTTGCGCAAGGATGTCAAGTTCAGCAATGGCGACCCGGTTAAAGCGGCGGACATGATTTACTCCTGGAACCGCAACATGCAGGACGAAAAAGGCCAATACTACTTTGTTTTTAGCGACATCAAGGGCTATGACGAAGCGGACAAGCTGAAGGGCGAAGAGCGCAAAAAGGCTACCCTTAGCGGCTTGAAGGCCGTTGACGACTACACGGTGGAAGTTACCCTGACCCAACCCGCCGCCGACTTTATCTTGAAGACCGCCCTGCATCCTTTCCGGGTCGTAGATAAAGCCGTTATTGACAAATTTGCCGACAAATGGACTGAAGCTGGAAACCTGGTTGGCACCGGCGCGTTTACCCTCAAAGATTGGAAACACAATCAGAGTTTGCGCCTGGAAGCCAACCCGAATCATTTCCTGGGTCGGCCTGGCATTGACGTTATGACCGTCGAGTTGATTAAGGACCTGGCAACGGCTCGGCTGAAGTACGATAACGGCGAACTCGACGCTATCGAAGTCAACCTGGACGACCTGACCAAGATCAAGAACGACGCTAAACTAAAAACTCAACTGGTGACGGTTCCCCGAACCCGGACCAACTTTATCGGGTTTAACCACAAAAGCGGCCCGTTTGCCGGTAATAAGGAGCTGCGTAAGGCTTTCTATCAGGCAATTGACCGCCGCCTGATTGCGGAAGGCGCGTTGCAGGGAAGCGGTTTGCCCCTGAACACTTTGCTCGTACCCGGTTTACCTACTTATAAGGCCTATGACGCTTACCCGTTCGACCCGGCCAAAGCCAAAGCTAGCCTGGCGGCGGCGGGCTACGATACGCCGGACAAAGTGAAGAAGCTCGAAGACGACATCAACAACTGGGGCGATGCCGGTAAGAGCGGCGGTTTTGCTTACACGCCGGAGCGGGCCGGGTGGCAAAAAGCGACGGAAAGCTACGTGCAGCAAATCAAACAAAACCTGGGAATCAGTTTGAAGCTGAATCCCGACCCCTCGGCTAAAACTTTCTTCCCACGGCGCAGCCAGAACCACGAGTTTGTGATTTACTTTGGAAGCTGGGGAGCCGACTACCCCGACCCGAACAACTTCTACCAGCCTTTGTTCGGCTGTGATACGCCCGCCCAGCAAGGTGGTCAGTATTGCAATAAGGAGTTCGACGCTCTCTGGAAAGCCGGAGCGGTCGAACCAGACCCGGCCAAGCGTGTCCCGCTGTACCAGCAGGCCGAAAAGATGCTCCAGGACGATGCCGCGCTCATCCCGACCTATACCACGCTGTGGGCGGTACTGGTGAAGCCAACCGTGTCTAACTGGACGTACAACCCGCAAGGCCCGACCCGTTTCCGCGATTTACAAATCAAAAAGTAGCTTGCGCTGACGAGGTGAATTGGAAGACCGGGTGTACAAGCACCCGGTTTTGCAGCATCATAACTGAAAAGTTCAAGGTGGTACGTGGGAAAATATATAATTAATCGGCTGTTGCTGGTAGTTCCGGTCTTTTTTGGCATTACCCTGATCACTTTTATCATGGCGCACAGTATTCCCGGCAGCCCTTTCAACAGCGAACGCTTGCCCGAAGCCGCCCGCATCCAGATTGACCACGCCTACGGTCTGGATCGCCCTCTTTACGAGCAGTATTTCATCTATATTATAAATTTCTTGCGCGGAGATTGGGGGCCGTCCTTCGAGCGGCAGGGCAACCAGACTGTCACCGAGATTTTGTTCGGCTATCGCTCGGCGGGAGAAAGTGGCGTACCTTTCTGGTTGCAACTGCTGGCGGTGACGGCGGTGGCCTGGCTAGGGCTATTGGCCTGGGGAGCGGTGCGCTCGGCTACCAGCAAACAAATGCTGGCTCCTTTCTTCAAACGCTGGGTTTTGCTGGTGACGATTGTAGCCCTGGTCGGCTATATCGTGTTTGTCATCTTTACGCTGGATACTTCTAATGCGGGCGGGTTCCTGTTCTCGCTGCGGCTTGGAATTCTAGCCTTTGTCTTTATGCTCCTTGTCGGCATCCCGCTTGGGGTAATTGCCGCCCTCAAACAAAATACCTGGATTGATTATACTTTGACCACGGTGGCCCTGATTGGTTTTTCAATCCCAAGTTTTGTGCTGGGTCTGCTGGCTTTGATTGCCGTAGTGGTGATTAACTCTTTGACTGGCACGAATTTTTCGATTGCCCCAAGTTCGCCCTCTACCTTCGACCTGGTGCTACCGGCCTTGCTCTTAGGCACCCGCGAGGCCAGCATCATTGCCCGCCTGACCAGATCAAGTATGCTGGAGGTAATTCGGCAGGATTACATGCGGACGGCCCAGGCTAAAGGGCTGGATAACGGCACTATTGCGGTCAAACACGGGCTTAAAAATGCCTTTATTCCCATCCTGACGGTGCTGGGTGATCGGATGGCCGGGCTATTAACCGGCAGCGTTACCATCGAAACCGTCTTTAATATTCCTGGCATTGGCCGTTATTTTGTGTCCGGCATCCTGGCTAAAGACTACCCGATGATTCTGGGTACGACTGTGTTATATGCCTTGATGGTAGTATTTATCAATTTTGTGGTAGATTTGTTATATGGCTATTTTGATCCCAGGATTAGCTATGCAAAAGGGAGCGCGGTCTGATGGCAAAGATTTCCAGTGAACGGGGTTTGAATGGTAGCGGGGCCGAAAATAACGACGAGGCCAGGGTTGTAGCCTTTTCGAGTTACGACGCTTTAAGTGCCAGACCGTCTAACAGCCTGTGGCAGGATGCCTGGAAACGCCTGAGCCGCAACAAACTGGCGATGGCCGGGCTGGTTGTAGTGATTCTGCTGGCTCTGATGGCGATCTTTGCGCCCTGGATCGCCCGCTACGAACCAGACCACCCTTTTTATGACAGCACCTCGCCAAAGCCTTACAACGAGCAGAATTACCAGCCTCCCTCGCTGGATCACTTCATGGGGACGACCGGGCAGAACTACGACCTGTGGGCCAGAGTGGTGTACGGTTCCCGAATCTCCCTGAGCGTCGGTCTGGTGGTGCAGGCTATCGTTTTGCTGATCGGGTTGCCGCTTGGCCTGATTGCCGGATATTTTGGCGGCTGGCTGGACTCGCTGATTATGCGGGTGGTGGATATATTCCGGGCTTTTCCCTACCTGTTGCTGGCCTTGCTCTTTCTTTCCATTTTTGGTAGCAGCATCATCTGGGTCTATATCGCTATTGCGGTCAGTACCTGGCCGATAATGACCCGGATTGTACGCGGCCAGATACTTGGCTTGAAGCACAAAGAGTATATCGAAGCGGCCCGTGCTATCGGGGTCAGCACGCCTCGCGTTTTGCTCCGTCATATCCTGCCGAACCTGCTGGGGCCGGTGATTGTGGCCGTTAGCTTTGGCATACCCGAAGCCATTATTACGGAAGCCTTCCTGGGCTTTATCGGCGTGACGGGCGATCCTTCTACGCCCAGTTGGGGCCGTTTGATTGCGGAAGGCCGCGATGCTTTCCAGAGCAACCCCCCGACTATTCTGATCTTCCCCTGCCTGATGGTGGTACTAACCGTAATGTCGCTAAACTTCCTGGGCGACGGCTTGCGCGATGCGCTCGACCCAAAGCAGGGCGGCGGAAGTAAGAGTCGCTAAGTAAGTGTAAAGAAACAAGTTCCTGTAGCGGTAGACCGATGGGTCTAGCCAAAGGGCGATCACATAGGGTCGCACCCTACCCACCACGGGAAGTTAATTCTTTACGCTTACTAAGCGTTGAGTTAAGCCATAGGCTACAAGTTAAGGTTGTGCAGAAGTTGTCAAGATTACGTCACGTTTGACCCCCCTGGAATGCAGCTAGTGGCCCTTTTGGGCAATTCCGGGCTAAGCTATGGATGTCGGTATGAAACCGACAGTTAAAAAGCAAATGTTGAGTTTTTAAGCAATCGGTTTTTAACCGATTTTGATAACTCAGCCCGGAATTGCCCAAAAGGGCCACTAGCTGCATTCCAGGGCGGCCAGACGCGAAGTAAAGTTGACTAGCTCATCAAAGCCTCAAAATGTAGCCTATCCCCAAAGCCAACTTATAGAAAGGCTACTTTAGCAAATCTTCGGACGTGACGGTAGTACGGGGCCGCTAAACCAGTTGGGTAGCGTCTCAAAAAGCCGTTTCTTCATCCACAGCAGGGTTTATCCAGTCCAGGCGTACTTTAAGGCCGTTACAATTTTGGATCGGCAAATATTTGTCGTATTGCAAGCGGCCCACCACGATGCCGGGTGCAATTCCTAGCTCGGCGGCAAATTCCTTGATACCAGCTTTACTTAGTTTGAACGATGGGTTGCGTTGCTTAAACTCGTTCAAGCGGTCTGGCGGTATCAAGAAATCTGTTGCCCACCGATTAGCTTCTTGTTCTTTGTTATCTTGCACCTCTACTCCTTCCAGGAAAAAATCGTTTTTGCCGTGCAGCAAAATATGAGCAGCTTCGTGAAAGAAAGTAAACCAGAGTTGGTCGTCAGATTTATAGCGCAGACTGAGTTGGATCAAAGCCTTGTTCGAGCTAAGCCAGCGCGTCGCCCCGCAAGCCATCGTGCGGGGTAAATCCGGCACGAAAGCGACAGCAACTCCGGCCAGGGCGCAAAGTTCGATCACCTTTGGTTGAAAGACTTCAAGGGGCTGAGTCGTCAAGGAGCGTATCGTATCGAGGGCTTGCCGGAAGCTGGTTTTATCGTAAGCCTGGCTCACTATATTCTGAGCTTCGATCTCTCCTTGCCGCAACCAGGCCGCTAGAGCGTGTGGATTGCTCTCCTGCACCGCCGACTTACGAAATGCCATTTGTTTTGCAATCAGATGTTCTTGATACAACAGTTCGTATTGCTCTTTGTCAACCACCCCAAAGAAGCGCAAGACTTCGCGCAGTTGGCCCAGCGCATTGCCAACTTTATCAATCCAGCCCCATTTAACCATACTCTTGATCGGTAAATCCCGAAGCCAGGGTAGCTGCTCTTCGAGTGAGCGGTCATCTTGCAGGCGGGCCAGGCTTTCGCGGTAATTCTGCTCCAGGCGCAACCAAAAATCCGCCGGAACACCTACCACCCGTTCAAGCTGCAAAGCAGTTTCGGCGGTTATAGCTGTCTTGCCCTGGATAATCTCGTTAATGGTCTTCTTCGGACGACCCATTCGCTCCGCCAACTCAACCTGCGTCATATTCAGGGCTTCAAGCGTTTCTATTAAAGTATCGCCGGGCGGAGAAACATAGTCCGGCATATATTGATTTTCGATTTTATTTGCCATGATAATCTGTCACCTCGATGATCTTAACGGCAGTTACAGCCGTCCAATCTAACCCACCATCGGCTTTTTGCGGTAGGGGGTCGTTAGCCGGTTCAAGGATCAACCGGAAAGGATGCTTTACGTCAACGGCCAACTGTCCTTTTCGATCACCCGTTAATTCATGACAGCGCGGGCCTGGCAAATTTCTAAACTCGGCCAGATTAGAAGCGGCTTTAAGCTGGTCAAACCGCATTCGTATTCGTCTGGCTTTTTCGGAACCGTAAGCACGTACTAAGTATTTGAAATCGTTGTAATTCTGGGCTTCTCTGGGAGTGTGAAAAACGATGTCCAACGTTACTTATTCCTATTACTAAAGTCATTAACCTTTGGGGTTAATAACCTTATTATAACTTATATTCTACTTTTAGAGAAGTAGTGCCAACTACTATTACAACTCTTTCATGATACCTTAATAATTCCACGAGATTCGCAAAGACCAACCTGCTGTCTATAACTCTATCTCTAAGAGAGATCTGTAGAAGGCTACTTTAGCAAATCTTCGGACGTGACGATCTCTGCGCCCTTCTCGATCCGCTTGATCAGACCGGCCAGCACTTTGCCCGCCCCGATTTCCAGGAAGCGGGTCGCTCCGGCGGAATACATCGTCCGCACCGATTCGACCCAGCGCACCGGGCTATAGGTCTGGGCGGTCAGTTCGAGTTTGAGGGCTGCCGGGTCGAGGTCGGGCAGGGGTCGGGCCGTGACGTTGGAGACGAGCGGCAGGCGGGCCGACTTGAGGGGCGTGGCAGCGATGGCCCGGCCAAGTTGGGCCGCCATCGGGCGCATCAGGCTGCTGTGAAAGGCCGCGCTGACAGGCAGGGGGATGATTTTCTTGATGCCGATTTCGCGGGCCGCCTGGGTAAAGCGGCTCAACACTTCGTGAGTGCCGCTTACGGCGGTCTGGCCGGGCGAATTGTAGTTGGCGACTTCCGCCCCGGTCTGGCGGGCCAGTTCTTCCAACACCGCGTCTTCGGCCCCGATTACGGCGATCATCCCGCTTCCGCCGCCGCTTTCGCCCGCGCCCGCCTCGCGCATCAGCCGACCGCGTTCGTGTACCAGCCGCAGCGCGTCCTCGAAACTGAGCGCACCCCCGGCGACCAGGGCGGTATATTCGCCCAGGCTATGCCCGGCCACGAAAAGCGGCGGGCCATCCAGAGCGTCGGGCCGGATTTCTTCCAGCACCCGCAGGTGGGCCAGGCTGGTCAGGAGCAGGGCCGGTTGCGCGTTATCGGTGCGAGTGAGCAGGTCTTCCGGGCCTTCAAAGCACAGTCGGGAGAGCGAGTAGCCCAGGGTTTCGTCGGCCAGAGCGTAGAGGTTCGCTACCTGCGGGTACCGCTCGGCCAGAGCGCGGCCCATGCCGACCACCTGCGAACCCTGCCCTGGAAAAACCCAGGCCGTGCGCGAGGCCGCCGGGTTTTGGGAGCCGGTATCGCCTGAATTTTCGTTTAGCCGGTCGGTCAAATTGGTTTCGCTCATCCTTGCTGCCCTCTATCTCCCTTTAATTTTAGTTGTCCTGCGGCCTGCAACATCTTTCGCCGTCTACACAAAAAGCGGCTGCACTGTAAACAGGCAGCCGCCGAGCGACTAAATCTAAAATTTAGCTTTCTTGCTTCTTCTGGCGTATTTCGATAACTTGCTCGTCTTTGTAGTAGCCGCAAATGTTGCAAACGGTGTGCGACACACGCTTGCCGCCGCAGTTCGAGCAAACGATAAGCTGCGGCACGACCAACGCCTGATGCGCCCGACGTTTCCCCTGCCGGGAACGACTAAGTTTCTGCTTGGGTAATGCGCCCATCTAAATTCTCAACTCCCTTCGACCTGATCCCGGTCTGTTCCGGCGGTTCTTTCTTCTATTCTGTCTTAAAATGGCTCGGTCTCGTTCGGTTTTTAACCTGAGCCGCTATTATACCCGTTTCAGGCTTCGGACGCAAGTCTACTGCAAGCGGGTAGCGTAGGTGATGAAGGCGATAAAAGCGGGGACAAACGCCAGGCACAGGATGATCGCGCTGCCAAGCTGGAAGAAGCGCAAAAAGCCGATGCCGTCCTCGTCCATCTGCTGAAAGCCGACCCCGAAGCCTTGCGCCGCCAGGGTCAGCAGGGCCAGAGCTAAAGCTCCCAACCCAACTACCAGCCCCCAATCCGAAGCCGGACGGCCTGCCCCAAGAGCCAGTCCCAGCCCAACTACGAGGGCTAGCCCGGCCAGCCCAACGAAGATGCGGTTGAACCTCCGCACTCGTCCGGTCATCTGCGGCACGCGGTCTAGCTGGTAGAAGAACACGCCCGCAAAGGCCAGTCCCAGCACCCCTAGAAAACTGACGAACCCTAAAAACAAGTAATCCATACTACCCGGTTGCTAGCTTCATTCTTATCAGACCACCGTGTTAACTTTATCACAAGCGACATCGCCAGTCAAGGCAGGTTTTAGAACATAAGATCGGCTTGGCTGGAGTCTATTCAATAAGTCGGGGCTTTTCCAAGAATAGAAAAGCCCCGACTTATTGAAATGATACGATTTTTGCTTGGTTATCTCGGATTATTGAAGGGATACTGAGCGTTGAATGTTGTAAATAGAGAGAGTGTGAAGACCCTCATGGCAAATTGACTGAAAGTTCGGACAAAAGTGAGCGTGAAGAGCCTGTTACCCCTCGTCAGGAACAAGCCCACGAAGGACTGCCTGGACAAAGGGCAAAAAGCCTTCTGGACCCAATCGATCCTGCAAATGCACTGTCGCCGCGTCGTTTGCCTGAAGGACTTCCCACGCGATCTCCAGATGGGTTTCCACAGCGAGCTTTCCCCCTATGAAGACGTGATCGATGCTGGTCTGCGAAAGTCGAGACTGCACATCTTCCACACTCTTGCCGAGAAACACCTCCAGATCGGGGCGCGTGAGCTGTTGCTGTGAGTTGGTGAGGACACTGTCCGAGAAGCCCAGTAGCAGGATCTTTTTGCTCATACTTCTCCTCCTGTTCGTGTCATTTGATATGATACGCAGCCTTTATTTAACCCATCACACCAGCCCCGCATCAGGCCCATTGATGGGTCTTCGTTGGAGTAGCCCGGTTCTTTGCCAACGGCACCCAGGCGGGTAGGGCCGGGCGGTCTTGCCAATCGTCCGGTCTTCCTTACCCGCCCTATCTCGGCCTACGCACCGGGCGGTCTTCGGCAACACCCGGTCTTTCCTTCAATAACCGATGCGTTGCCGGGCGGTCTTCATCCTTATCTGCTTTTAGTTATGTAAAGCTGTTAAACCGACCCTCGGCTCAAGCCGCCGTCTACCAGCAGAGCCACGCCACTGATATACCCGGCCCGGTCGCTTGCCAGGAACGCTACCGCCGCCGCCAGGTCTTCGGGTTGGCCCATCCGACCGAGCGGGATAGATTTGGTTACTTCGGCCTGGATTTCCTCGATGGGCCGCTTTTGCTGCTCGGACTTGAACTTTTGGGTCTGGGCTACCCGGTCGGTGAGATGCCAGCCAGGAAGAACGCTGTTGACCGTGATATTGTACTTGCCTAACTCCTGCGACATGGTTTTTGCCAGACCCAGCACTCCGGCCCTGGCCGAGTTCGACAGGATCAGGCCGTCCATCGGCTCTTTGGCGGCCAGCGAGGTAATATTGATAATCCGCCCGCCTCCGGCCTTCTTCATGTGCGGCAGAACGGCCCGCGAGAGGCGTACTGCACTCAGCAGGTTTAGCTCTATAGCTTTAGCCCATTCTTCGTCGCCCAGCGTCTCGAAAGTGCCGGGAGGTGGCCCCCCGGCATTATTAACCAGAATGTCCACCCGGCCAAAGCGGGCGACCGTGCGGCTGACCAGGCTTTCGACATCGGCAGGTTTGGCAACATCGGCAGGCAGAGCCAGCACTTGCATGCCAGTCTGAGTACCGATCTCCTGGGCCGCTTCCAAAAGAGCGGTTTCGTTGCGCGAACAGATTACTACACTCGCGCCTTCGCGGGCCAGTTCGAGAGCCACCGCTTTACCCAGCCCTTTGCTCGATCCGGCGACAATAGCGACTTTTCCTTTAAGGCCCAAATCCATCTTTTTCCTCCTCTCCACTAAAGCAGTATTGCAAGAGAAGCCCTATCTAAGACTGCGACTGCGGCTGCGACTGGCCGAGGTATTTGGGCAAGACCGCTCCCAGGGCGCGGGCCATAAAGCGGCGGTCGGCCATCGAAAGAGCGTTGACCTTGATCATATTCTCGTCCAGGCCAGGGTGAGCCGACTCGAACTCGTCCATCGCGTCGCGGATCAGTTCAAAAATATCGGTCTGGTGTTCGGTCATCCAATCGTTGATTTCTTTTTCCAGGTCCACCGGGGTATCCTCCTTTATATTTCGTGTTCGTAGGCATTATAGCCTTGGCAATAGTCGAAAAGTCCCTTCGCTTGCTATTATAACGGCCCTGTAAAGAGCTAATCGCCCACCGTTTGCGAGTTTTAGCACAATTGCTCATTCCTAGTCAATTGTGATTTAAGTAACATCTGGCTAAATCTGCTCAATTGTGATTTCTATAACTTGTAAGGATCGGTGTAAGAAGCTCCTCTGGTGTGTTACAATGGTAGCATAAAACGACCAAAAAAGAAAAGGATATGGATTATGGCGACGAAACGGATAGCTTTTGGCATCCAAAAAGGCGGGGTGGGTAAGACTACTTCGGCTATCTGCACCGGACGCGCCCTGGCCGACCAGGGGAAGCGGGTGCTGCTGGTTGACCTCGACCCCCAGGCCAACCTCACGATGGCCTGTGGCATTGACCTCGCCCCCGACCAGCTTACCACCTATAACGTCCTGACCGATGAGAATATCGGGATCGAGGCGGCAATTGTCACCAGTCCTTACGGCTTCGACGTGCTGCCCGCTCATATTACGCTGGCCTCGGCGGAAACCGAACTGGTGAACGAGGTCAACCGGGAACGGCTGTTGCGCGAAAAGTACGATGGGATCGAGGGCGAGGACGGCCAGCCTGACCTCAAAGGAGTGAACGAACTCGGCTACGACTACGTCATTACCGATAGCCCGCCTTCGCTCGGCCTCCTGACTCTGAACGTGCTGACCGCTTCGGACTTCGTGATTATCCCGCTGCAATGCCAGTTTTTCGCGGTGGACGGTCTCAAAGCTTTCAACGATGTGATCGAACTGGTGCGACGCAAGCTCAATCGCAAGTTACGCTTGCTCGGCGTGCTGCTGACGATGTACGATGCCCGCACGAATGTTAGCCGC
>JBBRBE010000186.1:0-11788 GCA_038206175.1 Chloroflexia bacterium
TTGACCAGTTCTATCAAGGGTTTCTTTCATAACAAGACCCGACTACTTTCTACTTCACGATAAATGAGAGTTTATCCTCTCAAATTTCCAACCTCAACTAGATTGTAACTGCTTTAACTCCTCATGTCAAGGTTGGCATAATTGTGCTTATGCCAACCTTGATGTAGATGCGTTAATAGTGATCTAGAAGGAGACATGTAGCTCGGAGCGGGGCGGGTGCGAGCCTGGATTTTTTCAGTTGCACACCCTTGCAATTACGCCAGGCAATTGAGGCGGCGCGACGATGGCAACCCGGTTTGCAAGAGGCGGTGGTGCGACGCGGCCGCTCGCTTGCTTAAGCAACTGGCTTGATTTCTCTCTCGATAAACCGGGTAAGAACAAGAAGATAAATACCTATAATTTTGCTGGCAAATATAATACTTTACAAGGGTCTTTGGCTTTGCTACCACTATTGTGAAGAACTGATCAATCATCTGACCCAAAGATATTTTTCTAAGTTTGAGCGGCAGTTTGTCACACTTTCACTTTGATCCGGGCCGGGCGGTTGCCGATCTCGAACATCTCGGCATAGGGCACAATTGTAATCTGGCCGAACTCTTCCAGGAGTTGACGATAAGCCTCGGCCACCGGGCGAGGCTGACGGTTCAGGTCATACAGGCCGCAGGGATTGACCGTACCTTTTTTCTGGGCCAGCTCGATGTCCCAATCGATCTGGTCGGTCAGGCTGTACCAGGTAAAGCCCAGCACTGGCACACCATCGCGCCGCATTCGCAAAACGTTAAGCCATTGCTTCCACAGCCAGGCTGAAGCTTTATCGGCTTCGAGTGTGTTAGTTTCAGTGTACATTACCGGCTTGCGATAGCGGTCGTAATACTCGCGGGTGATCTGATACCACCCTAGCACATCCTCCGCCATCAGCATCTGGCCGTCCGGCAATCTGATTCGCTCGTTGCGACCGTAGTAATCGTTGCCCATCACCTGATAGCCCGGCGGTTCGCCAGCCATAAACCATTCGTATTCCTCGCGGCTCAAACCGTTGTCCATCATATAGCCGCACACATCGGCGTCCGGTGGGTGGGCGTAAAGCAGGTCAAGAGACAGAAAGCGCAGCTTGTTCTGGATTGCATCTTCCCGCGAAGTTTGGGTGCTGGCATAGTGGGTGTACTCTGCGCTTTCGCTTTGAATCACGATCAGGTCGGGCCGAGCCTTTGCGATGCATTGGGTCGCCAGGATCGAAGCCGCTACGAGGTGTTTGAGGGCGGTTACAAACCCCCGGTCGCTTTTGAGTTGTTCGTTCCACAGGCCATCTTTACCGCTTACCCGCGCCGTCACATAAATCTCGTTGACCGGCGTATAATAGCGCACCCAGGGGTAACGCTCGGCGACGGCGGCGGCGTATTCGGAGAAAAGCAACGGTAATTCGGGGTTCTGGAAATTTCCCAGCCAGTCCGGGACACCAAAATGTAAGAGATCGAGGATCGGCGTGATGCCCAGCCGCTTTATTTCGCCCATCACTTCGTCGGCAAAACTCCAGTCGTAACGACCCGGCCCCAGATGAATCCGGTGGTAGGGCAGACCGTAGCGCAAAACTTTAAGGCCGAGGTCTTTGACTAAGCCCAGGTCTTGCCGCCAGTGTTGATAGTGACCGCATTCTTCGAGCAGGTCACGCCGCACCTTACCTTTTTCGATGGTCGGATAGGAACATTCGATGCCGGTAGCAAACATAAAATTGTTGCTGCCGCCATCGGGCAACCCGCGTCCGTCGCTGCCCGCCGCTCCGCCGAACTGGTCGCCGGGATACTGGCTATCACCTAGTTTAGCCTTGATCAAGTCTAAAAACCCTTTTTGTCGAGCCATCTTATTATTTCTCTCCTAGCCTGACCCGTTCGAGGAAGCGGTCGGCAGTTCTTAACGAAAGTGCCATGATAGTCAGGGCTGGATTAGCACTGAGCGCACTTGGAAAAATCGAGTTATCCACGATGTACAGGTTCGGCACTTCAAAGCTCTGCCCGTCCCGATTGACCACCGCTTCCGCCGCCTGGTTTCCCATGCGGCAAGTACCGATAGTGTGAGCGTTGCGCGGAAAAACCCACGGTTCGTGCGCTCCGGCCTCGCGCCAGATGTCGGTCATGAGGCGGGTAGCATGTTCGGTCAGGCGGCGTTCGTTTTCGCCCTGGGTAAAATGAATGCGGGGTTTGGGCAGGCCGCGCCCATCGAGTTCGTCCGAAAGTTCCAGGTAATTTTCAGGCTGCGGCAAACATTCACCCAGGATGTTGATCCCGGCAGTGTGATTATAACCGCGCATATGTTGCCGTAAATTGTCGCCCCACAAGCCCTGCCCACGGGCCAGTTGTGAGACATAAGTCACCGGCATCACTCCAATACTTTGCAAAAGATAGCCGCCTGCAAAATCGGCGCGGGCCGGGCGATGCGTATCTTCGGAGATCAGACCGCCTGGTATGCCTTTGTAAGGCCGGATGTCTTCGTCGAATTGGCCCCAGACCTGCACGCCGGTATGCGCCATAAAATTGCGCCCGACCTGCCCGCTTCCCAGAGCCAGATTATTGAGCAACAGCAAGCGAGGGGTTTCGACTGCTCCGGCGCACAAAAAGACAGCCCGACAATGTTGCCGCTCGGTCTGGCCTTGCCGGGTGTAGACTACTCCACTCAACCGACCACGCTCATCTTGCTCGAAACTCGTCACAAAACTTTCGGGCCGTATTTCGGCCCCGGCTCTAAGAGCTACCGGTACAAAAGTCACGTCCATGCTGGCTTTCGCGCCCACGCTGCATCCGGCCTGGCAAAAGCCACGATTCGTGCAAGCCCGCCGCCAGCCGAGGCCAGGCCGGTAATAAGGAGCCGAAAGAGCCGCGTTAGCGGCAGGTGAAGTGCGTAAACCCAGGGCGGCACAACCTTTTTGCATCAGCCGCGCCGCGCCGTTAAGCGGTAGAGGCGGCAGAGGATAGGCTCGTTTGCGGGTTGGCCCCCAGGGATAAGGCGATGGCCCTGAAATACCCAGAAAAGCCTCTAACTCATCAAAATACGGCTCTAAATCCTCATAGCCCAGCGGCCAGTCCACCCCGACGCCCTGAGTAGAATATAGCCGCAGATCGTCCGGTTGCGGGCGTGGCGTATAAGCGGTGTAGTGCAGGGTCGAACCACCGACCCCTACGCCGGAATTATTGTTGCCAAAGGCTACCGGGTCGGCTCCTGCGCTCAAGCGTTCGTCCGTCCAGAAAAGTTTGGCCTGAGCGCGTTCGTCCGTAGCAAAATCGCGGCCCGGCTCCCAGAATTTCCCGGCTTCCAGGGCGACTACTTTTAAACCGGCCCCGGCTAACCGCGCCAGCAAGGGCGAACCACCGGCACCGGTACCGATCACGACCGCATCTACTTCTTCGTCCAGGGCATACCGGCGCATCGGTGGCAACGGCTCGGCGGGTGGCAATTTCTCCGCGGCGGGCGGCTCAGGCGAAAGCGTCCACGTTTCGTCCAGGGCCGGGGTTGCCGCGGGTAGAGGGCGGGGTTCCCAATCTTCCAGTTCGTCCGGCCCGATCCGCGACCAGCCCCGGCCATCGGCCATTCCGGTGTAGCCGATTTCTTCCTGACTGCGCGGGTCACTGTAGTAATACTCGACCAGTTCGGCCAGAAGTTCCTCGAAGTAGCGCGAAGCTCCAAAAGCTTGCCAGCCCTGGCCGGGTGGATTGCCCTGCTGTACGGCCCGCAGCACCTCGGCTTGCTGGGCCGGTTCGAGAGCTACAAAAGTAGCCCCGAACAGAGCCTGGGCAGTCTCGTCAATAGCGGCCAGCCCTTGCCGGTGGGCCTGGCCGTCCGGCGGTAGCGCATTGTAACGCCAGCCATCGCCGTTGCCAGTGGCGAGACGGTCTTCCAGGTTTTGCGCCAGGTCTGGACCTTCCTCGAAATCGAAGGCAGGCGGCCCAAATAGCCGGGCGCAGACGGCCCGGAGGGTAGCTCTCTGGTGGTTATCGAAAAAATCTCCGGCTGGAGCTTCGCTAATAACCAACCGCTCTTTGAGAGCGGTGCGGGTCGGAGGTGTCAACAGGGGAGTATCGAGCAGAGTTCGCACACTCCCCGGCGGGTATTTCTTCTCTAAATTCATCTAAAATAAAAAGCACCGAGGTGGGGTTAAAACTACCGGCCCCGCCGGGTGCCTGTCCTTTCTAGTCCTGGGTTGAGCAGAAGTTCGCCCGCTCCTGTCAGACGATAATGACTTCTTAACAATAAAACTATTTCAAAGGCTAATTGCACGACTGATAAAATTGGCGACGGCCTGCGGTACTTCGAGCGGCAACAGATGGCCGCAGTCCGGCACTATCTCTAGCCGCGCTCCCTCGATCCGCTCAACGATTTCTTTTTGCAACAGAGGCGCAGTAAGGCCCTTATCCGCCGCGCCAACCAGTACCACCACCGGCACCCGAATAGCGGCAAGCCGGGCCGCAATGTTTTCTCGGCTGCCGATGTTCAGCCAGGCTTGCCATGCGTCGGCCTGGCTGCGTACATTATCCTCGATAGCACGTTCCTGGAGGAGCGGTGGCAGAGGCCGGGCCGTAGTTTTACCCAGCGTTTCGAGCGCAGCTTCGGGGCTACCGTGAGAAGTCAGGAGGCGTTGCCGTTCGGCATCAGCCATTGGTTCGGGTGTAGGCGGTGAAGGAGCCAGCAACACTACCCCGGTCAGGCCTGCCGGTTGGCGGGCCGCCAGAGCCAGGGCAAACTTTCCGCCCATCGAATGCCCTACCACTACGTACCGCGTGAGCTTGAGAGCTGCCACCAGTTCGCTCAGGTCGTCGGCGTAGCTTTCGACACTATAATCGGGGCTACGCGAAAGCGAATGACCGAAGCCGCGTAAATCCGGGGCCAGGCTATGCAGGTTAGCGGGCAGGGCGTCCATAACTTCGTAGAAAGTTCGCCCGGAGCCGCCAAAATAATGCAACAGTAATACTGTCGCTTCTGCAAAATCGGGGTCGCCCCGGCCATAAACCGAGTACGCTCCATTGGTTAGTTCAAAATCCATTTGCTCATCTTATTCGGTGTGGCGAGGCAGAACCGAAGAATCCAGACTCAGTTCCGCCCCTTTATCAGTGGTCAGGCTAACTACAAAACGCCTCGATTAAAGTAAGAAAGTAAGGGTGGCTGAAAATCTCAGCTTTAGCCGCCCCTTCCAAAATGTCCGGCTAACTCGACAGTTTCCCGCCAGTTACTTCGATCACCGCGCCGGTGACAAAGCTAGAGTCGCTGGAAGCCAGGTAAACGTAGGCCGGGGCCACTTCTTCGGGCTGACCGGGACGGGCCATTGCTACCTCGTGGCCGAATTTTTCAACTTCTTCTTTGGGCATAGTAGCCGGAATGTTGGGCGTCCAGATCGGGCCAGGTGCAACCGAGTTGACCCGGATTTTACGGTCGGCCAGACTCAGAGCCAGGGATTTGGTAAAGGCAACGATTGCGCCTTTGCTAGAACTGTAATCCACCAGCATCTGGTTGCCCACCAGTCCCACAATACTGCTGGTATTCACAATGGCATCGCCCTCCATCAGGTAAGGTAGGGCCGCCTGAGCCATGTAAAAATAGCCAAAAATGTTGGTCTCGAAAGTGCGGCGGAACTGCTCTTCCGAAATGTCTTCAAACTTCTGCTGAGCCATCTGGTAAGCCGCATTGTTGACCAGGATATTCAGCCCGCCCAACTCCTGCACCGTTTGCTTAACCGCCGCCCGGCACTCCTCGGAATTACGCACGTCGCCTTTGATTACCAGGCACTGCCCGCCCTTTGCTTCGACCATGGTTTTGGTAGTGCGGGCGTCGTCGTCGTTCACGTTGTAGAAAATAGCGACTCTGGCCCCTTCCATCGCAAAGGCAATCGCCACGGCCCGGCCAATGCCGGAGTCGGCACCCGTAATCAGGGCAACCTTGTCACGCAATTTGTCCGCTGGGCGATAGTTGGATAAGTCGCTATCGGGAGCCGGTTTCATCTCGGATTGTTTGGCCGGATAAGGCAGCTTTTGGCCCGTCATCTCTTTGGAGGTAGGGCGGAACTCCTCGCTACTCATAAGGTTCTTACTCCATGCTGTTTTCTAGTCGTTCATTCAATTTGAATTTAATTTATCGCTTATAGAGCGCAGGCAGGGCGAGTTTAGTTAGAAGCAGACAATTTAGATGCTAAACGGAAATTCAAACTTCTGCCTGCTGTACCAGGATCGCTCATCTGGCCGTTTCCTTCCGAAATGACGAATCCTGGCACCACAGCAAACAAATTTAATTTAAAGGCAGAAACTCTGACAGGCTGGATTTAGCAAGCCGAGTCGGTTACAAAGAACAGCTTAATCAGCATTGACGGTCGGGGTATCTACCAGATGCTCGGCGATAAACCAGACCTGCAATTCGTTGGTGCGCAAAACCTGACTTACCAGAAGATCGTTCGTACCGGCGTCGTCGTTCTCGTCCGCTTTATCGGCTCCTTCGCGTACTTTGCCCAGGATAATTTCGTGCGCTTCCAGCAGCCGCGAAAGCATCGCCGGGACTTCCTCGGCTCCGTTCGGGGGTCGCTCGATACTGGTAAGCTCGGCCACGTGGCGAGGGTCGGCTACCGCGATACCGCCGAGGGTCTGTACCCGCTCGGCCAACGCATCCACCAGGGCCAGTTGCTCATCGGCATGCTTGTCCAGCAGCAGGTGCAACTGATAAAAAGTAGGGCCGCGCATCAACCAGTGATGCTTCTTGTACAGGTTGTACAGAATAATCGTGTCGGCCAGGATCGGGTTTAGCAAATCACAGCTCTGGGAGCGAGCATCTTTGTCAAGGGCAATCGGGAAATCGCGCACGGTACCAAAAGGCTGAATTTCCTTGCTATGCTGGTGCAGCTTGGGCTGGCTGGCTCCATCGGATTTAGCTTTGCCGTTGCCGTTCGTGGTGCGGCTCGGATTCTGAGCTTGCATTAGTTGACTCCTTAATAGATAAATACTTCGGTTAATTCCATTAAATAACAGCTTCTCACAAACTTTTTCTCTAGTAGTTAGTAGAAAGTTTGACTCTGCTCCGCCTGGTAAAGTTCTACCTCTTGTTATTTACAAGCCAAAACCATAGGTAGCATTAACTATACCAGCTATGCCAGATTACGCCTAATGTATATAGAGTATTTATTTTTCCGGCTCAAAGTGAAGCAAAAGGGAATGCTTGCGGGTAAGGAAGATAAAATTAGCCGACTTTAAGGGTTTTAATCTGAGCTGCGAGGCGGGTAAGTTCTAGTTCGGCAAAGGCCACTTCGCTATCGGCCTGACTGACCAGAATCCCACTGGCCTGCTGGTAGGCGTTGGGCAACAACTCTCCGGCCCGGTCCAGGCGGGCCAGGGCCGCCAGCCAGGTTGGTTGCACAAGAGTACCCAGCCGACCAGGAAGCGGACGAGCCTTATAAGTGTGCAAAAGGTTTTGCCACAGGTCAATTTCAGTTTTAAGTTGAGCGTTCCAGCTTGCCAGTTCCGGGCGTGGTTGAGTCATAAGATCGTCCAACCGTTTGATCGAGCCGTTGACGTTACCCAGATCGGCTTCGAGCCGGGCCAGACTCGCCCGTTCGGATTCGGCTGTAGCTGTAAATTGAGGCTTAGGAGTAGACGCGGCAGGAGAGGAAGCGGCAACAGAGGAAGCGGGAACGACGGGTTGAGAGTTGGTTGGAACGGTCGGCTTTGGGCCAGGCGACAGGGAGGCGGCAGAGTAAGAAGCCGAGGCTGGAACGGTCGGGGCCGGAAGCGACGGTACTGCCGGGGGTAAGGCAATCAGCGTCACTTCCACTGGCAGGCTCGAAGCTGAAGGAGTGTTTTGAGGCTGGATTGTTGGCGGCGGCGCAGGGCTAGTTGAGCTTGAAGCCGTCTTCTCCACGAAAGGTCGTTCGGTCGCCTCGCCGCCGCAAGCTACTAAAAAACCACTTGCCAGTACCAGAATTACCGCCAGCAAACCTAGCCTGACCCGTGGCTTCTCATTTCCAGTCCAGGCCCTATCGCCGCCTAATTCTCGCATCTAGCGACCCCAGGCAATATAAAACTTGGCCTTGCTATTAGCAAAAACCTTACGCGGCTGGCCGATACCGTTGCTGAGGTCTACCGAATAAATTTCCCAGATACCGTCGCCACCGTTCAGCACTACGTAAGCCAGGGTTTTGCCGTCGGGCGACCAGGAAGGATTAGTCGCCACCTGACCTGCCGGGCTAACACGCCGGTTGTCGTAACCGTAGCGGTCGCTAAGGTAAATCGCCCGGTCGTTGTTAAAGCCGTGAGTGTAGGCGATCTGGCTGCCATCCGGCGAAATAGTCGGAAAATCACATTCCGTACCATCTGCAATGATCGGTCGCTCAGGCTTACCCTGCTCGGAAATAAGCAGATCATGACTTTTACCGTTGTAGCGGACAAAAGCCAGTAAGTCGCTGGCCTGACTGACCACCCCGCTTTTAGCAAACAAAAGTTGAGGGTTTTTGCCGGTACTATCCATCACAAAAGCATCGCTATTGCCACTACCGGCATCATAGTTGCGGCTGGAAATAAACAGTATTTGCTGCCCATTAGAGGTCCAGACCGGATACTCGTTGCGGTGGTCAATCGAAGTTAATTCCTGGTCACTGCTCCCATCTACCTTGACTTTGCGGATCTGGCGATGGTTTTTGTCCTTGTCCAGCACATAAGCCACCCACTGACCGTCCGGCGAAAAAGAAGGCGAAATAACATCGTATTCCCGGTTAATCAGCTTAACAGGTTGGCCGCTACCATCGGCTTTAACTGTGTAAATGTCCCAGTGCTTGCTATCGTCCGGGGCGGCAAAGGCGATTTGATTACCAAAAACGCTGACAGGCGATTTGGTTGGAGCCGGGGTCGTCACGACCGGCGCAGTCGTCGGGGCAAGAGTGGTCGGGGCAAGAGTGGTCGGGGCAACCGTAGTTACCGCCGGGGCAGTCGTCGGGGGTAGTGTAGTAGCAACCGGGGCGGTCGTCAGTAGCGGCAAACCTGTGATAGGCTGTGACGTAACCGTCGGCAAGTCGGAAGCGGTTGGGCCGACAACCGTAGTAGCGAGACCCGCCGGGGTAGTGCCGGCCGGACTTGTAGCGACTCCACCCGGCGTATTCGTGACCACCGCCACGCCGGTCGGATTCGGCGGTTTGGAGGTATTACTGCTAAAAACTACAAAAGCAACTACCCCCACGATTACCAGACCTACTAAGGCCGATAAACCCAGCAAAAGAGGCGCACCACCCCGGCGCGGCGGCTGTGGGGTAGGGGTTGACGGATAAGTGTTGTAATTAGCCGGAGCGTTCTCATAATAAACCGGCGGTCGTCCACTCCCGGCCCCGGCCCCACCCGGTCTGGCCTCGGCAGGTGGGCGGTTGTACTGCTGCGGCGTTTGGTATTGGGGCGGCTGAGCCGGAAGCGGAACATAGGTACCCGATTGCGGCGGCGGCGGGTTGTACTGCGGCGGCGAGGTATTATAAGGTTGGGCCGGGGCTTGCGGCGGGGTGTAGCCGCCATATTCAAGCGTGCCAGGTTGAACGTAATAGGGAGCATTCCTGGCCTCGGACGGACTCATCGGCAGGGTAGCGTCGAAAGGGAGAGTAGCCGCTTCCGGGCCGACCGCCGTTTTACCGCTTATAGCCGCCCCAAAAGCCGCCGCCAGTTCAGCCGCCGTCTGGTAACGGTCTTCCGGCTTCTTGGCAAGAGCTTTATCCAGCACGGTTTGCAAGTTTGGCGGAAGTGTTCCCTGACTGCGCTCTAGCAAAGACGGCACCGGCAAGGTCAAGTGACCGTAGATCACCTGCTCGGTAGGGCCGACAAAAGGCAATTGGCCGGTCAACATCTGGAATAACACACAGCCTAGAGCGTAAATATCGGTGGTGCGTCCCACATTGCCGCCGAGTTGTTCAGGAGCCATGTAAGAGAGCGTGCCGATAATTCCGGTGCGACTCTGGGAACTGGCCGAACTGATCACTTTGGCGATGCCAAAATCGGCCAGGAACAAATGGTCGTCTTCCTGGCGCAACAGAATATTTTGAGGTTTGATGTCGCGGTGAACAATATTGCGGCGGGCGGCGTAGTCGAGAGCCTGTGCAGCTTGCTGTAAATAGTTGTTGATCACCGGCAAGCTCAGGCGGCGTTCGCGCCGCAACAGGTCGTGCAGAGTGCCGCCCTCGACGAAAGGCATCACAAGATAAGCCGTATCTTCGGCCTGGCCGTAATCGTAAACGCCTAAAATGTTGGGGTGTTCCAGTCCGGCAATAGATTGTGCTTCGCGCTCGAAGCGACCCAGAAAACTTTCGTCTTCGGTTAGCTCCGAGTTTAACACCTTAACCGCCACCCGGCGTTTGAGCAATTCATCGGTCGCCAGAAAGACCTGCGCGAACCCGCCCTGCCCGATCCGCTTGCCCAAACGGTAGCGACCGTTAAGAAGGCTATTTTCACCAATCATAATGTGGTCGTGCCTCTGCTAGTTGGTTGTGACACTTCCTTGCGTCGTTTTGAGGCGGCCTAGCCGGTTCAGTACCGGCAGCCAGACCGTGTAAAAGCCGTCGCCCGCTTCACGTTCATAGTAAGCAAACTGTTGACCGCTTGCGACATAGGCTATAACCGATTTCCCGGTTGTATCGTACACCGGCACCTGCCCGCCTTCTCCGGCTCCAACCAGCAGCGTCGGCATGTGTTGAAGTGGTACCCGTGGCTCTTTCGATTCTTTTAGAAAAGCCATTAAGCCCTGGCTGATCCCCTTAGCTAGAATATCCTGCTGGTTAGCCAAAAGTTGGCGGTCGTTATTGTTGGTTAGGAAGCCCAGTTCGATCAAGGTCGAGGGGGTGGTGCGGTTCAAACTGAACTGGTATTTGCGATTGTTGAAGGCATAGTAACCGGTCATATTGCTGGTAATATTCCAGTCGCGGGTCAGGCCGGTGGTCTTTTCGTAGCTAGAATAAATCAGTTCCATCAGCCGGTCGTCTGCCTCCGGCAAACTACTGTAGCGGCTACGGGCCAGCTTGAAGCCGGTAATAGCCGGTCGAGGCGACCAGTCGCTATGCAAAGCTACAAAAGCGTCCGCCGCGTAACCGACCGGCACGTTGGCAGGTAGTATATCTACCTCGACGCCGCCTTCTTTGAGAAGCGCAGCCAGCCGATTGGCGACTCCGGTACAAACTTTAACTTCGCTCAAACCGTCCTGACTGGCTCCGCCCGCGCTTCTCAAAACGGCCAGTTCCGCCGGGAAATCCGCACTATTGAGGTGGCCGATCTGTATTCCGACTTTTGGACGGGTGGGACTCGTAGTGGGTGGCGTGCCGTCCGGGCTGTGCGTGTTGGGAATCGCTACGCTGGCACTGATAGAGTAGAGCGGCAATATCGGCACACCCTCGCGTAGAGGCAACCGGGCCGGGTCAAGGGTACTCAGATCGTCTTCGGTCAGGGTAGGAAAAGCCGATTTAGACGAAGCCAGGCCCAGCCCGGAAGCTCCTTGCAACAGTAGGAGACATCCGATTAGCACCGCCAACCGTTGAAAAATTGAACGCTTCAAACCGCTAAGACCTCTATTTCGCCGCCAGGATAGGTAATTGCGCCCAGAAAAGAATGGGGCTATTCAAGCCTAGCATAGCTCCTATTCTGTGTCAATTGATCTATATCACACTTCAGGGCGGTTGCATAGTCATTTGCTTGACAAAAGGTTGGTAAGCAATAATTCGAGGGCGAGATTAGGGTCATACTCCATCTCCCGGCGGACCTGAGCCAGATCACAACGGCCCTTGCAGTTAAGTAAGCCTACTACCACA
>JBBRBE010000187.1:0-11704 GCA_038206175.1 Chloroflexia bacterium
GCCGGGCCACCGTTTTTGATCATCTGCTGGCGAATTGCCCCGGCTTCGCCTTCCCCTAACTGTCCAAGTGCCTGGCGGATACTTTCGGTCAAATCGGTTCCGATATGCTCTACACCGTTGGTATGAACCGGCCCGGCAAAGCTTCCAGGCGAGCAACTCGTTCTTCCAGTTCGGCTATTCGCCCGGTCAGCATTTCCAGGCGGCTTGTCAGTTCGTCCTCCTCGTCGTAGGCCATAACCCTGGTGTCACCTTTCCTTAATTCAAGCCTCAATTCGAGAATTTGAGTAGCGGTAGTTCTCAATCAGGCCGGTTTAACCGCCTGACAAAAAAGGGAACTGAACATTTCCCTTTTAATTTTTAAATTATAGAAGGCCTTCTTTCCAGCCAAAAATAACCCAGAAAAGCTTAGTTTGGAAAGAAATAGAGGATCGAAATACTCGTCACACCCCATAACAGGCCGCAAGCCAGCAGGGGTACATCTTTTAGCAGCAATTCTTCCGGGCTACCGCCTTCGTCTTTGCGATAGACCAGGTACATGTAGCGGAAGATGCCGTACAGCACGAACGGAATGGTCAGAGCCATGAGATGGTTTTTGGGCAGCTTCTCGTAGGTGATGGTGTAAAGCGAGTACGCCACTACGACCGAACTGGTGACAACTGAAATCATTTCCTGCACCAGATCGCTCGAATATTCCTTCAAAATCTGGCGGTGGTCTCCCGCTCCTTCGGCCAGCAGGATCAGTTCGTGGCGACGTTTTGCCAGACCCAGGAAAAGGGCCAGGAGCATCGTACAGACCAGCAGCCAGGGCGATACCTCGACCTGGATCACCAGCGCACCCGCCACCGCCCGGAACACAAAGCCGGTTGCAATTGTAAACACATCTATGATCACGATGTTCTTAAGATAGAAGCAATAGGCAATCTGCATCAAAAAGTAAGCCAGCACCACCCCGCCAAAAGCCGGTTGCAAAAAGAAACCCGCCGGCAAGCCAACCACGACCAGCCCGATCAGGGTCGCGATAGCGTATTCTTTCTTGAGCTTACCGGATGGCAAAGGGCGGAGCCGTTTGCGCGGATGCTGGCGGTCTTTGTTGATGTCCACCAGATCGTTTAGAAGGTAGACCGCGCTGCTGATAGCCGAGAAGATGATGAAAGCCAGAGTTGCTTTCCAGAGATAGCTGACTTCAAACAGGTGCCGGTCGAAAACTACCCCGGCGTAGACTACCAGGTTTTTGATCCACTGCTTGGGGCGCATGGTGCGGAGAAGTTGCCTGAATACAAAAAACAAATCGCTACTTCCTTACACTCTATATAGAATCTACGCTACATAAAACGCTACATGAAATTATGTAAACATACCGAAAATAAAATCTATTGCCTCATCGCAAATCTATTAGTAAGCTAAACCGATTATAACCCTGGGTGATCAGGCATGTCAAACCTTGCTTCAAGACCCCCCAAACAACCACCCGGCCCGATTTTGCAGCAACCGCAATAAAGAAACTATCCAACAATTCCAGTTGTTAGCCTTGTGGCAAAGCCGCGGCCCGGCTCACCTAGCTATAAACTACTTTTCTGGGCTAAATTTCCAGCTATTTTTGGTTGATTAGAGAAATCCGAGCCTGGTTGGTTTGTGGAAGCTCAAGCTGGACGGCCACACCAGAGGTGAATAGATTTAGGGCCAACGGCCCCTGACTGAAGTGTTCGGCCAGACCTGGGGAACCTTCTACACCCGGTTTATCGGTCAGACAAATCGAGCCAGCAGGTAGTTCAAAGCAGGTCAGGGCCGAGTCGTTACCAGCAGGAGAACTGTTTGAATTTGAAGCCGGTGCCTGGCCTAATAAAGCCTGGTAACGCCGGAGGCTGGCTGTGCGGTCGGAAACCAGCACTACCAGCGACTGGATGCCTTTCGCGCCGTTAGGATGTACCAGGGCCGGGCCATCCGGCACTCTCAGAGGGCGCGGAGTCAGGTCGGCACACAGGAAAGGGAGATCGGTGGTAGGCGGGAGGCCGGTTTGCCAGCGAAGCTCGATCCCATCGAGCCGAAAGCGACCGCCAGGGTGCGGGCCGCTGTAATCTACACCTCGCGCCCGCGCCGCGGCAATATCCGCCTCGATGTCGGTCGGCAAAAGCGCAAAGTCAATTAAACCTTCACCCCCGCCAATCTGTGTGAAGGGCCACCAGCGATGTTGCGGGGCGGCGCGTTTGAAAGCAATCAGTTCCAGGTAGGAACCGTCCTCGAAAGCAATCAGAGCGTTGTGAGTTGCTCCGTCGGTATGTTCGCCGCCTTCGACCACTTGAAAACCCAACCCGGTATAGTCTTGGACGGCCTGAGCCAAATCCTTGACCAGGATTACCACGTGATCAATGCTCAAAGACATTCCTTCACCACAGCACTTTCTTTCAGCCTCATCACCCTAGCACTTTTAATTCCGTGACGGGTGTGCCGTCGCTCCACTTGCCTAGCTCACGTTGTTGGGGAGTATTGCCCAGAGCGTACTCGCAATCTTTATTCGCCAGGCTACAGCTTTGCAATCCGTCTAGCAATTTCCAGATACCATAGTAATTATGCGCGTTGGGCGGTGCCCGGTTCGCCATGCCGTGGTCGGCAATCAAGGCTGGTTTGCCGTGGTTATCGCTGATCACCTTGAGGTAATTTTTGTTGGCGGCTGGAATCTGGGTAATATTCTGCCAGATAATCGAAGAAGCCGTCTCTCCCACCACGTTATCCTTATCGCCGACCAGCACCACTAGCTTGAGGTCGGGCCGGATAGCGGCAAGTTCGGCGGGTTGAGCCAGGCTGAAATTGCGAATTGAAAAGACGCTGCAATTGGCACAACCGCCCGGTGTAACGGCAAAGAGAGCTTTCGGCAGAGGCAAGCCAGTCTTATCGCCACGGGCCGTCAGGTTAGTTGCAATTACACCCCCGGCACTGTAGCCGACAAAGATAAACTTCGCCAGGTCGGGCCGAGCGTGGCTGCCATCACTCATGCGTTCAATCGCCGCTTTGATCGCCGCCTGAGCGTTATCGGTAAAGCGTTCACCGTCCCGGTCAATCGGAGTAGCCTGATAAACCGGGAAGATCACGATGCTACCGCGCCGGACGAGGTGAGTAATCCAGGGAGCGTATTTGGTCGTAACGAGGTCGCTATAACCGTGCAGAAGGACGATTACCGGCAGAGGTTCCGCCGGGAGCGGTTGGGGTTCGGCCAGATAATAAGACTCGGCCCCGCTACCGTAGCTATGGATAGTCGCCGCCGCGTATTTATAGTCTTTCCCGCCTGGGCCGCTATCGGGCTGGGCCGGTTGCTGCACATTCGCCACAACCGGCGGTACGGACGAAGCCCCCGCCGGGCTAGGATTGGGCGGCAAAGTCGCTTCGGGCGTGGGCGGCACCGGCGTGGCACCGGAAGCCAGAGATGTGACCGTCGCGCCAGGTGGTCGGGCCTGAGCAGTAGTGAGCGTGGCGGCGGCAGTCGTCACCCCTGCCGGAGTAGCGGCAGCGGTCGTCAACGCCTGAGTCGTGGTCGGAGCGGCAGTTACAGTCGAAGAAGTAGTTGGGGAACCATCGCCACAAGCCGCCAGCAGTACCAAAGCGAGCAAGCAAGCGACCAACGAAGCCAGGCCGGGCTGGGCCGAATTTTTTCTCAAGAAGCTTTGCACTATCCAATCCTTTCTTATTCGGCCTCATTATAGCACCGGGCTGAGCCGAAAGAAGCTACAAAGGATTAGAAAAGCAGGAAAAAAGGAGGGCTAAACCCTCCTTAATAACATTACTATCACAACTTAATTGCACAGTCCAAGAATTTCAAAGTTACAAGCCCCCAACTTAAACGACTTTCAGCCTAAGAAATCGCCGAGGAGTGTTGGGACGCCTCTCCCTTGAAGGAACCGACTTGCCAGATAGCGTAACCAACCACCAGATTGACCAGGCTTAACATCAAAATCAGGGAAGAAAGGCTCAAGGCCAGTTCCGAACTATATCCAAGCTCTTTCATCAGGCCGAGCAAGGTCAGATCACGAGTACCGATCCCGGCAATCGAGACCGGCAAGAGGCCCGCAATAGTTGCCAGACTGCTCACCCAGACCGTTTGGAGCCAGTGCAGATCGAGGCCCAGCGCAAGAGCCAGCAGCCAGACGCGGGCGATAGCCAGGCTAGAAGTTAAGAGGGTCAACCCAAAAGTAAGAGCCAGCAATCCGCCACTCAGGTGGTCGTTTAAGTCAGGGCCAGGCTGAGCCTGGTTGGTCTTGGTCTTGCGCCGGAGCGATTTTTCTAAAAGACCCAGAACCCGCCGCCGTCCTGCTGGAACCAGCACGAACGCGAGAGCCAGGCCAATACCGCCCGATAACACCAGCACTTCCCCTACTTCGCTTCCCACTCCCGGCCCCAGCAACATCAAGCCACTGGTCGCCAGGAGTGCCAGCACTGCCAGGTCGAAAAGCCGATCCAGCACCACCGAAAAAAGCGTCGTACTTAGCCGGTAGCCTCGGTCGCGCAAGTACCAGGCTTTGAGGCCGTCGCCAAGTTGTCCCGGTGTGAAACTTCCGGCGGCCAGACCGAGCGCGTAAAGCCGGAAGGCCAGCCCAAACTTTAGCGGCGCGTTTAGACCCTTTAGCAGCAGTTGCCAACGCCAGGTTTTTAACCCCAGAATTGGCAGAATTAGGCCAATCGCTCCTAGTATCGGCAGGATTTGAGCGTGGGCGAGAGCATTGACCACTCCGGCTAAATTGAAGTTGAGCCGCCACACAAAGAAAAGCAGTAGACCTAACCCGCTTAACCGCACCAACCATTTGCCCGGCTTGATCGTGGGCCGGGTCAGTTCCGCCGAAGGTCGCAAGATGGTCGCCGGAGAAAGGTTACGAGATTGCTGTTTATACAGGTGTTTGTACATAGTAAGGTAAACTTTCTTTCAGTTCAAACCACTCAGGAGCAACTTAGCGGCGGTGCGTCGAATGCATTGACGTTCGGGGCCGGGCCGGGCGTGTGCCGGTAGAGCCAGACCTCCAGGGGACCACGTGACTCCATAAAACGGCTGCGGCACAGGCGGGCCACGGGCTGCCAGCCTTGCGGAACCTGCGCGGGCGTCCAGGTAGCGTAAACTGTCCGGCCCTCGGCCTCGAACCGGGCAGTGCGGGCGGTAAGTTCGGCCTCGGACACCCGCACACTCGGTATGGCCGGGGCGTTTTCCTGGGTGAAGAAAATCAAATAGGGTATCTCGTCCGTAACTATCAGCGTGGCCTGGGCCGGGTCGAGATTGGCGTTAATATAGTTTGTCAGGCGGTGCGAAATAGGTAAGCTATCCCGATGCTCGAAACCAAGCGGCCCGCTTACAACCAGAAGAGCCACGAGGCCACCAACCAGAACGGGCCAACCCCGCCAACCTTGCGGCAACCCGTTTCCGGCCACGAGGCAGGCCAGAGCTACCAGCGGCAAATAGTAACGAGCTAAATCAACATCGTTACCAAACCCGATCCAGGCCAGATACGGGCCAGCCCATAGCACCGCCAGCCAGGTGGGACTGTGGTTGGTAGCCTTTCGCAGCAATCGCCAGCTACCCAGGCCCACCAGACCTAGCCAGAAGAAGGTCAGCGGCAACCGTTCGAGAGGTGTGCCAGGCCACCAGGCTCCCAGGCCGTAGACCAGCCCGGTTTCAGCCAACCGAAATGGTCGGGTTAGAATTTGTCTGTCAGTGGTGACACTGCCCCCCCATTCGGTATAGTGGCCGGTCAGGTGCCGCTCGGTGGCCTGGAAAAAGCGGCCTCCTTCGACCGCCACCTGACCACCGAGCCAGAACGCCACCGGCAGAGCAATGCTGAGAAGGAGCCAGAGGGGAAGCCAGCGCGAAGCATGCTGGTTAGCCCGCCATTGTCGCCAGCCCACAAAAAAGAGCGGCAGCAGCAAAGTGAGGTAAGAAAGCCGCACTCCCAGCATTAGACCGCCCAAACTCCCACCTACTAGCAAATATAACCGGGCGCGTGGCCCTCCTGCTAAGGCTAACCAGCAGCACCAGAGCATCAGAAGGCTCAGGTAAAGAGCCAGGGCATCGCTAAATATTTCGCCCGCACCGAGCCAGGAGAGCGGAACGAAAGCCCATAAACCCGCCGCCATAAGAGTGGCCCGCCGCACTTCCGCCTCGACCTGCCGGGCCGCTAAGCCTGCTGGTAAGCTGGCCCGCCGCCATTCACCGGCCAGTCGCGCCAGAGGCCACAGGCTCAAACAAGCTGCGACGAGTGAAAGCAGATGCAAGGCCAGGGTGCGGTCGGCTACCAGTAAATTGAAAAACTTGCCAAATAAAACATAGACCGGGTAGCCCGGCCAGTGCGGACGCATTTCGTAAACCGAGTAGCGTTCGAGGGAGCGCACGAAAAACAGGCCATCCCGCGACTCTATAAAAGAGGGCATAGTCGCCAACCGCAACCCTAACGTAGCTCCTAAAATTCCCAGCAAAAGCAAAACAGTATTTGTAGAAGGGTGAAGGTTGGAAGATTTTAGTTCCGGGCTGGCTGTAGCTATCACGCCGGAAACAGGCGAAAGAGAGCCGGGCCGAGGCAGGATAGTTTCTTCTACAATGGCGTTGGGGAGTTGACGAGTTGGAGTGGACATTGAGTTGGCTCTTATCTTCTATCTTCAATCTTAGCTTCGGTTTTAGCTTCAGTCAGGATAGTGTTATAGATAATGGATTTTCCAGGAACTCCTCCCGGCAAGCTCCTGCTTTGAAAGAGGCTTCGTTGCCTGAATCTTTCAAAAGCAGGAGCTTGCCAGGAGAAGCTTCTAAGCTTCTACAGCACCGTGACTAACAAGGAATCACGTTGCCAAAGTAGTCATAGCACGGAGACGGAGTTGGTGCCGGTGTGGGCGTCGGCGTCGGCGTTGGGGTCGGCGTTGGCGTCGGGGTGGGCGTCGAGCCAGTCTTGCACAACAGGTCTAACTTCACACCCGAACTATTGCCGTCACTGTGTTCCTTAAAGCGGATACCGTCACTGCCCAGGGTCGAACAGGCCGGAACTGTCACCTTGACGTGGATATAGCGTATCCTGGAGTTAGAACCACTGGTGTCAACGTTGATCGAGCCGGTAGCTTTGGAAAAGTCGTCGTTCAAGCTCAACTTAGCATTTTCGGCGATGTTCTTGCCGGAAGCTCCACCGGGATCGGCTCCGGCCACCAAGATACCCTGGCCGGGAGTGCAGTTCTTGGCGTTGGTAGCGCAACCGTTGCCTTTGTACATTCTGATCCAGAAATAGCAGGAATATTCCTGATCGTAAGCTGTAACCGAAACCTTGCTAATGCCCTGGCCGGTCTTGTTCACCTGCAAACAGTTAGCCGGCGCGGACACTTTCGCACTGTCCCAGGCCGGGTCGCCGATCAGGTCGTAGTTCCAATCGTTACTACCAGCCTGGGCAACGCTAACCTGCGTCGCCAGCGTAAAGCTGGTAATGCCCGACGCGAGTAGCACGGCTACCGCGAACAGGCTGAGGGCTGCAAACTTCTTGTTCATGCAATTCTCCTAACACCCTGGGAGGGTTAATCTAGTAGTATGAGTGTGAAAGGTAGAATTGAAACTTCTTTAGGGTTGTGAAAACTCTCTGTGGCCCCAAACCTCAATCCTACTCTTATTCCGAACCAACCTGCACCAAGCACGCGGAAGCCACCTGTAGCGAAGGTTGGTCTCAATGCATTAAGGTTAGTAGCAACACCAATTATATTAAATAGTATTAATCTTGTTAATCTTAATGCCCTTGATATGAAGTATAACAAGCAGAATAAGAGAATGATATGAGGTCTCAGGCGGCGGAAGTACCATCTTTACATTACCATTTTTACCAGACTGTTAAATAGTACCTTTGATTTTAGACTTTCTCACAAGAGGGCATAAGACAAAAGCCCGGTTAGAGCCGGGCTTTTGTCTTATTTAATTGTTTTCGGAGAAAAGTTTCTCGAAGCGAGGATGGTTGCGGATATGGTCGAGCTTTTCGTCGTCCCGCGCCCATTCCGAAACTTGCTCCCGGTCGAGGGCGAGAGCCAGGCCGAGGAAATGGAGAGCCTGGTCTAGCTGGAAGTTTTCAGCGTAGTAACAACCGAGGTGATAATGAGCCAGCAGGTAATTTGGGTCTAATTCGATGGCTTTTTGCAAAGCTTCTTCGGCCCGCACTGTGTCCTTGACCATAATAGAAGTCAGGCCCAGGTTGTGCCAGGCCACCGCATCGCCAGGTGTCGCGTGCAAAATGGCTTGCAACTGTTGGGCCGACTCGTGGTAGTCGCCCTGCTCCCAAAAAATATCCGACAGCCGGAACCGAGCGCGGGAGTCTTTGGGGTTTTGCTCGATAGCGCGAGCAAAAGCCGCAATTGCTTTGGTATTTTCGCCGCGCTCCATAAAGAGATCGCCTAAGGCCCGCCGGGCATCGGGGTAAAGGGGTTCGCGTTCGAGGGTCTTTTCCAAAAAGTGCTGGGCCGTATCTAACCCGGCTTGCAACAAGAAATAGCCCAGGTTGTAGGTTACGGTCGGGCTTTCGGGGTCAATCCGCAAAGCGTCCACATAGTGGATCAAAGCTTCCTTAAATTTATTCTGCTCGGAACAGATCGTCCCTAAATTATCGTGCAGCGCAGCCCAGTTTGGAGCCAGGCGGATCGCTTCACGAACTTCTTGCTCGGCCTCGGCGTACTGCCCACTCTCGAACAGTTTCTTGGCTCGTTCGTTGTGGGTGCGGGCCTGTTCAGCCTGTGGCCCGTACCCGGATAGGTCGGTTTTATCGGTAAATTCCCCGCTCTCGTCGGACATAGCTTCCCGTATTTGTACTATTACTAAAGTGTTTAGCGTAACTTGAGCAATTATACCACAAACAGCCAGCTACCCCAAGACCACCAAATTTGACATTTGGAAGCGGAAATGAGAAAATTTGCATACGTTGTGAGTGACGAGCGAGCGCGTCCTACGTGGAATATAAATTACTTAATTCAAGTTATTTATTTAGAAGACCTCGCTTTCCACCGGCCCGGCGGGCCTGTCGGAGCAAATAAAGAAGAGAAGAGTGAGAAAGGAGCAACTAAGGTTGTCCAATAAGAAAGTTCGGGTAGCCATCATCGGCGTAGGCAATTGTGCTTCGTCCCTGGTGCAGGGCGTCGAATTCTACAAAAATGCCTCCAGCGAAGACGAAGTGCCTGGTTTGATGCATGTCAACCTGGGCGGCTATCACATCAGTGATATTGAGTTTAGTGCCGCTTTCGATGTTAACGTTACGAAGGTGGGCAAAGACTTGAGCGAGGCAATCTGGGCCGAGCCGAACAACACGATCAAATTCTCGGATGTTCCCTTCCTGAACGTGCCGGTGCATCGTGGTATGACCCACGACGGGTTGGGTCAGTACCTCAGCCAGATTATTACAAAAGCACCTGGCCCAACCGCGAACATCGTTCAGGTTCTCAAGGATACCAAGACCGATGTAGTGGTAAGCTACTTGCCAGTCGGCAGCGAGATGGCGACCAAATGGTATGTCGAGCAGATTCTGGAAGCTGGTTGCGGTTTCGTCAACTGCATCCCGGTCTTTATTGGCCGCGAAGAATACTGGCAGCGTCGCTTCCTGGAAAAGGGTTTGCCTTTGATCGGCGACGACATCAAGAGCCAGGTCGGAGCGACCATTACGCACCGCGCCCTGACTCGGTTGTTCGAGGAACGCGGCGTAAAGCTGGAGCGAACCTATCAGCTTAACTTCGGCGGCAATACCGACTTCTACAATATGTTGGAGCGCAGCCGTTTGGAGAGCAAGAAAATCTCCAAGACCAACGCCGTCACCAGCCAACTCGACCACACCAAGATCGAGGAGAAAAACATCCACGTCGGGCCAAGCGATTATGTACCCTGGTTGGAAGACCGCAAATGGTGCCATATCCGCATGGAAGGCACCACTTTCGGCGGGGTGCCGATTATGGCCGAACTCAAGCTGGAAGTCTGGGATAGCCCCAATAGCGCGGGCGTCGTGATTGACGCAGTACGCTGTGCCAAGCTTGCCCTCGACCGTGGTCTGGCCGGAACAATTGCTGGCCCTTCCGCCTACTTCATGAAAAGTCCGCCCGTGCAGTACCACGACGACATCGCCCGCAAAATGGTGCAGGACTTCATTGACGGCAAAGACGACACCCGCCTACCTTTCGCCACCCCCACCGATACCGAAACCACAACCGAAACGCCGGTTGTAACCGAAACCAAGTAGTTCTTCGACAAGTAAAGGAGGTCGCCCCTGCGGGCGACCTCTTTTGTTTGCCTTGCTTTTGCAAAATCGAACTGCTAGAATGATAAAAAAGGCACTAAGAAAAGGATTTGATGATAAATGATGCTCTTAGACAACACCTCTCAAGAAGCAATAGAAGAAGATAAAAATATTGAAGATGAGGCTCAGCAAGACCTGGTTGTAGCTCCCATCCAATATGATATTACGAGTTACGGTGCAGATTTTGATGTCGAAGGGCTTGTCAAGAGACTAAAGCGTAGTGATATTTTAATTCCCGATTTCCAGCGTGGTTACATTTGGTCTCAGCCGGAAGCTTCGCGTTTTATTGAGTCTTTGCTGCTGGGTTTACCAGTACCCGCAGTCTTTTTGGCTCGTGAAAGAACCAACAAGTTGTTAGTGATTGATGGGCAGCAAAGATTAAAAACTTTACAGTTTTTCTACGATGGATATTTTAATCCGAAGAAAAATGAGAAAAAGAGTCAAATTTTTAGTTTGGTGGGCGTCCAACCAAAATTTGAAGGCTTGACCTATGAGGCCTTAGACGAGAAGGATAGGATCAGGCTTAACGACTCCTTGATTCACTCTATTATTATAAGTCAAGAGTCGCCCAAAGATGAAGACACCAGTATTTATTATTTGTTTGACCGCTTAAACACGCCCGGCAGACCTCTTACCCCCCACGAAATTCGTACTGCTATTGCCCGTGGTAATTTTATAGACCTCGTTAAAGAGCTTAACGATAATCTAACCTGGCGACACATTTATGGCAAAAAACATCTTCGTCTGAAGGATCAAGAACTCATTTTGCGTTTCCTGGCCTTATTCTTCAACAGCAAAAATTATCAAAGACCGATGAATGAGTTTCTAAATAAGTTTTCTCTGCGTTACAAAGATGCAGACGAAGAGTTCCTTCAGAAATGCAGAATTATTTTCGCCAATGCTATAGATATTGTCTGGGAAAATATCGGTCAGAAAGCTTTTAGACCAGAAAGAGCCTTGAATGCGGCTGTATTTGACTCGGTAATGGTTGGTCTTGCGCGTAGAATCGAAAAAAGCTCAATAGTAGACCTCACAAAAGTTAAAGAAGCTTATGAAGAACTTCTCAAGGACGAGGAATATAGAAACGCTGTATCGCAGTCAACTTCGGACGAAGCAAATGTACAGTTGAGGTTACGAAAAGCTACCGAAAAGTTTGATCGCTTGTAAATGCAAAACCGAGAAATAACGCAACAACTTCAAAGACTTTATGATCTAATCAAGAAAACGCCGGAAGCCTGTGGTGAAAACATCGAATTACGCTCCCATTGGGCTAAATATATTTGTATTTTAAGTGCCGGTCTAATAGAAAACGCTTTGAAAGAAATTTACACTACCTATGCAACTGCTCAGGTCAGTAAACCTGTAGCCCGGTTTGTGGGTTCAAAGCTTTCCCAGTTGAGAAACCCTAAAATGGATCGTTTTTATGAGACTGCTCAGGCTTT
>JBBRBE010000188.1:0-11577 GCA_038206175.1 Chloroflexia bacterium
GAGGTAGTTTTTCACGAAACGGTACATTTCTGGCGCAACTGGCTGGCCCAATGTACTTACCAGGGCCGCTGGCGTGAGATGGTTTACCGCTCGGCTCTGGTGCTAAAACTCCTGACCACGTGCGCGCGATACCATCCCGAAGGTTGTGTAAAAGCTAGTGCGGATTTTCTAAGGGCTGAATTGATCGACCGTCATTTTAGACCCAGCTACATTCAGGCTCCGTAAGCGTTTTAAGTCGGCTCTTTTAGCCAGACCCCTAATTCTTTTGAAGCCGTTCAGACTTTGGGAGGGTTTTCGGGCGCAAAAATCTACCTTAACCTCTCCGCTTGTGGGCCTGCGGCCACCACTTCTTAGCTTGCAAATACCGATCTTAACTTTTCAGCTGGGCCTACGCCTCCCCATCCTTGGGCATGGGTTAAACCGGGATGCGCTGGAAAGTTATCCCTTGTAGGCTAGCCCACATCAGCATTAAGCAGCTATCCTCATTGGTGAAAGCATCTAATCCATCCGTGCGCTGCCGCACCTGGGAGAAAGTGCTTTCTATTCTATAGCGTTAGTGGTCTTGATGTAACGCTGCATGACCTGGGGGAAATCATAAAAAGTCAACGTTTCCAGCTCGGCTTCGGCCAGGGAAGCGACTGCTTGCGAGTAAGTCTTGGCGTAACGCACTTTGAACGCTTCTAACACCATTCGGGCATTCTCCTTGTCCGGCTGCTGCCAGATCGCGGCCACTTCCGCCCCGATGGCACCGCGGACTCGTTTGGGGACGTTATAACCCACGCTGTGCAGCCGTTTACAATTTAGGCGGTGGCTGTGAGAACAGCTGCTCTATAATCGAAGCCATTAGCTTGATAGAAGATATAACTATACTATCAAAGGTCACAAGTTGCGGGTTCAAGGGTCTGAAATTTTAAGACTAACAGCTTGTTCAACTCGGCTTGGTGTTTGCCGGTGGTCTGGCCTAAACACTCACTAATGGCCTGCTTGAACCCTTCAAACTTTTCCTAATAATGCGAATATAAGCATTCTTTACGTACAAACCGCCACACTCGCTCGATTAGATTTAGGTTGGGCGAGTAAGGTGGCAAAAATAACAATTCGAGCTTGAGGGTAGCGGCGTGCTGTATTACCAGCCCACAATGTTGATAGCGGGCGTTATCCATTACCAACGTGACGGGTCGGCCCAATTGCAAGGCCGCAATCTTGTCCAATAGCTCACAGACACTTTGGGCCTTGATGTAGCTCTCATTGGTTACGGTTATGAGTTCGTGGCTGATGGCGTTGAGCGCACCCAGCACATTAAAGCGTTGCCGACCGCTTGGAGCGCGAATAACCAGGCGGGCTAGACACCATAGATAACCCAGATAGGCTCCCAGAACGAAATGGGCACTGTCTACGAAGAAGACGCTTCGCTTAGCGGCCTTTGCTTCTTCTAAACGCGGTTCTAATTCGTTTTTTTAAAATCGCTTTGGGCTTGTTGGTCAAACTTGGCTGGCACGCTGTAGGTTTTCAAGCGTTTGAGGCCCATCTTTTTGAGAAAGATGGCGACCTGAGTAGGGCTACGCTTGAGGCCCGTCAGTTCTTCAATCTTCGCCACTGCCTGCGGAATACTGATGGGTGGATGCACTAAGAAATAAGCTTCGAGACTCTCCCAATGGTCTTGTAGCTGGCTGGTCGGACGATAGAAGTTGATTTGGGTCAGAGCCGCGACCCCACCTTGGTGGTATTGCTCAAAATAGTCTCTTAAGGTATTGTCACAAATGCCAACTAATTCACTAATTTGATGATGGGGCAGACCTTTAGCCTTGAGGTACAAAGCTTCCATTTTGCGCTGCACGCGGGGGTGCGGATGATGGTAGCGTTGGTACTCAATTTCTTTAAGGTCAGCTTCATTAAAATTTAGCTGCAACATCTTTAACCTCCTTTTACTTACTTGCAGCTATTCTACCATAAAACTCACTTTATAGCCTTTGTTAGTATAGTAAGCCTAATTCACGATCCAGGGGGGAAAAGCCCCTTTTGACACTTGGGGCAGTAAGCATAGCTACGTTGTAAATGGAGGGTCTGATGAGGCTGTGTAATCACTTCACGCTGGTGCAGTCCGCGCGAGAGTAAGGGGTTGCCACAATTGGAACAGAGGCTGCTCTGGGCGGACGTTCTGAGGTTAGCGGCTCACTCGCTAGGGCCATATCTTGCATAAATTTAGCCCGCGCGACGGCCCAACGCTGATCTAAAACCGTTTCAATTTCGGTTAAAGTGGCTTTAGGATGTTGCAAACGCCACTCTTTAATCGCACTCAAAACCTCACCCGCTAGTTGCGTCCAATCAGCATCAAAATCTTCGCTCACCTTACCCACCTCCTAACATCTCACTGGCCTAATTTCTCACTGCTTATTCTACCATGCAAAAATCTGACGCTCACCCGCTCTGTTTGAACAGGTTGATGTCCAAACCAAAAAAGATCGAAGCGGAAAGTTTGTCACAAAATCGCCGCCTCTCCCGTCTTATGATTGTTCGATCAACCGAGCAAAAGCTAAAACCAAAAATTACGAGGGAGGGTATTTTCATGCAAAGCGAGACAGTGGAAGTAGCGGTAGTGGGTGGTGGTCTGGCTGGATTGACGACTGCGCTTTATCTGGCCCGTGGCGGGCGAAAGGTGGTAGTGCTGGAAAAAGCCCCGCACGCGGGAGGCCGGGCGATCACTCACCGCTACGACCAGTTTTACTTTAATCAAGGGCCACACGCGCTGTATAATTCGGTCGGGGTAGAAATATTGAAAGAGGTGGGGATAGATTTTAGTGGAGGCAAGCCTAAAGTTGTCGGCACAGCCGTTTATCGAGGCCAGACTTATAGCTTGCCAAGCGGCCTCAAATCTATCTTCGACACAAAACTGCTGAACGCGGGCGAAAAGTTTGGCTTGCTGGGTTTGTTGGGAAAGCTGATGTCGGTCAAGCCGAGTGCGCTCGAAGGTCTGAGCCTGCGCGATTGGCTAAATCAAACGGTCAAATCGGCTAAAGTACGCGAATTTATGGAGGCTTTTGCCTGCGTTTTCACCTATACAAATGCTCCCGAAAGTTTGGATGCCAGGGATTTTGTCCGCCAGTTTCGGGTCGCACTACGCGGCGTCACCTACCTCGATTACGGCTGGCAAACCCTGGTAGACGGCTTACAGGGGATAGCCGCCGAAGCCGGAGTCGAGTTGCGCCTTTCGGCTAGCGTCCGGGCAATTGAGCCGGACGGCCAGCTAAGATTAGCCGATGGCAGCCTGATCGAAGCCCATACGGTTGTGCTGGCAACCGGGCCGGTAGAAGGCAATACCCTGACTGGCGGGCAGAACGCGGTACTGCGCCACTGGTCTGAGGCGGCGGTGCCAGTCAAAGCAGCCTGTTTGGATTTAGGTTTGCGCCGCTTGCCCAACCCGGCGGTTAATTTTGGGCTGAATCTCGATCCGCCCCTTTATTTTTCGGTACACACTGCTTCGGGCGCAAAGTTAGCTCCAACCGACAATTCTACCATTCACGTGTTAAAATATCTCCACCCGAACGAACCGCACAACCCGCAGGGCGACCGGCGCGAGCTTGAAACCTTCCTTGACCGGCTACAACCGGGCTGGCGCGATGAGGTAGTGGAACAACGTTTTTTGCCCTACATGACGGTCTCTAACGCCCTGGTAAACGTCGCTCAGAACGGTTTGAGCGGACGACCCGGCCCGGCCACCGACTGGCCCAACCTGTACCTGGCGGGGGATTGGGTCGGGCCGGAGGGCATGTTAGCTGATGCTGCGCTGGCAAGTGCGCGGCAGGTGGCCCGGCTGATTTTAGCACAGGAGATAACCACCCGGCCTGTAGAGTATAAGGTGGCCGGGTAAACTTGACGAGGCTAGTTTTTAGGAATTGATTACGATATGACACACCTGGAAATTTTTGACCAGCATCGTTCTTTGTTGTTTGGTCTGGCCTATCGAATGCTGGGCAGCGTGAGCGAAGCGGAAGATATTTTGCAAGAGGCCTTTTTGCGCTGGTTCAAAGCTGCCCCCGACCCAGCCGAGGTGCAATCGCCCAAAGCTTATCTTTCTACTATCGTTACGCGGCTGTGTCTGGATCAATTGAGGTCGGCTCAGGCTCAACGTGAAGTTTACGTTGGGCCGTGGCTACCCGAACCTCTTCTGACCACTGATCAGGCGGACAGCCCCGGCGCAGCCCTCGAACTGGCCGACTCGCTCTCGCTGGCTTTCCTGGTTTTGTTGGAAAGCCTGACGCCCCTCGAACGCGCCGTTTTTGTGTTACGGGAGGTGTTCGATTACGAATACGCTGAAATTGCCCAGATAGTTGGTAAAACCGAAGCTAATTGTCGCCAGTTAGTCAAGCGGGGGCGGCAGCACGTTCAGGAACGCCGCCCCCGCTATGCAGTTTCAGCTCAACAACAAGAAGCCGTGATGCAGAAATTTTTGACGGCTTGCACGGGTGGCAATTTAGGCGAACTTATGCAACTGCTGACCGACGATGTAGTAGTTCTGAGCGATGGCGGCGGTAAAGTCCTGGCCGCGCGTAATCCTATAACCGGGGCCGACAATGTTGCCCGCTTCCTGCTGGGTCTGGTCAAGAAGATGCCTGCTGATCTAACGCTCCACCTGAGCAAGGTTAACGGGCAACCGGCTTTGCTGGCTTATGCGCACGACGCGATCAACACTGTTCTGACCCTGGACATTTTCGAGGGGCAGGTGCGGTCGGTGCAAATTGTGGTTAACCCGGACAAGCTCAAGTCAATTCCGGCCCTGACTGAGCTGTAACGCTTGCATAAATGTTTATTTGGGATTCACGAGGTTGACAGCCCGATTGAAATTTGATAGTCTAAAGTGGTTAATTGATATTTATTATCATTCAACTATCGTTTGTCGCCCTGGAATTTAGCACATTGCCGGAATGCCTGAATGTTTAATTTCTTGTTTGACCCGCTTACGGCTCCTTTTATGCAGACGGCCCTGCTGGAAATGGCTCTTTTGAGCCTTCTGGTCGCGGTGGTAGGCACTTATGTGGTCTTGCGCCATCTGGCTTTTCTGATCCTGGCTCTCAGCCACGGCGTTTTCCCCGGTATTGTACTGGCCTTCATCATAGGCTGGAACTATCTTATGTTGAGTGTAATTACCGGCATCGTAATCAGTTTGCTAATTGGTTTGGTCGGGCGAAGCGAACGCGTCGGCAGCGACTCAGCGATTGCGGGCGTTTACACCGGCATGTTTGCGCTTGGGATCGTACTGGTCAGTTCGCTTCGTACCTTCAAAGGTCTATCGGAGATTTTGTTTGGTCGCACTTTTGGGATAGGCTGGTTGGAAATCCTTACTACGGCGGCAGTCGGTGCGGTTGTACTGACCCTCATGTTAATCTTCCGCAAAGAAATTCTTCTAACTTCTTTCGACCGGAATATGGCACGGGCGCAAGGCTTGCCGGTTGGGTTGCTCGAAACTGGTTTCCTGGTAATCGTTGCTGTCACCGTAATCGTCGCTCTACCGGCAGTGGGCAATATTCAGCTTGTGGCTTTACTCGTGACGGCCCCGGCGACGGCCCGCCTCGTCACGAGGCGGCTAGGGCCAATGATGGTAGTGGCCGGGTTATTCTCGCTGCTGGGTAGCACAATCGGGCTTTATCTGGCTTATTACTACAATTTCGCTCCCGGTTCGAGCGTAGTCGCCAGCCTGACCGGGCTATTCCTTCTCACTCTGCTCTTTTCGCCCTGGCAGGGATTGTTAGCCCGCTGGTGGCGTGGGCGCGAAATACCACTTTTTCATCGAGATAGAGCCAAAATATAGTTTTAGAAAAACAAATATTTTGCCTAAAGCTATTTAATAAGCCTTTTAAGCGGCTTGATGGCACGTTCTTTGCCCAATAAGAAAGGTAAGGGCATCAAGCGATGACCCAAAGGTCAAACAACGAGGAGGTTTTTGAACGATGGATAACAATAGCTACAACATTATTATGGCCCTGGCTTCTAACCTGGAAGCGCGGGAAGCCTACAAGAAGTACGCTAAAGATGGCAATTCGCAACTCTGGCAGCAACTTAGCCAGCAGGCAGAGCAGGCGATCCAACTGCTTCAGCAGCAATTGCCCCAGGTAATTCAGGGTAGCCAGGGCCAGAGCCAGAGCCAGGGCCAGGGTTACGCTTCCCAGAGCAGCTACGGCAGTGGAACTAGCATGGGCGGCGGCAGCAACACCCAACGCTAAAGAGTAAAACACCTGAGCCAGGTTTAAACCTGGCCGACGGATAAATAGCAAAAAGACCAGCCTGGGCTGGTCTTTTGCTATTTATGCTATTCTTAGGCCACTAAAATCTAGTTGCGAGCAACCATTTTGTCGAAAGCTACTTTAAGATGTCGGCGGAGCGGTTCGGCATCGCGGGCGTCAGGAGCCTCGCGCAGATAGGTTTGCAGGTCGGTAATAGCGCGACCGTAGCGGCCCTCGCGCAAGTACAGCATACCCCGGTCGCGTTTTTCTTCGACTGCCAGGGGGGTAAGCAGGATCAAACATTCCTGCACTTGCAGTGCTTGCTCGAAATCATTTTCACCAATCAGGCTGGCTTTGAGATTGTTGAGCAACCGAACCAGAAATTGCCGATTGGTGACAGGCCGCCGAAACCAGGCCCGTACCGGCAGAGTTCGTCCAGCCTTCTCGCGCACAAGCTCGATGCAGTCTTCTTCGGTCAGGATAGTCCCGCCGTTAAAGGGATCGAGCAGGATTTCACCGTTGCCGGAGTTAGCCCCTGGTTCGGTTTCTTCCAGACGTCCTAAACCATCCAGGCTCGTGGAAGCCCATTCGCTCCGGCCCTGAGCCTGGGGCGCAAGTTCGCGGTAACGGATGATGAAATGACCCGGTAATCCAATTCCCTCGAAGTGCAAACCTAATCTTTTACCAAGCTCGATGTACAAAAGTGAAAGCGTGATGGGCAACCCGGTGCGCTTTTCCAGCACATCACTCAAATAAGAGTTGCGGCGGTTGTTGTAATCGGTTTCGTTGCCGTGAAAGCCTTTCAGGGTGGTTAGAAAATGGTTGAGGTGTGCAATATTTTTAAGGGGGTCGGTTTCGGTGGCAATCAAGGGGCGCACTTCGTCGGCCAGAGCGTCCAGCCAGTCCATGTAATAAGCTTCATTCAGGCCGGGGTACTGCTGAGCCGACACCATCAAGGCTGCCTCAGCCAGGTCTATTTCAGCGTCGGGTAGCCCGGCCACTTTAGCCAGCCGACCAAGCGGGCTATTATCTGGCAGTATATCTTGCGGAGAGTGAAAGTCGAAGGGACTGCCCTCAACTAATTCGTAGCTCTCCTCCACATCATAATCATCTTCCATAGTATTTACTCGCTTCTAAAATGGCCTTCCACTACAATTATAAACCATCGGTATCACTCAATTTACTATACAATATTGCCAGGACTATTTTCTTTGCCTTTATTGCCAACCTTTTCGGCACTTTTGTACATTTTATAACTTGTAACCCTTAAAGTCAATGAGACAAAAGGCCAGGTTATTCCCAGCCGCGCCACTCGGTTTTGAGTTGGAAGGGGCCAGGAAAGCGTTCTGGTTTGGGTACGGCGGCAAAACCCAGGTAGATGATCGCCACAATATGTTCGTGCGGTTCGAGGCCAAAGAAAGCTTTTATTTTAGGATTATAGGCCGGGTCGCCGGTGCGCCAGATGGCCGATAAGCCTTCTTCTTCCGCTACCAGCAACATGTTCTGGACGGCGGCGGCTACCGCTTCGACGTTCTCGATGTCACGGACTTTAGGCTGGTGCGGCTGGGTGCTGGCGGCTACGATCAGCACCGGAGCGCGTAAAGGTTTGTTGCGTTCCTTGTTCAGGGCAGCCAGGCTTTTCTCGCTCTCCGTTTCATCGAGTTTTTGGGCCAGCGATTCGGCCATCAATTCGCCCAGTTCCTGCCGGGCAGTTCCGGCCAGCACCACAAACCGCCACGGTTCGACCTCGTGATGATTGGGGGCAAAAGTTCCTGCTTGCAAAATCCGTTCGATCTTTTCTCTAGGTGGCAAGTCAGGTTTCATCAAACCGACGCTCCGGCGGTTGCGGATCGCTTCAAAGACGGACATTTTTAGAATGCTCCTTAAATTAATACAATAAAAAGCAGGCAAGCTTTTTATTTTCAAGTTCAAGTGGCGACGAAGATGCCGGTATCGCCTTTATTCAAGTTCAGGCGGGTAGCGGCAGTGCTATCGAGGACTTCCACCACCAGCAGACCTACTCGCTGGCTACCCCGGCTGAAATAAAGCCATTGTACTCGAAGCTGTTGGTCGGTTTGGAGAGGTACGGCGGCTTCTTCGCGGTAGCCCAACCGGGCGGCTTCTTCCCGATAGAATTTTATCACATCTTCCAACCTGGCCCCGCTTGCCCGGCTTCCGGCGTAGCCGTAATTCGTCAGGGTCGGCTCGTCCAGCCCCGGCAAGAGGCGGTCGGACGGGCTACGCAGGTAGGTTTCGGCCTGCCGTCGCAAGAAGTCGCGTACATCGGTTGCCGGTAGGCTCAGGTTGGCTGCATTTGGATAGAGCCTGAAGGGACTGGCTTTGTTGGTGACTCCCGGCGTGCCACTGATGGGCAAACTAGCACTTGCTGCGGCGGTCGTCGCGGCAAAAGTAGCCCCGGCGGCAGTCGTAGCGGCGACAGTGGTAGCGGCTGCCGAGGTAGTAGCCGCCGCTGCCGAGGTAGTGGTGGCAGCGGCGGTCGTAGCGGCAGCACTGGTAGTGGTGTTTCGGTCGCCAGTCGTGCCGCCGGAACTGGAAGAGGCCGTGGCATTAGGATTGGCCGCCGGGGCTTGCGCGGCGGCTGCGGCGGCGGCGGTAGTGGCTCCTGCCGCGCTGGTGGTAGCGACCATTGCTGCCGTCGTGGCACTGCTCGCGGCAGGGACGCTAACTTCACCGCTAGAATTTCGGGCTACTTCGGTTTTACCGTTATTTTGATTATTTAAGATAATCCCGAATAAAACCCCCGCTACCACCAGCACGATGAGGCCTGCCGCCAGGCTGCTCAGCCAGGCAGGAGCAAACGGGCGCGGTCGTCTCCGCTCTTCCCGCCGAGGGCCGTCGAAAGCTAACGGGGCCGCGCCGCCCGCCCCTGCGCTCGTACCATTTGCGCCACGCTCCTGACCTGGCGGTGGAACAGCTTCGGCCCGTAGCTGGGCCATGATTTGCGCCCGGCGGGAAGTGAACTCCGCACCGGGAGGCGTCAGGGCTGCTCGCAGGTCGCGGCGAATCCGCTCGTTGAGAACCGGGTCGTCCTGGTATTCCTCGTTATTATCCCGGTTGTCCCGGTCTTGTGGTTCGTTTGAATCTGCCAAAATTACTACCTAAAAGAGTCCTAATTGTCGTACAGGACGCGAAAAGCTTTGCGTCCTCGAAAAAGTTTCTGGCGGACTGCGCCGATACTTACGTCCAGTGCCGCCGCAATTTCTTCATCTCCATAGCCCTGCGCGTCCATCATCAAGGCGGTAGCCTGGTCGTCGGGGAGGCGGGCCATCGTATCGAGGATTTGCTGCCTTTGCACCACTTCCTCCCCCGGCGTCGGGCGCGGGTCGGGCAGGTTCAGCACTGGTTGTTCATCCTCGGCGCGGGAGTTATCTTCCCCGAAAGAAGGCGTTCCGAACAAAGCGACCGGACGCTTCCGCCGTTTCTCGCTACGTACTTTATTCAAAGCAATTTTATACAACCAGGCCGACAGTTTCAGGTCGTCAGGAGCCGTCTGGAGTGCCCGGTAAGCCGATACAAAAGTATCCTGCACCAGGTCTTCGGCTAACTCGCGTTCACGGGTCAGACCGTAGATAAACCGCACCAGCTTTGGCTCGAACTCGGCAACGATTAGCTCGAAAGCATTCACATCGCCAGAGCGCACCCGTGCTATCAGCCCGCTTTCTTCGTTTGGGCTAAAAATATGCCTGCCCCTTCTCCGCTCGGAAAGGTTTTGGCGACGACCTCAGCAAAAGCCATCCACTGTATACAACGCAAGCTGACCTTAGAAAATCACGAGGGCATTTTACCACATCGGGGTTACAAAAAATCACCGGGCGGCTAATTCCTACTCGAAAGTAGAAACCAGCCACCCGGCGACAAGTTTAGTGCTATGAGCTGAAGTTATTTCCGGCGCAGCCTTTTGGTTTACTTGGCGTTGGTGTTGCCAAAGGTTTGCTTGAGCAGCGTGCCAAGAGCTACGAAGGTTGGCGGCCACAACCCTACAAAAATAGCCTGTTCCCGTTCGCCTTTGCGGAAGAGCGAGATCGAATAGATAATCGAAGCACCCATCAGTACCAGCGAGGCGACATCAATAAATTTGTTGTTTCCTTCTTTGTTGTCCATTGTCACAAAAATCCTTTCTAATCCAGTTCAGGCCTGCGGCCCGAACTTATATTCGGCCTTTGTAGGCTTTTTCGAGCCAGGGCAAGAGCATTCCTTACTCAAACCTGTCGTCTACTGCTACAGCAATGATTGGGCCAGCTTTCGTATAATCACACCCACTTAACGTAGATGTCATTCTTTACCAACTGAGTGGTCGCCAGGTGGCTCTTGAGGAACCAAATTGTGGATAACTTTACAGTATACAGCTCCAAACTCTTGCATGTAGAGCCGAGTTATGCTATATTTTTATGGAAAGTAGATATATCCCAAAAGGATGATCTATCCCACAATCAAACGGTTTACCAGAATTTAGTAGATGTAGACGGAGAAAACGAGCAATGCCTCGTCCACCTGCTTCAGTGCGTAATCCAAATTCCAGTTCGCGGCCAGCACCCACTTCCACGCCCACGCCCGCCTCGAACGGTAAAACTGCCGCGCCGCCACAAGAAGTGCTGGCCGCATCGCTGTTCCCGGAAGTAGCCGAAACCGAGGCCGCGCCAGACCGTCCGGCGGGTCGACCAGGCCGCAGTTCTGGTTCGGCTCGTCAGGGCGGGGTGCGGGCAGTTCAGCCGCAACTTTTTAGCATCAATAGCAAAGGTGAACTGGTCGAGCCGGTTGAAATTCCCGCGCTCACTTCGCATAGCCCTCTGGATGTCGCCCGGTGGTGGTTTCGCAGCCACCTGGAAGGGCTAAACCGGCCTAAAAATACGGTTGCTTCTTACATGTACGATCTGGCCGGGTTCGAGGAATATTCTGGCCCTAAAGCTCTGAACGCCGTGAATGCCGGAGATGTGGCGGCGTACCTGGCCCAATCGCTCAAAAAATCCACTCGCAAACGCCGCTTGACCTCGCTAGGAGCTTTCTTCAAGTACCTCATTCAGACCGAGAAAGTGCTGGACAAAGACCCAACCGACAACTTCTTTGCCGATTTTATCCCGCTCAAAACGCCGGTGGTGCTGGACGAAGCCGAGCAAAATGCCTTGCTGGAGGCCGCAGGCCGGGAAAATACCCGCACTTATATGATGATCTACTTCATCCTGAAGTTGGGTTTTACCCGCACCGAGCTTCTGGCGATCCAGCCCGAACATGTGGATGTAACAGACCCGGCCTATCCCCAGGTTTACGTGTCTTACGACGACAAACGCTGGCAAAAGAAAGAGCGCAAACTGGCGGCAGCCCCGGAGTTTAGTCCGGCTTA
>JBBRBE010000189.1:0-11472 GCA_038206175.1 Chloroflexia bacterium
AGTGCGCCCGCCGTGCAGGTAAACTTCCCAGCCGTCCTCGGTTCTTTCGCCGCGGCGTTTGGCGTCAATCGCCAGCACGATGCACTGCCGCCCGAAGTGAGCCGCGCCTTCGGCAATCAGGGCCGGATTTTGAACTGCCGCTGTATTGACCGAAATTTTATCGGCCCCCGCCGCCAGCATACGCTGCATATCCCCAACCGAACGAATACCTCCACCGATGGTAAAAGGGATAAAAACCTGCTCGGCGGTATGCCGCACCATTTCGACCACCGTTTCGCGGGCATCGCTGCTGGCTGTAATATCCAGAAAAACCAGTTCGTCCGCGCCTGCCGCATCGTAAAAAGCAGCCAACTCGACGGCATCCCCGGCATCGCGTAAGTCGAGAAATTTAGTTCCCTTGACTACTCGCCCCCCGGTAACATCCAGGCACGGAATCACTCTTTTGGTTAACATTTTCCCGGTTTATTCTTTCTGTTCGATTGGTTTGTCTGGTATGTCGGGCCGCTTTACTCTCAGATCGAGCGGCATGACGGCGCGAAAGTAACCCAATCAAAAATAACTTCTTATTTTTGATTGGGTTACAGATTACAGTTAACTTCGGGCCGTCCGGTGACCTTTTGCACCGCCGGGAACCCCATCGAGCCGGATTATTTATCCCCGTACAGGCCGTCCAGCACCTCGTCTTTGATGGTGAAGGAGTGCTGCGTGGTGGGGAACTCGCCTGCTTGCACCTCGTCACGATAGGTCGTCAGGGCGGTCTGGATCAACGGGGCGGTATTGGCGTATTGCTTGACGAAGCGCGGCGTGAAGCGGTCGTACAGACCGATCAGATCGTGCATCACCAGAACCTGACCATCACACTGCGGCCCGGCCCCGATCCCGATTGTCGGGATCGAAAGGCTGCGGGTAATCAGCCCGGCCAGTCGGTCGGGGATCGCTTCCAGCACAATTGCGAAGCAACCCGCCGCTTCCAGAGCTTTGGCATCCTCGATCAAGCGGGCGGCCCCGGCAGCGTCGCGGCCTTGCACTTTGAAGCCACCCGTAGCCGAGACCAGTTGCGGCAACAGCCCGATATGGCCCATCACCGGGATGCCGCTGCCGACCAGGGCGCGGGCAGTCTCGGCCTGGCCCGTGCCGCCTTCGAGCTTCACGGCGTCCATTCCGGCTTCCTTCAAAAAGCGCACCGCGTTACGAATGGCTTGCTGCGGCCCTTCCTGGTACGAGCCAAAGGGCATATCTCCAACCAGCACCGCTTCTTTTGCGCCGCGCCGGACGGCTTTGGAGTGGTGTAGCATCTCTTCCATTGTCACCGACACGGTGCTATCGTAACCCAGCACTACCATGCCCAGCGAGTCGCCGACCAGTAGAATATCTATCCCGGCCCGGTCTGCCAGCAGCGCAGTTGGATAATCGTAAGCCGTAACCATCACGATCTTGGAACCGGGCGGGCTATCGGGTGCGCCAGACCTGGCTTTGCGTCCCGAAATCTCAGGTATAGTCTTCTTCATTTAATTGGAGCATCCTTTCCGGCCTACCGTCCTGGCGAGGTACAGTGGCCTTGTGAAGCCAGGGTCGGCGACATCGCCCACCCTCTAAAAGCTATTATAACCTAAAGCAGAGATCAGCAACAATGCCCTACTTTTTAAGGAATATTTTAAGAAAAAAGCCGGTGGTATCAACCCGTTAGCCATCCAGGTAGTAAATTGTAGACCGTAAAATTAGACACTAAAGGGTGTAAGTGCTACACTTCCCGGCAAGAAACCCTTGCGAGGTAGCCGGGGAATATAAGAGGAAGGAAGTAAAGAAGAAATGACCGAAACGCTGGAAAGACGCAAAGTACAGATGCCTTCGCCGACCGACCTGTACAATATTGACCACCTGTTAAGTGAAGAAGAGCGGATGGTGCGCGATACGGTGCGGCAATGGGTGCGGGAGCGCGTAATGCCGATTATCGGCGAGCATTTTGAGGCGGGGACGTTCCCACGCGAAATCATCCCTGAGATTGGAGAACTGGGCCTTCTGGGAATGCACCTGGAAGGCTACGGTTGCGCCGGGTCGAACGCAGTTTCTTACGGCCTGGCCTGTCTGGAACTCGAAGCGGGCGATAGCGGGTTGCGTTCGTTTGTCTCGGTGCAGGGTTCGCTGGCGATGTACCCGATCTGGGCTTTTGGTTCGGAAGAGCAAAAGCAACGCTGGCTGCCCAAAATGGCCCGTGGTGAGGTGATCGGCTGTTTTGGCCTGACCGAAGCCGACCACGGCAGCGACCCCTCCGGGATGCGCACAAACGCCCGGCGGGACGGCAATTCTTATATTCTAAATGGCTCTAAGATGTGGATCACCAACGGCGGTATTGCCGACCTTGCCGTGGTGTGGGCTAAAACTGACGATGGGGTGCGCGGTTTCCTGGTCGAGCGCGGCACGCCCGGCTTTAGTACCAGCGACATTCATCATAAGCTCTCGCTGCGGGCCTCGATTACGTCGGAATTACACTTCGACGATTGCCGCATCCCGGCAGAAAATATGCTGCCGGAGGTTAAGGGCTTGCGCGGGCCGCTCTCTTGCCTCAACGAAGCTCGCTTTGGCATCTCATGGGGAGCAACCGGGGCCGCCCGCGCCTGCTACGAGACGGCTCTGGAGTATGCCAAAACTCGTATCCAGTTCAACCGCCCGATAGCAGGTTTTCAACTCGTGCAGCTAAAACTGGCAAATATGGCGACCGAACTGGTCAAGGCTCAACTCCTGGCTCTGCAACTTGGTCGGCTCAAGGACGAAGGTCTACTGCACCCGGTACAGGTTTCGATAGCCAAGCGCAATAACGTGCGGGAGGCCCTTAAAACCGCCCGCGAAGCGCGTTCGATTCTGGGCGCAAATGGCGTCACCCTTGAATACCCGGTAAGCCGCCACATGAACAACCTGGAGTCGGTCTACACTTACGAAGGAACCGATGACATTCACACCCTGATCATCGGCCAGGCCATTACCGGCGAGAACGCTTTTTCCTGATTAGCGGTCAGTCCGTACTCTTTAGCTGCCAGCCAAAAATTTGGCTGGCGGCTGGATTTGTTTTGTAGCTCGAAAATAGGTCACTTATGTCCAAGCCTGAAGCTTCCGAAAATCCAAATCCCGTCCCCGGCAGATTGCCTTCGGCTCTTTCCGGCGTGCGCGTGCTAGACCTCAGCCGGATTCTAGCCGGGCCGTATTGCACTCAACTTCTGGGCGACCTCGGAGCCGACATCGTGAAGGTGGAGCAACCGGGTCTGGGCGACGGTAGCCGAGCCTGGGGGCCACCCTGGGCGGGCGGCGAGGCGGCCTACTACCTGTGCGTCAATCGCAACAAGCGCAGCATGACCCTCAATCTTAAAAGCGAGGAAGGACAACAAATTGTCCGGCGGCTGGCAACCCAGAGCGATGTGCTAATCGAGAATTTTAAGTTTGGCGAGATGGCGAAGATGGGCCTCGATTACGAGACCCTGGCCGCCCTGAACCCGGCCCTGATCTACTGCACTATCAGCGGCTATGGCCCGACCGGGCCTTACCGCGAGCGGCCCGGCTTCGATTTTATGATGCAAGCCCAGACTGGCATTATGAGCATTACCGGCGAGGCCGAAGGTCAGCCTATGAAGGTGGGGGTGGCTGTAGTTGACATAACTACGGGCCTGTACGCCTCGAACGTAGTGCTGGCGGCTCTTTTCGCCCGCGAACGCGACCCGCAACGGCGCGGCCAAAAGCTCGAAGTATCGCTTTACGAGTGTGCGCTGGCCTGGCTGGGCAATATCGCCAGCAACTACCTGGTGTCCGGCCTTGTACCGCACCGCATGGGCAATGCTCACCCCAACGTCGTGCCTTACCAGCCTTTCGAGACCGCCGATGTACCGGTGGCGGTGGCTATCGGCACAGACGGTCAGTTCAAGAAGTTTTGCCGACTGGCCGACCGGCCCGAATTGGCCGACGACCTGCGCTACGCCACTAATGCCGCCCGCGTGGAGAACCGGGCGACTCTGATCCCGACCCTGCAAAGCATTTTCGTGCAGCACCCTTCGGCCTATTGGGAGAGCCTTTTGACCGGGGCCGATATTCCCGCCGGGTCAATCAACACGCTCGACCGGGTTTTCGATCATCCCCACACCAAAGCTCTCGAAATTGTGCAGGAAATTCAGCACCCCACCGCCGGGTCGGTGCGCCTGGTGCGCTCTCCCATGCACCTCAGTGCCACCCCTACCCGCATTGACCTCCCGCCGCCACTGCTGGGCGAACACACCGCCGCTCTGCTGACCGAGCGGCTGGGCTATTTGGCGGAAGAAGTCGAGCGGTTGCGGGAGCAAAACGTTATCTGACTAGCGAGAGATATTTAATCTCAATAGTAAAGGGTAGGCGAGAAGCCAGACCTGCCTATGGTTTGGCTTCCACGCAGTAGAAGCGGTTACGCCCGTTAGTGGCCTGGCTCAGGATGGGCTGTTTGCCGAAGTTAATAATTTTCAGGCCGAGCAAATTGTTACCTCCGCTCAAGGTTAAACCAATTCCGTTAACACCCATTCCGTTAAGAGTGATCACCGGTCCATTCGCGCCGCAACCGCCGTCGAGGGTGACACCTGCCGGTATCGGCTGGACGAAAGGCTGGGAAAAGTTGATTATGTTACCCGGCACCTCGAAATAAACTCCTTGCCCGCTCGTATTGGCCGAATGTCGCAAGATTTCGGATAAGCTGCCTGTAATACCGGCGTTGCCGTCATCCGCCGCCTGGGTGACTTTATAGCCGCCGATGCAAACTAGCTGATAGGCAATCGCAGGGTAGTTCGGGTCGTTGGAAGTCAGGTTGAGGGTAGCAGTGCGGGTGCCTAAAGCCTGGGGTTGACAACTTAGCGCAAAGGTCTGGCTGGAACCCCCGGCCAGTTGCACCGAAGTTGCCACCGGCGAGGTAAGGCTAAAGTCGCCTGGCTGATTGCCGCTAAAGCTTCCTATTCCGACAGTCAGCGTGGAGGACGGGTCGCCCTCGTTACGCACTACAAATTTAGCCGTTTTAGTGTTACCCAGGCCGGTGACACCCATTATAAGCGGGGAGCCTGGGCCGGGATAGGCCGCAAACTTTTGCAATTGTATTATTTTAAGGACGGTCCCGCTAGAGGCCGGGCCGGGGCCAGCTTCGAGCGATTTCAGCACAGTCGGCCCGACCGTGTAAGTACCGGCGGTAGAGCCGGTAATTTTGACCGAAATCTGGCAGGTTTGATTGGCGGCCAACCCTGCCCCGTTCAGACTAAGCGATGCGCTACCAGGGCTGGCCCCGACTGTACCGGGTAGGCTACAATTATTGGTAACGAGTGGGTTAGCTGCTACCACCAATCCGCCGGGTAGGGTCAGCCCAAAGTTAAGCCCGCTCAAAGGAGCCGCACTGGGGTTGATGAGGGTAAACACCAGGCTAGACGAGCCGTTGGGCGCGATGGTAGCGGGTGCAAAACTCTGGCCGAGCGAAGGCGGCGGCACTACTTCAAAAGCTCCAATATCGCAGGTGCCGCCGATAGGTCGGGGCAGGTTGCGCTGATCGCTGGCTGCGCAGGTGGCGTTATTCCCGGCGTTGATAGCCGGGCTACCGGGCAGAAGGGCGCGGGTCTGGTTCCGCCCGCCGTTATTTCCAAGCGGGGCTACTTTTGGGTCGGCTCCCATAGCGATACCGTTAGCACAGGCTTCGCCGGGAGCGTTATTAAGACTTGAATATTGCCGGTTATTGCCGCCGTTGGTATATTTGCCGCCGTTGGGGAAACAGTTGTGATAAATATTCCAGTCGTTGCCGCCGTTATTGGCGACATTATAGGCGATTATAGTGTTGCGGAGGATGACGTTAGAACTGGCGTTTTGTAGCCCGCCGCCCTGCCACCAGGCGTAATTGTTAACGATAGTCGAGTTATTGATCGTAAAAGCACCCTGGCTACCAATGGACAAACCTCCACCCATAAAACCGGCCCGATTGTCGGAGACGGTCGTATTGGTCAGGTTAAAAGTGCTGGCGGCACTGCTGTTGATCGCAATTGCCCCGCCCATGCCGGATTGCCCGTCCGGGCCGATGGCGGTGTTGTAGCTCAGGGTCGTGCGTAGAATATTCAGGCTGACTGTTTCACCCGTCCAGATCGCTCCGCCCTGTCCCTGCGAACTGTTGCTCTGGAAGGTCGAGTCGGTAAAATTAAAGCTGCCGCCGTTACCGGTGCCACCAATGCGGATCGCCCCGCCCGAAGCTCCGCCGCCAGCGTTCGTAACGCTATTGGAAACAAAGCTAACCCGGTTATAGGTGACGGTGTGAGTGGGTACATAAGTGCCGTTGCGCACCGCACCGCCTTCGCCCTGAGCGGTGTTATCGTTGAACTGGCTATCTTCGACCAGGATCGAACCGTTTGCATTCAGGACGTTATCGCTGTAAAAAGCTCCGCCGTTGCCCGGTGCGGTCGAATGGTTACTGTAAAAGCGGCTATTACGGATCACCACGTTTGCGGCCAGGGTATGCAGGGCCGAACCACCGCCCCGGTTGGAAGTATTGCCGCTAAATTCGCAATTGTTGACCTGTAGGGTCGCTCCTTGCACAAAGACCGCACCGCCATAGTCGCCCGACCCGCCCCCCGGTGCGCTAAAGATGTTGTTGAGGAAGCGGCAGTTGATCAAAGTTATATTGCTTTGATTGGCTCCCAGCACCGCCGCGCCGCCAATACCGTTGGTGACGTTAGCATCGCGCAGGGTGATATTTTGGAGGGTCAGGTCTTTTTGATACACCGTCTGAAAAATTCGGCTTCCGCCAGTTGCCTTGAGGGTGATCAGCCCGCCGCCATCAATAACGGTGCTGGCAGCAATGTTTTTGACGCTGGTGATGTTGATGGTAGCGGCCCCGCCGCAGTTGAAGGTGACAGTCCCGCCGCCAGTAAGAGCCGTTGCCAGGCTTTGCTCGGTGCAACTGGCCGGGCTACCCGTCCCGACTACACCGGCGGCCTGAACTGCCTGGGGTTGATTGACTAGCATTAAGCCCATCACTACTAACATCAGGCTGGCGGCCAAGCTGGTCAGTTTTATTCGCCAGTTTAGAGCTTTTCTCAACATATTTATTCGCAAAATGAGCAGTCTCAAACCTTTCTTAGCGATCTTACCTAACAAATAAGGGTTACGGGTTCGGCCTTTACGTCATCTTAAACGATTTGTTGCCCGGTAGCTATAGCTATATTCTGCTATTTAATGCTCTACTTTCAGGAAGGTTGCTTTTTGGGCGGGCTGTCTCTAAAATAAGCCGTAAAACCGGCCAATCAAGAGGAGTCTTGACCCATGAGCGATTACCAGAATGTACAGTTGAAGCTCGACGGCGCACGAGCGGATATTGTAATAAACCGCCCGGACAAACGTAACGCCCTGAACGCGGCGACAATTGCCGAACTTGCCCAGGCTTTCGAGCAGTGCAAGCACGATCCGGCGGTGCGGGTGGTAGTATTAAGCGGAGCGGGCGACAAGGCTTTTTGCGCCGGAGCCGATCTTGCTGAGACGCAGCAAAGCACCAACGAATACCTGCGCTATGTGCAGCGCGAGACTTTTGTGGGACTGTTCGATGGAATTCCCCGGCTGGGTAAACCGGTCATTGCCCAGGTGCAAGGCCTGGCCCTGGCCGGTGGTTGCGGCCTGGCGGCTTCTTGCGATTTCGTGATTGCCAGTGAAACGGCCCGGTTTGGTACGCCGGAAGTCAACGTCGGGTTATTCCCGATGATGATTTCGGCGGTACTGATCCGCAATCTGGGCCGCAAGAAAGCTTTTGACCTGATGTTTACCGGGCGGCAAATTGATGCAGCCGAAGCGGAACGGATCGGTCTGGTGACGCGGGTAGTGGCTGCCGGAGAGCTAAAAGCTTCGGTGGACGCTCTGGCTGACGATTTAGCCGCTAAAAGCCCGGCAATCCTCAAGTTGGGCAAAGACGCCCTTTACAATGCGGACAACCTGTCGCTCAGCGAGGCTCTGGCTTACCTCAGCACTATGCTAACGCTGAGCATCCTGACCGACGACTCGAAAGAAGGTCTGACTGCCTTTGTCGAGAAGCGCAAGCCGGAGTGGAAGGGGCAGTAATATTTCTCCTGTTAGCACTTTTATGCTAAAATCACCCCGTGCTTTTTAGTTTTCTTAGTGATCGCCGCCCTAAAAATCAAAAGACCTTTTGATTATCCGGTCTGATTGCTTAATTAATAGCGGATGGTTCAACCTCGGCCAGGGGACTAAAACTCGATGCCCGAAGAAACCCTCAAAACTGAACCTGAAACGGCTTCGGCTTCGGCTTTGGCTCTTGCTGACCGGCGGCAGAGGCTGGCTCCGACCGCTCTGAGCCAGTATGTCGGGCTGGACAATTGCGAACGCTACCTGTGGTTTTACCTGAACCGGGGCGAAACTACCCGGTTGACCCGGCGACTGGCAGTTCAAACCGAACTGGCTGGCACGTCCTGGGTGCCGGTGCAACCGCTTTCGAGCCTGCTGGAAGGTCTCGGCAATCGTATCGAAGGCGAGGTAGTGGCGAACCTGGAAAACCAGGGCTACCGGGTGCGAGATTTGGGAGAGTTGGATGTGCCGGGCGCAACCGAAGTGCTGGCCGCTTCTTATCGCAGTCAAGCGAGCGACGCGTGTTTTCTCTACCAGGTTCCAATGCGTGGGCGGTTGGGCCACTGGCCGTTCGAGGGTCGGGCCGATCTGGTGCAGGTGGCCTTTAATCCGGCTACGGCTCGGCTCGATGTGCTGGTGATTGACGTGAAGGCCAGCCGCAAAGACAAAGTACAGCACCGCTTGCAGGTGGCCGTCTACGTGCGGATGTTGCAGCAGATGTGCGACGGAGCCGGGATCGAGCTGGGCGAGGTCAGGGGAGCGATTGTGCGGCGTACCCAGGAAGGCGTCTTGCAAGACCCGGCCCAGGCCCAGCCTTTCGACCTGGCTCCGTACCTCGATACGGTACGTTACCTGACCGAAGATGCGGCCAGCCCTTTGCAGCGCGTCGAAGCGGTCGGCAACGACCTGGCCCGCTTGCATTATTATCTCGGCCCGCGCTGTGATGGCTGCTCGTTTGGGCCGGTTTGTGTGACCGAGACAGCCCAACGCCAGGACCTCTCGTTAATCCCTTTTCTGGAAAGTAGCGACAAACGAGTGCTGAACGGAGCCGGAATAAACACCCTGGCCGAGCTTGCCGCCCTCAAAGAGTTTGTCGCTACTTCCTCATCTGGCCCCGCCCCTACCGCGGCCACACCTGAGACAGCCGAGGAAACCGAACAAGGGGAGGCCGAACTGCCCTATCCGACCGTCTCTCCTTCCAGGCTGGCTAAACCAGAGGCCGGGGTGAGCGTCAAGCTGCGGCTGCAAACCGCGCCGGGCAAAGAAGACCTGGTGGCCGAATTAAGCCGACGCTGGCCGCTTGCGCCCCGGCTCGACCGCCTGATCCAACGGGCGGCTCTGGCGCGGCGGGCCTTTGACCACACCACACCGGCCCGCCGCTACTTCGTAGACCGTCAACCGGCCCGGCGTAGCACTCGCTCGAACCTGCCCGACGACAAGCTTTACCCGAATCTGATTAAAATCTTCCTGGAAGTTCAGCTTGACTATCTGGAAGACCGCCTTTATCTCGCTGCCGCCCTGGTGCAATGCGGCAGTCGCACCGAAGCAGTCGTGCGATTGAGCCAGGACGTGCCGACCGATCAGAGCGAGCGAACGCTGCTGCTGGATTGGGTCGGCGGAGTGCTGGCGGCGGTCGGCAGGGTCGCGGGGGAGGCCGAAGCCGCGCCTGTCCATCTCTATCTTTACGACCGGCGCGACCAGAAAGCTTTGCTGCAAGCTCTGCGACGCCACCTGGGTAGCCTGGAAGCTCTACCCGCCCTTTATCACCTGCTGACTGATACTCCGGCCCTGACCCAACCGGCCCTGGCCTTCCTCTACGACGAGGTACGCGAACGGCTCAATCTGGCCGGGCCGTTAGCCTCGCTGCCGGTCGTTTCGCGCCAGCTTGGTTTCGAGTGGAAAGACGAGGCCGGGCAGGATTTCGCCCGGCTTTTCCGGGTCGGTCTGTTCGATTACGGCCTGCGCCGCAACGATGGAGCCTACATCCACACCGCCGCCCGGTTTCATTCCGGTCTACCGCTCGAATATGCCTACGGAGCCTGGGGACGGTTGGCGGCGGCAGAAGGAGCAGGGCCGCGCTATGGTCGGGTCAGCCTGGCTCAGATCGAAGCTTTTGCCCGACATCGGCTGCACGCGCTGGCCCACATCGAGGGGAGTTTTACCTACAAAAATAGTTTCCTGGTGAAAGAGCCGCTCAGTTTGGCCGCCTTTGTCGCCGTTCCCGAAGAGCCTTCCAGCGAAGGCAACCTGGCCCGCGTGCTGGAAGATTTTTTGCATATCGAACAATACGCCAGCCTGCAAGAGCATCTCGAACTTTTCGCCCGGCCCATTCTGCGGCGGGTCGAGGTGGGCCGCGCCCTCCTGGTGCGCTGCACCGAGATCGAGACCACTCCTATCTCCCGTCGCCGCAAGGCTCTGCACGCGACTTTCCTGGCCGAGTTCGACAAAGTAGGGCTGCATCCTCAGACCGCCCTGCAAGTGAGCAAGCTCAAAGAGGGCGATTTTGTGACGTTCAATCTGCTAGAAGAGGACGGTCAGCCCTGGAAGATCGTCGGAGGGCGATTGGCTCGGATCGAAGAACTGCGCGGCGAGTGGGTCAGGCTCGAATTAAGCGGTAGCAGCCTGGGACAGGGCCAATCAAGCCGCTTCCGCTATTTTCACGAGCGCGAGCTTCTACCGCAGCCCGGTCAGTATTACATCATTGACGAAATGGTGGACAACCTCAACGGCGATAAGCTGCTGGAAGCTTGCCGCCATGCCGCCGCTAACGCTCTTTACCGGCGGGCCGTCGAAGGGCTAAATGCCGTCTGGCCCAGCCTGGCTTACCTGGATGGCACGCCCACTTCGCTTGAAGCAGTCCCGGACTCGGCGATTTCAAGTGTCGAAGAAGTTTCGGCTCTCAATTTGGCTCCAAAAGAGAGCAGGGTCGTGGCAGAGGCTTCTACCTTCGATCTCGACCTGGAAAACGAAGGTGTTGATGGCTATGACGGCGAAGTAATTGACCTGGAAAGCCTGGCCGCCGAATGGGGCCGGTTGGTCGAAGCGGTCGAAGGAACCGAACGCGCTCCTACTGCCGATCAGCTAGAAGTCATCGTAGGGCATCTGGCCGAGCCGCTTTTGCTGGTGCAAGGGCCACCCGGCACTGGCAAATCGCATACACTCGGCTGGGCTGTCCTCGCTCGCCTCTTTCTGGCGGTCTGTCAGCAACCCCTTCCGCCGCCGCCTGCACCTTCTAAAAAACGCAAAAAGAAAACCGCTCCTGACGCTCAGGAGACGCCTTCGGTCTCGTTACCTCTTCCGGTTGGCCCTTGCTTTCGGGTAGTCGTGTCGAGCCAGACCCATAACGCCGTCGAAATCGTGCTGCAAAGC
>JBBRBE010000190.1:0-11430 GCA_038206175.1 Chloroflexia bacterium
CGCCCGCTACGGCTACTTTTGGCTCTCTAAAGCTTAATAAGGTAGGCGTGGGCTATCAATTGCGGGCCGCGGCAACCGGCACGGCCCTAACCGGCCTGAGTCCGGTTTTCGTGGTGCGCGGGTTGTTAGTAATAGACCAGATACCTTCCGATAAACTCGCCAACGAGAGTTTCAACTTAATTGTGCTGGTCAAAAACTCGGATGGTACAACAGTTGATTACGATGGTGCTATTGTCCTGGTATTGCTACCCGGCAGTGGCGCGTCTCTGAACCTGACGGCGACCGCAAGCAACGGCGTAGCGACTTTTACCGAGGTAAAACTCGACCGCTACGGCAACAATTTTCAACTGCTGGCAAGCCGCGCCGCCGGAAGTACCGATCCGTTACAGGATGGGTACAGCAACTACTTCAACATTGGAGCCAAACTAAGCTTCGATGTAGTTACACCGGCTTCGCCGACGACTTACGGCAGCTTTAGCGTTACGGTCAAAGTGAGAGATTTTGACAACGCTATTCTCACTAACTTTAACGGGCCGGTAAAGCTAACGAAGGCTTCCGGGCCGGGCAACTTATACGGCCCGGATAGCGTTAGTGCGGTGGCTGGAGTAGTAGTCTTCAAGCAACTGGCCTTGAGCGCAGACGGAACTTATACCCTGCAAGCCTCTCTCTCTGGCGCAAATGCTACCAGCGGCGATATTACAGTCAGAAACTCCACGGGCTGCAACGCGCTTCTGGTCAATTCGCTGGACGACGACGCTGGTAACATTGGCAATTGCAAAGTCACTTTGCGGTTGGCTCTGGCGCAAGCGGCGGCCAGGTCTAACGGAGAGGATAAGGTCGTGCGGTTCGACCGTAACGCTCTGGCCGGTGAGGTATTGAGCTTCCAGCTAAACACGACTTTGCCCAACATCGAGAATGGCGTGGGCCTTGACGGTGGGTGCGGTGCAAGTGGGCCGGGCGTTGAAATCAAGAAAGCCAATGGAGCTAATTTCGATGGCGCGGTTAACTTCAAGGGCAATAATCACGTTCGCGGCTTAAAGCTGGTCGGCCCGCCAGGTTCGGGTATGCACGCTGAATTCGACCTGAAAGCACACGATGACATTACCTGTTCCCGGTTTGGCAGTTAAGCCAGGAACAATAATAAAAGGCCGGAGCAACGCTGCCCCGGCCTTTTAACTTATACTTCTACAGTCTCGGTTAATCAGACGGCCTGATAAGAGATTAGACCAGAGAATAAACGCCTGATTTTAATCTTACCTTAATAATAGGTTAATTTAGGTTTCATGGTAAGAGCCTATAATACTAGCAGGGTTGCAAAAGATCGCCGTTGTAGCTTCGTTCCAAAGCCTATAAGTATCTAAAGGTTGTAAACGCGCCGCGCTTATGAAACAAAACAGGCAGGGTAGCGTATATAACTATACAACAGAGACTGGCTAGTGGATAAAAATCAAGAGCCGGAACCTGTCCGAACTTATCTTAAATAAAAAAACAAAACTTTTGACCCCTGGCCTTGCAAAACTGCCGGGGTGTGCTAAGATAAACCAAACTGGGAATTTGGCTCTATCGGCGCGATGAGCTTGCCCAGGCAAGCCGCTCGCCTAGAGTAAACACGAGGAGACGTAGAAAAATGTGGAATAAGAACCCGAATGACAAGCAGCGGGGTGGGGGTTGGGGCCAGGGCCAACAGCAGCAGCAGCCACAAAACAACCGGCAACAAGGTTTTAATTTCCAGCGCGGCGGCCAGATGCAGCCTGGAGGCGGTTATGCTTATCCTGGCTATGCCGTTGAAACTACCATGGCCGACCGCAGCAGTCTCGCCTCGAAGGTAATGACTTTCACCTTCTTCTCGATCCTGGCGGCAATGGCCGGGTGTTGGGTTGGGGCCACTGCCGGGTTCCGCTTCGGCGGTGCCTCCTGGATTTTGTTTCTGGTCCTTGAAATTGGCTTGATTTTTGCGGTGCAGGCTTTCAAAGATAAAATGCCTTTGAACTTTGTACTGCTTTACACTTTCGCGGCGGTTACAGGTCTTTCGATTAGTCCGGTTATCGGCCTACTGTTCGATCTGGGCTATAGCGGCATCGTTTATCAGGCTCTGGGGATTACTGCCGGTATGACGCTGGCTCTGTCTTTTTACGCCTGGACGACCAAGCGCGATTTTAGCGGCTTCGCGCCGTACCTGTTCGCCGGAGTAATCGGCCTGGTCGTGGTGGGTCTGCTGAACAGTTTGCTCTTCCATAGCCCGCTGTTGCATATGATTTACCTGTACGCTGGCGTGATTATCTTCAGCTTCTACATGATTTTCGATGTGCAGCAGGTCAAGAAGTATCAGAATACCGTCGGCAACGCTGTGATGCTGGCGATTGGCATCTACCTGAACATTTTTAACCTGTTCCTGTTCATCCTGCAACTGTTGCTGTCGTTCCAAAGCAACGACTAAATCCGGCAACGGCAAGGGTCGAAAACTTGATCTAAAACCTGGGCGGGCCTGGTGGTAACACCAGCCCGCCTTTTTTGCGGGAGAAGCTTTTTGATGGAATTGAGCAGAAAAAATAACCGGCCTTTAGTTCTAGTCTGGCTGCTATTGTCGGCTCTTTTGCTGGCGGCCTGTGACGAAGATACCTCTGGCTCTGCTCTTACCTCTACCCCGCCGCGAGCGACTTCCTCCGCTCTGACGCCTCGAACTTCTCAACCTAACCCTCCTAACCAATCGGCAAATCCTAACCCGACTATTCCCGGTGTCACGCCGCCTGTACCGGGTACGGCAGTGCCGTTCTTTACGCCTCCGCCCGGCCAGGCAGTTTCAGCCTCGCCGAGTGGCTATAGCCTGACTTTCGAGGAAGGGGCCGCTACGCCGATTATCGAAGCTTCTTTTACCGCGACAGTGCCGCCGGACAAGGCTAACGACGAATGGCAGGTGGTTATTACGGGTGATGGCGTGGCAAGATACACTAAAAACCCACGTGATAAAAGCCGCCTGACGGTCGAGGAACGCTTTCTAAATCAGGAAAAGCAGCAAGAATTGCTGCAAGGTCTGATCGGGCTGGGCCTTCTGGACTGGCCGGATACCACCCCACCAGGCGGGCCGGACACGACCAGTCGCACCCTGGTTCTGGCTCTCAAAGGCCGACCCAAACGCATCACCGACCTGAGCGGCAAGACCGGCGACGGCTTGAGCCGAATGCTCGATCTGCTGCGCCGGGCGGTCGAAGCCGCGCCCCTGCGTAACTCACCCTGATCTACCCCCCGCTCTGCGCCACTACCTCACCGCCTGCTAAGAAGTAAAACGACCTCGTTAAGATTACTTTCAGGGTGTAGTTGGAACTACATACTACCGACCGGCCCGGTGCTATAGTGCGCCTAACCGGATTTTTGTACCCTGTTTTAGATAGAAACTGGTCTACCTGACAAAATACGAAGACTATGAGGCTAAGTGGATGAGTCGTTATTCCGCCGAGCAGATCGAACGCCGCCGCCAGAGTCGTTGGACAATGGTTCAAATAATCGGTGCGCCGATTCAACTGCTCATATTTTTGATTAGTTTTGGATTTGTAATCTACTCGCTCAGCTCGAATGGGCAGGGCTTTGAGATTACCAACATCACAATTCTGGTCAAAATTGCTACCCTTTACTTTATGTTTATAACCGGAATGCTGTGGGAAAAGGACGTTTTCGGGCATTACGTCTTTGCCGCCGAGTTTTTCTGGGAGGATTTCGTAAGTGCGCTACTTTTAACTACGCACACGGCTTATCTGGTGGCTCTTTTGCTGGGTGCGCCCAAAAGCGTGCTGCTGGTGGTAGTGATTATAGCTTACATCAACTATCTTTTTAATGCGTCGCAATATTTCGTCAAATTCCTCAAGAACCGGCAAAAAAGATCGGCCCTTCCTGAACGCGAAGCCGTCAGCCTCAAATCGTAAAGTTCGTTTCCACAATCCGACCACGAGCTTGAAACTGGCTCCACAAAGTTAGCTTATGATATTCGAGAAATTGCAGGGAAAAGAATGAGCAAGACACTACGAAGCTTTGGGTCAGGGGCGGTCTTCTTGATGATCTTCATGTTCCAGATTGCCAGTGGCTTTGCCTTTGTGCTGATTACGGGCGTGCTGGACGTGGTAATGATCAACGAGTTAGGCGTCCCGGCTTTACTGGTCGGGATCCTGCTGGGCGTAGATTTTATCGCCCAACCTTTGCGGGCCTATTTTGGTTCGCTTTCCGACCGCATCTCGATCCGAGGGTTGCACCGCGTGCCGTTTATGCTGGCGGGCGGTCTGGTGCTGGCGGCTACTTATCCTGCAATGGTGCTGATCGTGGAGCAATTGCGCGACCCTGGCTACCAGAAGCTGATCGGCGAAGTTCATAATACCGGCACATACCCGATCCAACCGCTCTGGCTGGGCCTGGCCGTTCTGGTTTTTGTTATCAACGGGTTGGGGCTGGCGATTATGGGAACAACCGCCATGTCGCTACTGGTGGATGTCACGCAGGAACGGACACGCGGGCTGGTGGCTTCGATTAGCTGGGTCTTTTTGATCGGCGGAATTATCATCGGTTCGGTGGTCAATAGCCGCATCCTGCCTGATACTGAAGGCCGCACGTTCGTGTACAGTTCGCTTTACCCGATTTTCTTCTTTGTTGTGCCAGGGGTGCTGCTGGCTCTGGTCTTGATCTGCTGTCTGGGTGGCCTGATCAAAGAGAAACGAGTTTATGGCCCGCTGGTGGTGGGGCGCACTCACGTTAGCTTTGGCAAAGCGTTGCGGGTTGTGAGCCGCAACCGGCAAAGCCGCTGGTTCTTTGCTTTCCTCTTTGTGGTAATGACTTTTATGTTCATGCGGGACATTCTGGCTCCGGCTTTTGGCGGTAACGTTTTCCGCATGTCGGTCAAAGAGCGCACCGGCTTGCAGAGTGTGATCAACGGCCCGTTGCTGGTAGCGATGATTGTCACCGGCCTGTTAACCCTCCGCATTGCCAAAAAGTTCGCCTGTTACCTGGGCCTGGCTGTTTCTATCGTTGGTATCTTGATTCAGAGTCTGGCGGCTTTTACTTTCAAAGTAGATGCGGTGGCAATTCGGGCTTACGAAACGGCCAGCCAGAACTTTGCCGATAAGCAAATTTCGCAGGAGGCTTACAACGCGGCCCTGGCAACCTGGAACAATCTGATCAGTGGCAACAAGGGTATTTTCATGGTCGGCCTGATTGTGATGGGAGTTGGGTTGGGCATTGCGGTGCCGGGTCTTCTGGGCCTGATGATGGATTTGACCGACCCGGCTAACACGGCCCTTTACATTGGAACCTGGGGTCTTTCACAGGCTCTGGGCCAGAACCTGTCCAGCATCCTGGCGGGCGGTGCGCGTGATCTGGCTTACAACACTTTCCCTGCTGACCTGGGGCTGGGTTATGGCCTGGTTTTCCTGGTGCAAGCCGCCGGAATGGGCCTGGCAATCTGGATATTAAGCCGGATCAACGAGCGCGTCTTTAAAGAAAGTGTCGAGGCCGCGCCGGTGTCCGCGCCAGAGTCGCGCCCGGTCGAGTTGGCGGGGGTATCTTCCTAGTCTGAGCTTGTTGTAGGCTTTGAATTCAAAGGCGGTATCGGCTGAACATCCAGCCGATACCGCCTTTTTGCTATTTATCCAGGGGCTAACACTTACAATCCCACTTTGAGAATTGCCTGTAGATTTGGGGCTTTTGGCTACCGTTTGGTTCACCAAAAATACTATTCAAAAAGAAACCAGGCTATGCTATTATAAAGATAATGTGCGCGGGGTTTAGTAATAACTAAAATACCGGCTAGTTTATCTTGTACTTTTACATCCTGTTCCAGACCAACCTTTCAAACCTGTTCGGCTGATGTCCCTGGCAAAGGGGATGTGGAAAGGATTTAGTTTCGATGCAGTTTCTAACCGATCAGGGGGCCGTCGAAGAAATGTCGCAATCTGATTTACCCAAAGATTGCTATGCCTACGACAAAGAATACCCTCATCATTATTATATCAACGGCGAGAAAGTGCTGGTGGTACGCGCCATGTACACCGCGATCAAGGAAGCTCAGGCTCGTAAAGACGAGGTAGCCCTGGCTCATTTCGCGTTGCACGACGAGCAAGTACGGGCCTGGGCTGCCGATATGGAGCGACATAAGCAGGGGTTGCCGCCGCTGGAAGGTCAGGAACATTTGCGCCGCGCCAACCTGCCGCCCGATTGGGATACCGACGAGGTTCACCCGGCCCAGCCACCGGCTTTCGTTCCGCCGATACCCTTCACCGTGCAAGACCTTAACATCCCCGTTTCCTTCGTGGAAGACATGGTTATTCGCACGCTTTATTTCAAGGGAAATATTACTGGCGGGCAGGTCGCTACTTCTTTGCGAGTGCCTTTCTATGGCCTTTTGTCGGTGGTAATGGAGCAATTGCGGACGCAGGAGCTAATTGATATTTGCGGGCAGGTTGGGCTGGGCGATGCCGGATTTCAGTTTACCCTCACTACCAAAGGCCAGCAACGCGCCCAGGATGCCCTCGATAAAACTGCTTACGGTGGCCCGATCCCGGTTTCTTACAACGACCTGCTAGCCTCGATCCGGGCGCAAACGATCAAGAACCTCGTAGTTACGCGCCAGTCTATCCGCAAAGCTTTTGCCGACCTGATTATTTCCGACCTGATGTTTAACCATATCGGCCCGGCGGTCAACTCGGCTTCTTCGATTTTCTTTTTCGGGGCGGCAGGTAACGGCAAAACCTCGATTGCCGAGCGCATTACCCGCCTGATGGGTGACTCGATCTTCGTACCCTATGCAGTTGAAGCGGACGGCCAGATTATCAAGCTCTACGACCCGATCAACCACACTGCCGTTGACGACGACGATATGCAAAAGTTGGACTACGACGCCCGGTGGGTGCGGATTAAACGGCCTGTGGTGGTAGTCGGCGGCGAGTTAACCCTGGCGAGTCTCGATTTGATCTACAACCCAAACTCTAAGACCTACGAAGCTCCTTTCCAGATGAAAGCTAACGGCGGCACTTTCTTGATTGACGACTTTGGCCGCCAGCTTATGCGCCCGATGGAGTTACTCAATCGCTGGATCGTGCCGCTCGAAAAACGCTACGATTACCTGACGCTGGTGACAGGTAAAAAGCTGGAAGTGCCTTTCGACCAGTTGATCGTTTTCAGTACCAACCTCGACCCCGGAGACCTGGCGGACGAAGCTTTTTTGCGCCGGATCAAGTATAAGATTAACATTATTGACCCTAGCGAGGAACAATTCCGCAATATTTTTCGGCTGGTATGCAAAGGAAAGAAAATACCCTATGAGGATCGGGGTATTGACTATTTAATCAAGCGGTGGTACAAACCCTTCAACCGGCCTTTTCGCAGTTGCCAGCCGCGTGATTTGCTCGACCAGATGGTTGCAATGTCTAAATATACGATGGAGCCGTGTGCGCTCACGCCCGATCTCATAGATAGTGCTTGCAGTACCTACTTCATCAATTTCAAGGATAACCAGCCGGACGAAGCTAATCGCTCTCGGCCTAAATTTAGTTAAAATGGGTATGGGTGTTATTGCGCTGAATTCAGTAAGCAAGGGTAAATAAAATGATGTCCAGTAGTTTTCCTAAAGACGGAGACAAGGCCGACATTGCCGCAGTCTCGCTTGTAGAGCGTCTGGCGGCTTATTTGCCGCATCTGGCTCTGCCCGAACCAAAGGTAATGCCACCCGCTTTCGAGGGCGCCCTGGTCCAGGTTGAAATCGAAGGGTTTTCGGCTCTGGCCGAGTCGCTCGCCCGGCTCGGACGCGAGGGAGCCGAAATGTTAAGCCGGGTTCTCAATGCTTATTTTGGGCCGCTCTTGCAAAGCCTGGAAGAGCTGGGGGGAGATGTGCTACATTTTGACGGTCAGGGCTTGTTAGCTTTTTTCCCCGCCGCACAGTCTGCCGCTCTATCGTCCGCCCTCGACCGGGCCAGCACCGCCAGCCTGAAGTTCCTGGCCGTTAACGAGGCTTTTCGCGGAGTGCAAACTGCCGATGGCCGCTTTAGCTTGCAGATGCGGGTGGGGTCTGCCGCCGGAACCCTCCAGATTCTGGTAGTTGGCACCAGTATGCTGGGGCAATCGCTGGTTTTCAACGGGCTGGCCCTGGAAGCGGCGCGGCGGGCCTGCCTCCAGGCTCGCTGGGGCGAGGCGTTGGTCTGGGAAGATAACCGGATGAAGACTGCCGAGGCCCAGGTTGTTTCGCCGGGAGTGTTGACTTCCTCGCTGGCCCGCCTTTTCGAGGCGGAAGACCCGCTTTCGGTTTTTAATCGGCTCTCGCCTTACCTGCCCCGTCAGTTAGCTCAGCGTCTCAAGGGTAGTACCAGCAGTCTTGGCCCTGCCGAGGAATTTCGGCGGGTGGTTAACCTGTTCGTTCACGTGCCGAACCTCGATTTGGAGCAAGAAAGTGATGTTGCCCGGCTGCAAGCTTATTACTCGGCGGTGCAACAGGTTTGCGCCGGGCTGGACGGGCGCGTACACGAGATCACGCCGCGCCCGCTGGAAAAAGCGGTGCGGTTGCATTTAACTTTCGGCGCACTTCTTTCTAACAACGAAGACGCCGCGCACGCCTTGCGGGCAGCCCTGGCTGTGCGCGATTTGCCGATTCCTTCCGGCGGTTCGCCCGCGCTGGGCGTCGCCAGTGGCAATGTCTTTACCGGCAGCGTTGGAACGCCCGGTCGTCAAAAGTATATCGTGCTGGGAGATGTCGTCAGCCTCAGTGCTTATTTTGCTCAGGCTGCCACCGAGCGAGGCGATGGTACGCTTCTGGTAGACCGCTACACTCGTGAACGGGTCGGTTTATCGTATTTGTTTGGTGAAGATATTATCTTGAACCTGCCCGCCTGGCCTTTCCCGGTGCGGGCCAGTCGTTTGCTGGCTCCGCGCCCGGCACCCTGCAATTTAGTAACTTTCTTGCGCGAATATCCTCCAACCGGGCCTGCTCCGACGGCTGTGCTGGGAACGCTGGATGCGGTACTGGCCGGACAACGGCATGTGTTGTTAACCGAGCCAGGCCAGGCTTCACACCTGGCCGGACGCTGGCTCAAGCGGGTGGGCCGGGGTGCCGCAGGACTTTGCCTGCTCCATGCCGCCGATGTGCCGTACCTGGCCTGGAGTGGCTTGCTAGGAGGTTTGATCGGACTGGCCGAGAGTGACAGCCGTACCGAGAAAGCGGCTAAGATTTCCGAAGCCGTCGTCCGCTTCGCCCCCGATTATGTGCCGTTGACCGGGTGGCTTAGCCAGATGCTGGGCCTGGCCCAGGAAGAGCCAGGCTTCCGGCAACGCCTGAGCGGGCCGCAACGCGGGCAATTCGTCCAGATGGTAACGCAATTATTGCAGGGGATGGCTCTGGCCGGGCCGCTTCTTTTGATTTTTCGTGATTTGCAGTGGTGTGACGAGCCGGGTTTGCAACTGCTGGAAAGTGCGGTACACGCTCTGGCCGGTTCGCCTATCCTCTTTGGCCTGACGACTCGCCCGGAGCATGGCGAGATGGCCGAATGGGTCAGCCACTTACCCGGCCTGGTACGCTAAAACTCCGCCAGAAATCTAGCTTCAAAATCAAAATCCTCTCCAGGTCGTTTGGGGAGGATTTTGATTTATTGCGGGACTGTTAGGGAGGGTAGTTTCTAAAGCTACCCTTCAGAAATTAGCCTGATTTTTAGCGAACCAAAACACCCGTCTCGGCAGCAACCTGTAAGACAATATCCGGGCGGAAAAAGATTGAAGGTGCTTCGATCATGTTCTGGACGCGGTAGAAAGCATCGAGTACATTCGGGTTGCGCGTGGTAGCCCACATAACCTGGTCGAAGTAGTTTTGCATCAGGGCTGCCGAAGGGTCGGGATTAACCTGCTTGCCTTCCGTTTCGTCCCAGCGCATGTCTTCGCCCGTGGCAAGTTGCCAGGGAAAGCTAATTACCTCAATCAGCTTTTTCTGGAAAGCTTCGGCCAGTCCGTTTAAGCCCAGGCCATTCTCACGCTGGTTTTGTAAACATTGTTCTAACTCCATCGCCGAAATAGCCGCCGTACTCATTCCCTGCCCGTAGACCGGGTTGAAGGCATATACAGCATCGCCCAGCACCACAAAATTTTCCAACCAGCGTTGCATTTCGTCGAAGTGGCGCAAACGATTTTCAGCCCGACGATAGCCGACGATAGGTGAGACAGGTTTAGCCGCGCTGATCACTTCGTAAAACCTGGAACCGGGCAAACTCCGGGCAAACTCCATGTAGCCTTCCTCATCGGTGGGCGGGCAATCCTGGCTCATTCCAATCAGGGTAGCTTGCCAGCGATTACCTTCCATCGGGAGTATAATCCCGCCGCGTTTGCCGTGAGGCGGCGTGGGCTGAACGTAGAGTATTTTCCAATCTAGCGGAAAGTCATTTGGTATTTCGTAAATACGGGTAGCGTAGCCGGGGAAAGCGTTGACGACAGTTTCGCGTGGAGGATTATAGCCAAGCTCCTCCAACCATTGTGGGGCGCGTGAGTCTCGTCCACTGGCGTCTACTACCAGGTCAGCCGCCAGGCTGGTTTCGGCCATAGAAGCACCCTCCCGCGAACGCATAACGACGCCGGTCGCTTGCTGGCGGTGCGGGTCGGTTTGTAGGCCCACAACTTCATTCTGAGACATGAATGTAACTTTAGGATTAGCTTCTAATTTTCGCCGCACCGCCGTTTCCAACATAGGTCGGCTGCACCCGTTTATATCAAGTTCAGATTGATAGCGGGGTCGCCAGGCGCCCATCACGTACCAGGCCGCGTCCAGACCCATATTGACCGATACCGCTCCGTCAGCTTTTAATTCGGCGTTCAAGCCGGGAAAAAGTTCTTCGAGGATCAATTGGCCCCGTTTGAGCAACATATGTGGGTGTCGCCCCTGGGGTACACCCTTGCGGAACTGGACGGTTTGAGCCAGCACGTCCCGCTCAACAATCGTAACACGCTCGAAGTGATTGGTCAGGACGCGTGCGCTGACCAGTCCGGCCATGCTGCTACCGATCACGATAGCATGCTTCAGGTTATCAGTAAGCGAAAGATCGCTATGATGCATTTTATTCCTTCTTTTCTGTATTTCAGTTTATTTAAAAATCCAAACTTTCGGACTGGTGTTAACTTTAGCAGATTTAAGCTTATTTAATGTGAAGTAGCTCACAACAAGAATTAGCCTTTAGACCTATAAATCCTCAACAATTGCCTGAATAATTCACGAGGATGAAGACCGGACGTGGGCGAAGACCGCCCTGGCTTCATAAAATATCGCTGACCCGCTGGATTAGCCGCTCAAACAGGGCAATTGCAAAGTCCGATGCTGGGCTGGCCTTGCGCGGCAGGTCTGGCCCGCTCACGTCCGGTCTACCCATGTCACACCCGTAGGGCGTGACATATACTGTTCGACGGTTGCATCACCCTGGCTGTTCGATC
>JBBRBE010000191.1:0-11429 GCA_038206175.1 Chloroflexia bacterium
GCTGGCTGTGGAGCGAGGTATTGGAAGCCTGGCTCAAGCCGGACGGCTTATACTTGCGGCTGTACGACCGAAACAAGCAACTACTGCTGACCAAAGATCAAGCCGACGCCCAGGCTCTACAGGCAGCCGAACGACAAACGAACCTCGAAACCCAGGCCCGCCAGGAAGCGGAACGTGTGGCTACCCTAGAAGCCCAGGCCCGCCAGGAAGCGGAACGGGCGGTTACAGCGCAAACCCAGGCTCGGCAGGAAGCTGAACAAGAAGTAAGTGAGCTAAAACGCCAGCTAGAGGAATTTCGTCGCCAGCAAGGTCAAAATTAAGAGCCGGTTTCCTAATATCAAGGAAACCGGCTACTATCTTTTCTACCTGCTGTGCAGTAGGCGGCTTAACTCTTACTTCATTTAAACCTGCCTGATCGAAATATTAGCAGGCAATATTTAAGGAGCCGGGATTCTAAACACTCGCTGCAACTGCCCCTGTGGGTCAAGTTCTACGACAACGGAAGTTGGTTTATCGCGCCAGTTTTTGAAGTAAGTAATTGTCTCGGACAGGGCTTTGTCCTTCTCCTCATAGGTTTCCTGGGTCTTCTGCTTGCCGACCGCCGCACCTAAAGTAAATTCTTCTTGCGGATTAGCGTCAGCCAGGAAACCTTCTAGTTCAGGTACACGGCTTTGAACCAGATCATAGAACTTAAATTGACGTTCCTGCCATTGGGGTAATAGATCACGAGTGGCTTCGAGGCGTTGAAGGGCAAGGTCGTAACCGCCTGGCAAGGCTCCCTTGATCTGGGCCGCCAACTCTCGTACTGAAAGAGCCACGTTGTAACTCTCGGCCAGAAACTTGTAATCGGAGAGCAAATCGCGCAAATCTTTTACTTTGCTATCGTCTCGAAAGAAAAAGAACGCTTTTTCCAGATTAGCCTTCTTAAATTCTTCAAATGCTCTATCCATCCTTGTATTCAGGAAATACAGAACTTGCAGGGTCTCGCGCTCGATGGTTTCAAACTACTGAAGGTAAATGTTTAGTTCGTGAGCGTCCGGTTGCTGACGACTTAAAGAAGTTTAAATATCGCGCATGTAAGCCAGATTGCCGGAAAGGACGGCATACTCTTTTTGCTCCAGAAAACTTTTGATTGCTTCAACCCGACTGTTAAGTTGTTCCAACTGCCGGTTGATTTGCGACAAATACTGTGGCACAGTTATCATCGAAACCAATTGCCAGACCAGGGCTGCCGTCGCAAGTGCATGCATCCCATCTGCCGGGACAAAAGAAGCCTGGCCTTGAATTAAGCTTTTGTCGTTCACCACTTGCCCGCGCACACCCCCTTGCAGGGATTGCATCATTGAAAACCCACCCTCGGCAACCCCTTTAGCTAAGGCCGGGTCAAGGTTTAACACGTAGGTGCTTGCAATAGCACCGGCAACACCGAGAGCTAAATTAGGTGCATTTTGAAACCAGACATTTAGCCTGGTTCTTAGATCGTCACTTAGATGAATTTCGTCTTTGGAGTCTAATTTCGAGGCTACGTAGCGGCTAATCTCTCCCCAGGTTTTAGTATTATCCCCTAGAAAGAGTTTGGCAAAAGTTTTTCTCATCTGTGGTTGCCTTTTTAGACTATTGAACAACGTCAACTATTACTACTAATTTTATTGGCTGTAAATATACTGGTTGTGAATAAATTGAAGCTTGTAGAAGGTATTATATATTTTAATGCTGGTAATGTCTACTAGAGCTGATATTTGGTTTAAGCGGCGTAAGAGAGGCGGTAGCCCCGGCGCAAGCGGCGATTGACCAGGTGACGAATCCGGGCCAGGGCCGGGCGCGGGCTGCGGAAATGTTCGGTGTGAAATTGCTGGTGTTCGGAGCCAACTAACCCCCACTGGCGTTGCACCGTATATTCGTCCCAGAGAGAGGGTTGGTAGACGATATAATAGGCGCGGGTAGTCTGGCGGTCTGGGATAGACTTGGTGAAGATATAGATTGAATAGCCTTCCGGTTTATCGCCCCGTGGCAGACCTGCCGAGGTTTCTTCCTCCGGCTCCGGCGCGGCAGCCTCTGGCACTGGCTGGGCCTGAAAAAGAGCGGCACCAGGGGCAAAAAGATCAAAACTACTCTGGTATACTCGCTCTTGCTCGCTCATCGGCTCCTGCTAATCTAAAGGATTTTTTCCCAGGCCTTTTTCAAACGATAGACGATTTGTTCTAAATACCCTTCTATTTTAGCATAAATGTCAAGCCAGCTTGTCGCGGATTAGTTCGGGGCCGGTTGGACTTTGCACTCCCGGCTTTTCGACAGTGATAAAGAGCGTCGTATAATTTGCCATAGAATCCGGTACTGTTAGCAAAGCTTCGGCCAGATTACCTTCGGGCAAAGGCCGCAATTTAACTACCCCTCCTGACACCACCTGCCCGCTAGTGTGATAAAGCCAGAGGTGATATTCCTGGCCTTCTTGCAGGCTAGGCCAGGAATAAGTAACCAGGGCGACGTCTTTTTCGGCAGGAGCCATCAGCACGGTCAGCCCCAGTTGAGGATTGCCCGCCGAGCGCGTGGTCGCACCCGGTTTAGTTAAGAGCAGCGAAACATATTGTGATTGCTGAGCGTCTTTGTACCGGGCCAAAAGCTGACCCACCTGCCCTTTGAGACCGTCCCGTTCATCGGCCAGCGTCCCGACCTGTCCTTTAAGTCCATCGCGCTCTTGCTGGAGGCCCCCCACTTGCCCTTTAAGACTATCGCGCTCTTGTGCTACCGCGCTTATCTGGCTGTTGATAGCTTGAACCTGGCTGTTCTGGCGGTCTAGCTGGCTCTGCAAATTGCTGACCCACAGACCCAATCCTACCACCAGCGCAGCCGTCAGGGTCAAACCTCCCCAGGCGGCGCGTTTCCACCAGGGCTGCATCCGCCGAGGCGAACGCACCTCTTGCCGACGACTTTTCAGGCTTTTTTCGGCCAATTCCTCGGCAGTCGAGGAGTTGAGGCGCAGTTGCGGGCGTTGCTCTAGCCTGGCCCGAAAACGAGCGGTGTGACCTGCCGGAGGCTCGAAAGCATCGTCCAACCGCCCGGCTTCGAGAGCCAGGCTTTCGATGGTTAAATTATAACTTTCGAGCAAGTTACGACAGGCCGGGCAAGCGGCCAGATGTTCTTTAATTGCGTCCATTTCCTCATCCGGCAATGCGCCCAGCGCATAAGCTTCAATATCGGGGGTTACTTCTTCACAATTCAGCATGTCTTTAAATCTCTGGCTTAATCTATATCCGGGCTAAGTTCGGAACTCAAGCCCAATCCCTGCGATTGTAAAATATCACGTAATTTATGCATTCCAAGCCGTATGCGTGTCTTAATCGTACCGAGTGGTTCTCCTAGCTTGAGAGCAATTTCACGCTGGTTCAAACCGTTGAAATAAGCTAATTCGATTGCCTGCCGTTGAGGGCGACTAAGTTGATGCAAAGCTTCGCGCACACTCTCGCGTTGCACCTGCGCCCAGACTAAATCGTGCGGGCCGGGCGCATCTTCGCGCAAGGTATGTAAAATACTGCTTTCGTCCTGGCCCGCCTGGGTCTGGTCAGCCGAGAGGTTTAGCTGAAAGGATTTGCGCCGCCGCTCGTTGATAGCCCGGTGATGCACCACTGTTAGGAGCCAGGAAGCAAAACGACCGCGCTCGGCCTGGTAAAGGTCAGGCCGCTCCCAGAAGCGCAAGAAAGCTTCCTGAGCCACTTCTTCGGCCAGTTCCAGTTGCCCGACTACCCGGTAGGCCAACCGAATGGCTTGCCGCGAATAGCGGTCGTAGAGCAGTTCCAGGGCAGCGTGACTACCCTCGCCCACTAACCGGGCCAATTCTTCGTCCGATTGTAAACTGGATAGTGGGCTAGCTCGTTCAATACTCAGCGTTTTTTCAAATTCCACACTTCCACCGCTTATTATAAAAGGCGTTCAATTCTAATTTCGCTCAAAAGTCCTGCCAGTTACTTCTTGTTTCCGAATTCGCAAGCACTAATTAAAGGCTCTGGTAATACAATTCCTCAACACCTGATATACATCCAGCGCACAAGCTATGCTTTATATTTGACGGTTTATAGGGTGAGTAAAGCATTAACAAAGCATTTCTAGTGAACAGCCAGAAGCCGAATAGTTATGTAAACTTGATGGTTTACTTCAAATCACCCGCAATCATAATAGCGACAGTATCCCCGGCGTTGTAGCGGGCGGCACTGAGGGCGCGGGTAAAGTCGTTGTTTAGGGTCAGGAGGCGGTCGGCAGTGGTTATAGCCAGTATCACTTTACTGCCGCCCCGGTTAAAGCCGAGCATGCTAAACTCGACGGCCCCGTGGTCTTTAGGTTGGGCGGGCGGGTCAAGCTCTTTCCAATTTCTTTTGGTAACAAAAGCGTTACGCCAGTAATCGGCGGCCTGGGCCGGTGTATCGCGCAATACATAAACCGCTACATCTAGGGTCTTAAAGTTTTTAGTATCTTCGGGTAATTGATCCCGGAACACGTTCTGGCCGCTAATAGTAAGCGGGTAGCGCACGCTTGTTTGGGGTGCGGGCAGGTCTTCCTTGACGCCCACGAAAAGAGCAGCATAGCCACAAAAAAAGGTGCCAAGCACCATGATTATCGGCAAAATAATCCGGCGCAGGCTGGGGCGTGGCTCCACCTGGCCGATATTTGTTTGAACTGACAAAACTACATACTCCTCTAGGAGGCCGAAATTAACTCTCGGCCTCGTCCGGTCTGGTCTCTTCGAGCCGTTCGGTTGGCTCGGAAGCTTCGGCAGGACTACCTCCGGCCCGGCCACTATCCACAGCCCGATTGCCAAAGCGCACAAAAGCCAGCAAGGCTTCTTTAGGGTTCATCCCGCGCTCGGCGGCAAACCGAGCTATCTCTTCGTATTCTTCTTCGGTAAAGATCAATCGGCGCATAAGTAAGCAGGTTAGCGTTTAGCCGTCAGAGGCCAGATAAGAGCTAATTCTAAAAGCCGCGCATCTGGCCCTGATTGCTAAGGTTTCTCTACTGCAACTCCTTGCTGCTATAGCCGAGTAAACGGCGGGCGACGATCAAGCGATTGATCTGACCGGTTCCTTCATATAGGTCGTTGATCTTGGCGTCGCGCATCCACTTCTCGACCAGGTTCTTGCACGAGTAGCCCTCCGGCCCCAGGATTTCGACCGCCTTCTGAGTGATCCAGGTGACGGCTTCACCGGCCTTCGTCTTGGACATCGAAGCTTCAAGGGGGTTCGATAAGCCTTCGTCCATTTGCGAGGCCGCCCGCAGCACCAGCAACCAGGCGGCTTTTAGCTGGGCTTCCATCCGCAGCACGTCCCGCTCGACAGCGGTTTGCTGGTGGTAAGGTGCATCGTAGCGCACCGCCCGGCCCTGCTTTTCAAGGTGTTCCTTGACAAACTCTAGCGAAGCCCGCGCAATGCCGATAGCACCCGCCGCCACTGCCGGGCGGGTCGCATCGAAAGTTTTCATGGCACCGGCAAAGCCTTTGTTACCGGCCCCGGCCTGGTGCACTTCGGGGCTACCCAGAATGTTGTCGAACGGAATGTGGCAATCCACGAAGTTGATCGCCGCCGTATCGCTGGCTCGGATGCCGTGCTTCTTTTCGAGCCGGGCGACGGTCATGCCCGGAGTGCCGCCTTCGACTACAAAACTTTTCATTCCGGCTCGGCCAGCCGTCGGGTCAACTGTGGCCCAGACCACGATCAGACCCGACGAAGCCTCGCCCGCCATGTAGCCGCCGGTTACGAATATCTTTTCACCGTTTAGAATCCACTCTTTGCCATCCTCGGAGCGGCGGGCGGTGGTGGCGATCCGGGCGGTATCGCTCCCGGCTTGTGGCTCGGTCATCGCCATCGCACCCCACTTGGGTTCTCCCTCGCTGAAACGGGTCAGAAAGCGTTCTTTTTGCTCCGGCGTACCGACAGCCTCGATTGCGGCTCCGCCCAGGTTGCCACCGGGCGAACTGAGGTACATTCCGGCATCGCCCCAGCTAAGAGCCTCGATTGTGTGCATCATCAACAAATTGCGGTAGCGGGCCGGACTGTCCGCCGTCAGCGTCTCGACATTGCCGTAATCGGGCGAAGCGGCCCGCGCCTGGCGGCCCCGATAACCCGCTCTCGCACCACTCTCCCACATTGCATTGATGAAATCCCAGGGCCGCTCGTGTTCGTGTTCGTCAAAATAGCGGGCAGCGGGCCGCATCACCTGCACCGCTACATTCGTAATCTGGGCAACCTGCCGCTCTATTCCTTCCGGCTTCTTAAAATCAATCATTTGCTTCTCCCCTAAATAATTCCGAGGCCGTTGATGACGGCAAAAGCGCGGGCATTCCGCAAGAATAGTTCGACCGGATGCTCCCGGATGTAGCCGTGTCCGCCGAGAATCTGCACCGAACGGTCGGCTACTTGCAGGGCTACCTCGTCGCAATAATTCTTGGCAAGCGCACTGGCTTGCAGCGACTCGTTACCCTCGTCCAGTTCCCAGGCCGCTTCCCAGACCATCAACCGGGCCGCATCCACTTCGATAGCCATTTCGGCGATCATGAAGGCAATAGACTGGAATTGGGCGATAGCGCGTCCGAAGGCTTGCCGCTCTTTGGCATAATTCATGGCGTATTCGAGGGCTGCTCGGCTCAGGCCCACCGCCAGCGCACCCAGCCCAACCCGGCTAAAAGCCAGCAGATGAGACGCCTGGATGCCCTCGGCTCCGCCCAGACGAGCCTCGGCTGGCACGCGGCAAGCTTCCAGGTGCAACTCGTGGGTCGCCAGAGCTTGCAGACCCATATTTTTCTCGCGGGGGCCGACGGTCAGCCCGGCAGTATTCCTGGAAACCAGAAAAGCCTGGGTTGTACCTTCCTCGGCGGCGTAAACCAGGATCGTTACGGCATTTTCGGCCAGTGGAACCAGAGCTTTATGCCCGTCTAGCACATAACCGTCTCCTTCACGGCGGGCGGTCGTGCGAAGCTTGAGCGGGTCAAAGTCCCACTTCGGCTCGTTCCAGGCTGCCGTCAGAGCCGGAAAAGTATCTTCGGCCAGGGCGGGCAGGTAACGTTTGCGCTGCTCGGCAGTCCCGTATCGCAAAACAGGTAGCCCCACCAGCGCGGGAGTTAAGAGGTGTAGGCCCAGCGACAGGTCGCCTGCGGCCAGTTCTTCGGCATACAGAGCCGCGCTAACCGCCGAGTGTGGCTCGCCCAGCCCGCCGTATTCTTCCGGGATCCACCCGGCCAGCAACCCCAAACCCCAGCCTTCCGCGACCAATGCCGCAGGTAAGGCCCGGTTCTCGTCGCTATCGTGGCGGGCCTTCACGACCCTCTCCTTCACGTAGCGGCGGATCGTTTCAATTACCAGTTTCTGATCTTCCGTCGGTTGAAATGAAATCATTTATTACCTCGTTGTAAAATATTAGGCCGCTTTAGATTATCTCGAAAGCTGGTCGAGCGGGATAGTCAGGCTGGCTCCGCGCTCGGTGGGCATCCATTTGCGCTTCTCGTCGCGTTTGAGCAGCCCGGCTTCTTGCAGCCCTTCCAGGGCGACCTCAATCTCTTTTTCGCCACCCAACCGCACATTCAGGTTTAGCAAATCGAAGTTAGTCATATGGCTGGGGTTGCGCTGAATGATGTACAAAAGGCGTTTTTGTAATTTGCTTAAGGGTTTAGGTTCGTTTTCGAGGCTCATCTTTAGACCTCCTTCGTGTCCTCTTTGTGATGTTGTAGTGTCGCCAGACCCGGCAGAATATTAGGCCGACAAATTAGTTTTCTTAGCAGAATAAGGCCGGGCTGAGGGCTTACCTTTTCTCTATAAAATCTATTTTACCTCAAAAGTGGAAAAAAGTCGCCTCGTTAGCGGGCTTGCTCCTGGAGCAGTTCGTGCAGACGGGAAAGACAACGCCGGTATTTTTTAGCATAGCCTTTGTCGCGGTATTCCGACGAAAAAAGGTCGGGCAGGTCGGTCAAAGCCGAAGCGCGGAAATGCAAGCCCTGGTCATAAAGTTTGTCAATAAGATGCACCAGACGCAGAGCAATGTTTTGATCGTCCATCGGGGCCAACCCTTCAATATAAAGTGCATCGAGCAGGCCCAGCAGACGGCTATAGCGGATCGGGTGGAGTTCGGCCAGGCGTGCCGTCAGGTCGGCGAACGTGGTATAGAGTTTGGCCCGGTTCGGCGGCGCGTAGGCCTCGAAATCAGCCTGCAATTCGAGCGGGTTTTGCAGACCTAAAGACAGGGTATTGGCCGCATAAGTGCGGTGGCGATAGTCTTCGCCTTCGATACGGACGATTTGAAAGACGGTGGCAATCTGACCAATTTCCCGCTTGAAATCCTCGGCGGCAAAGCGGCCTCGTCCCAGGTCGCTGGGTAAGGTGTTCGAGGTTGTAATAATGCGGGTGCGTCCGGCGGTCAGGTTCGTTATAAACGTTTTCGCCAGCATCGTGTTGCCCACATCGTCAAGCTCGAACTCGTCTACGCAGACCAGTCGGTAGCGGGCGAAAGCTTCCAGGCAAGCTTGCATACCCATCGCTCCGATGATGTAGGCCAGTTCTTGAAAGGAGAGATAGGCTTTAGGGCCGGGAGCGGCACTGTAGGCTGAGGCCAGCAAGTGAGTTTTGCCTACGCCATAGCCTCCATCAAGGTACAGCCCACGGGGGCCAATCGCCGGGGCGGGTTTGCGTCGAAAGCCGAATAAGCCGGGGCGCGGCGTATCTTCCTGGTGCAGGTCGGCTATATAGGTTCGCAGCGCGTCCAAAGCAGCCTGTTGAGAGGGGTAAGCTCGGTCGGGGCGGTAGTTGTCAAACGAGACGTGGGCAAAACGTGGCGGAGGCACAAAGCCCGCTACAATTTCAGCTACGCTGGCCTCAGCGTCAAGCTGATCCAGGCTTAATTTAGCCGGTATCTCGTCCGGCGACGTAATTTTCTCCATAGATTTCAAGTCTACCGACCGGCCTGGAGCCTGTCAAATTCAAGCGGACTAATGACTAGGCTGCTTTAGGCTAAATAATTAAAGTTAAGCCGGTTCACCTTGTTCTAAAGCAACCCTTCCTCGAATCTTTATTCTACTGGTGAAGTGTTATAGACTGAAATAGTTGGCGCGGTGTGCGTATTGACAACCTGCCTGAAGGTAGTACAATCATGGACAAGCCTAAAAGTTTCTTTACTCTAAATTCTAAGCTGTAAAGCTTTTAGGTTAGCAGCTTCTAAGCAAGTTGCGCAGTCGTTCAGAAAGCGGCTTTGGCTGGCGGTTATCCGTTAGCCCCCCATCGTTACCCGGCCTCGGCTGGCGCGGCGGGTTTGCCGAAAAGTTCTGTTTGTGGCCGACTGATGCCTATCTTTGTCTTCTCCCCACTTAAATTTCCTGAATTTAAGGTCGGTCGAGCAAAGCCAGGGGTCAGCCCGGCTTATGCTCAGCCTAAAACATTTCTGGTTAGCCTTCTAGGGTCTAACCTGGCTTGGTTTTACCTTTACCAGGACTAATCCGGCAAAGTTTTGGCTGATTTTTAGGAGATAAACAAGATGGCAGGCGTAACCCTGGAACACATTACCAAACGCTTTGGCGACCTGGTGACGGTTAAAGATTTGAACCTGGATATTAAAGACCAGGAGTTTTTGGTGCTGGTTGGCCCTTCCGGGTGTGGCAAATCCACCACTTTGCGGATGATTGCCGGACTGGAAGAAATTAGCAGTGGCAATTTGACTATCGGCGGGCGGCGCGTCAACGACGTAGCCCCTAAAGACCGCGATATTGCGATGGTCTTTCAATCCTACGCGCTTTACCCTCATATGTCGGTCTACGACAACATGGCTTTCGGCCTGAAACTGCGGCATACTCCCAAAGAGCAGATCAAAAAGCGCGTGCAGGAAGCGGCCCAGATTCTGGAGATCGGTCACTTGCTCGACCGCAAGCCTAAACAACTTAGCGGTGGTCAGCGTCAGCGCGTCGCACTCGGTCGGGCTATCGTGCGCGAACCGAAGGTCTTCTTGATGGACGAGCCACTCTCGAACCTGGATGCCAAACTGCGGGTGCAGACGCGGACTCAGATTTCTAAGCTCCATCAGCGTTTGCAGACGACCGTAATTTATGTAACCCACGACCAGACCGAAGCTTTGACCATGGCCGACCGGATCGTGGTTCTCAAGGATGGTATCTTGCAGCAGGAGCCAAACAGCCCGCAAGAACTCTACGACCATCCAGAGAATATGTTCGTGGCCGGGTTTATCGGTTCGCCGCCGATGAATTTCTTCGATGCCGTGCTGACGGGCGGGGCCGATACTATGTACCTGGACGCTGGGGCGTTCAAGTTGCGCGTGCCTGATATGTTCCGCAAGGATTTGCAGAGCAGCCTGAACCAGGAAGTGGTCTTCGGCATCCGGCCTGAGCATATCAACGATGCTCAATACGCCGAGGTTGCTAACGAAGGTAACACGGTTGATGCAACCGTCGAAGTGGTGGAACCGATGGGTAGTGAGGTTTATCTTTACCTGGCGACTGGCAAGCACTCTTTCCAGGCGCGGGTAGCCTCGAAGACGCGGGTGCATCCAAACGACAACATCCGGGTCGCTTTCGACGCCGAACACCTGCACCTATTTGATAAGACAACCCAGATGTCGCTCTTGAAGCGCGGTAACATTGACCGACCTAATCGCGGTTAACTCTCCAAAAATCTCTCTCCGCTAAAAAAGGGCCGCTACTTGCAAAACGTAAGTAGCGGCCTTTTGAGCTTAAATAACAGTAATAAAAGGAGCTAAACCTGTGCATCGCAGCCGATTACAATTGATTATGTTGGATTGCAGCCCGGATACAATGGAGGCCAGTGTACATTTTTGGAGTGAGGCTCTCGGTATGCCGCCTCTGCCAGCCTCGGACGATAGCGATCCGTATGTGCTGCTGCAAGGTCGAGTGGGCGATCTGCTGTTGGAACTCCAGCAGGTTAACGATACTAGCCGTATTCACCTCGACATCGAGACGGATAATGTTGAAGCCGAAGTGACGCGACTGGAAGGGTTAGGAGCGCAGCGCGAGGCCCAAATTGAAAGCTGGTGGGTGATGCGAGACCCCTCCAACAATCTTTTCTGCGTCGTACCTATTCAGAGCCGCGATTTTTATGACAAGGCCCAGGTTTGGGACGACTAATACCAGGCCCACCGGCGTAAAAGTTTCTAACCCTCGAATAAATTCGGTATATTCAGTATAAGGGTGGGAGAAAGGATATAGGCAGGTTGAAAAGCAGATGCCAGGATAGAAATAGGAGTTGGTAGGAGTACCGGGGATAGGGATAGAAAAGGGGTAAGAGTATAAAAAGAAAAAAGCCGCAACGGCCTATCTTCACAAACCCCTGCGGGCTTACTATTGTCAGCGCTGAAGCGTTTCACTGCCAGGTTCGGGATGGGTCTGGGTGGGACCGCTTCGCTCTTGTCACGACTCTTTTCTCTTTTTGGTTTTT